>NZ_JBSGUS010000016.1:0-233278 GCF_053608045.1 Kribbella sp. NPDC055071
CGATGTTATCGACAGCCTTCCACCTGACTACCACCGCGACCGCGGGCAGTACCTCGGCTCCCTTGCCCGCGCACACATCCTTGCTGAGCAGCCGGAGGCTGCAACTTCCGCCGCCGAGGAGGCGTACACCATCGCCGTCGCCACAGGTTCGACTCGCACGCTCGCGGACCTTCGTGGCACGATGCCTTCTGGCCTGGCCCGGTGGTCGCACATACCTGAGGTGGAACGATTCTGTGCCAAGCTCGCTGCTGTCGAACCAGAGATTGGCGGTCATTGAGTGTTCTCACTAGCCACAGACGCAGCGCCTGGACGCCCGAACGAGGACTTCGTTGTCGTCACGCCAGATCTCGCGATCGTCGTCGACGGCGCCGGCGTACCGATGGGCGGGTGTCGGCACGGCGTCGCCTGGTACGCGCAGCAGCTCGGCGCACATACCCTGCGCGCCCTTGCCGGCCACCCCGACCTTTCCTTGCGCGATGGTCTGCACGAGGCTCTCGCTGCGGTCGCGGCCTCGCACTCCGACACCTGCGACCTCGACGACCCGGGTACGCCGTGCGCGGCGGTTGGGATCCTGCGTGTTGGCGCCGATCAGGTGGACACGCTCGCACTGTCGGACGTGACGGTTCTGGTCGAGAGCGGGGAAGGCCCCCAGGTCACATGCGATCTCCGAATCGAGGAGATCGCTGGGACCGAGCCTGATGCGGTTGCTGGCCTGAAATTCAATACCCCCGAGCACAAGGCCGCGTTGGCCGAACTCGTCAGCACGCAGACGAGGACCCGCAATCGCCCGGACGGCTGGTGGGTAGCAGCCGCTGAGCCTGAAGCGGCCTGCCACGCACTGGTCAACAGCTATCCGCGGTCGGGCGTACGTCGGCTCGCGATCTTCTCGGACGGCGCTACACGCCCGGTTGACCAGATGGGCTTGTACGGCTGGCCCGAGTACCTGGATCTGCTGGACAAGGTCGGCCCGGCAAAGCTGATCGACCACGTCCGCGAGATCGAAGTAGCCGATCCTGACGGCGAGCGTTACCCCCGTACCAAGCGGCACGACGACGCGACCCTGGCGAGCTGGTGCGCTCCGACGGTCAGTGCTCAGGCGTACCGATCGGGCTTGGCCTGGCAAGCTACGTGACGGAATGCCCGAGCCGGATGGCGGTCTGGATCACGGCGCGAGGGCCACGTACGTAGTCAGAACCGCGTCGTCACCAGGCCTCCGGACGATCAACTCGAAGTCGTCGATCTCCTGCGGCTGGGAACCATGGCGCTTCACGGCCCCGAGCAGCAGTCGATGGAGCGATCCGGTATCGCCGGGATCGGCCTGCGTCTCCAGGCAGGCTACGGTGACACCAAGCCTGCGGACCTCCAGCTTGATTGCTTCAGGGCCGAAGGGCATCGGAGCAGGCGGCCCTTCCAGCGCCGCGTCAGCGACCTCAACAGTTGGCGCAGCCGCTTGCCGGGGAGCGACCAAGGTCGGCCGGCCAGGCTCGACGCGGACCAATCCCCACTCGCTAAGCAGCTGCACGGCACGCTGGGCCGTCGACGGCGAGACGCGGTTCTGCCGACCGATCTCCTTGACCGGCGGCATTTGCAGACCGACGACCAGGCTGCCGGCGTAGATACGATCACGCAGCTCAACCGCGAGCTTCTCGAATGGGTGCTTCGGCTCGAACTCGACCCTCGGTGGAAGGTCGGCAGCCCGCGGACGTGCGGGCATCCGCGGCGTAACGGTGCTGGCTGCCCGTTGGTCCGCCTCGGATACCCAAGCCGAGTAGTGGCGTCCCGTCGTAGCACCACCACCACCATGTCCGTGGCGGCCGGCGACCGTGCGGATGTCGACGCCGGCCGACAACAGCTCGGTTGCGTTGTACGTGCGAAGCTTGTGGATCGAGGTCTCGATCCCGAGCCGAGTCACCAACCTGCTGTACCGCTGCGTCACCGAATCGGGCTTCAGGTGGGTCTCCCCCAGCGGGTCGCGAGAGAACATGAACGCGTCGCGTGCGAGCTTCTTCCCCAATCCACGTGCGCGCTGTTCGCAGCGGTCTCGATGCTCAGAGAGCACCGCAACGCTCTCAGGATCGAGAACGATCCGTCGGTCGTCCTCGTTCTTGGTGTCCTTCTCCCACGTCTCTTTGCCGTACTGGCCGATCGCGCGCTGGACGTGGATAACCCCTCTGTCGAGGTCAACGTGGCGCCAGCGGATACCGCACAGCTCGCCGCGGCGGTTGCCGGCCACCATGGTCAACCAGATCAGTGCCCCCCAGTCGGGGTCCTTCCACGCTTCGTTGACGATTGCTGCGGCGTCCTCCACGGATGGTGGCCGTGGCCTCGGCTTTGGGGGTGACGGTGGCTCGGCGAAGTCGATCGGGTTGAGGGTGACCCACTTCAGGCGGACCGCTCGCCGGAATGCTCCGCTGAGGATCTGGTGAATGTAGAGGATGCTCGACTCACTGAGCGCCTCACACACGTGGGGCTTGCAGCGCTCGTCGCACTCGTGCGCCCGATCGGTTCGGTGATCGATCCGAGGCTTCTTGTTGCAGTGGTCTCGGCACCGACGCAGCTCGGAATAGAACGAGTCCATCACGCCCGCGTCGACGGCGCGGACCTTGACCCGACCGATCGTGCGGACGATGTGCTTGTCGGATTGGCTGCGGTAGTTCTTCGCCGTCTTGAACCCGAGCTTGGCGTCAGCCAGGTGCCGCTCAAGGAGCTGCTCGACAGTCGCATCCGTTCGGGGATGACGCCGCTCGTAGACCTCCAAACGGAAGCGGGTGAGTACTGTTTCCGCCTGTTCCTCAGCCTTCGGCCCGGCGGGGATCGTCTCCCGCAAGTACACCCGGTCCTTCGTGATCGGGTCGCGGCCGGCGAACACACTGACACGGAGCGATCCCGACGGCAGGGTCTCGATCCCGCCGAGTTGACGCTTCGGTTTCGCCTTTTCCTTGGCCACGAACGGCAGCTTACGACCGACTGGCTCCACGACCGGCACCACGGAGGGGTGGAACGAAGAAACCCCCAGGGTCAGAAAGTAGCCTCTGACCTGGGGGTTTGGGTGGAGCCGCCTGTCGGAATCGAACCGACGACCTTCTCATTACGAGTGAGACGCTCTGCCGACTGAGCTAAGGCGGCGGGTGCCGAGGCAAGAGTGTAGCGGGAGGGTGGGGGTGATTTCGAATCGGATCTGGGTGGGGGTGGGGTTGAGGGGGATGGATGGGGTGGGGCTTGCGGTGGTTGGGGTGGGGGTTGGAGTGCGCGGAGGGATCGGGGTTCAGCGTGGTTGGGGGAACTTGGGGGGTTCGGCTTACGTCGGACAATTGGTTGGAATGAATGGGGCGGGAAATGCGTTGACTCAAGTGTTGGGATGGGTCAGACTATTTCCCGCAAGGACTTCGAAACTCTAGGAGACATCGTGTACTGCTCGGGGAACGTGCGAAAGGCTTGGCGGCCCTGCCGCGAGGCTTTGTCGGCGTGTCTGCGATCTGCCGATGAAGCCACCTTCTACCACCGGCTCGGGACCGAGCTGAGCCCGAGCATGGGCGGCCCGCCTGGGTGATCTCCTAACTGGAGCATCTCCCAGGAGTCGTCTGAGCCGGGCCAACCGGCAGCAGGCGGCTCCTTTTTCTGTGCCCGCAGTATCGGGCCACGTCGGTGCGCAATGGTTGCGGACCGGATTCCAAACCCGCGTCACGAGGGTTCGACTCCTTCCACCGATGCATTTTCCGGTATTCACGAATACCGGCACGATCAATTGACAACTGGACATTCATCGCATTTTCTTCCGGGTCACCGAGGGCCCGGGAGAAACCTTCCCTGCGGCGCCGCCCGTGCGCCGGGGAAGACGCCCGGGCAGGTCCCGGGCGGCCGTCCCCGGGGCCCGCAAAGCCCCGGGGACGTCGACCGGCTGTGGGCCCTGGTGTAGGCCGCCTCACCCGAGGAGATCGAGGGTTCGACTCCCTCCAGCTGGACCAGGCGCCCGCGGAATGCTTGCTACCGGCCGAGCGGGCGCCGGCAACGTGCCTTGGGACGGAAATCTGCGGTACATCCGGCGCAAGGCGCTCCACGCTCGTGGCTCAACTGGACAGAGCACCGGCCTACGAAGCCGGAGAGTGCAGGTTCGAGTCCTGCCGGGCGTGCTGTGTCCGAAGCGGAAGTGGGCGATGCGCCGGGACGTGAACCCGGAGGAAGCGGGTTCGAGCCCCGCCGGACACCCTCGGTACGGCGGACGTCGCCGTACGTAACGCGTGACAGTACGGCGTACCGCACGAGCTGAGACCGACACCGAGATCACCGACCTGGCTGCGCGCGGTCGGGCACACTGGAGGGGAGGAGGAACCACATGAGCGGTGTGATCGTCCTGAACGCGTCGTACGAGCAGCTGCATGTCGTGTCGATCCAGCACGCCATCCGGATGCTCGTCCGCGAGGTCGCCGTTGTCGAGGAGGCACACGACGGCGCCAGCATCGGACCGTTCCCCCTCCCCCGAGTGCTGCGACTGGTGCGGTACGTCGTGACCAAGTGGCGCTACGCGTCCGGACGCCTGCAGTACACCCGCGCCGGCGTGCTGAAGCGGGACAAGTACACCTGCGCGTACTGCGGCAAGCCCGGCGCGACCACCATGGACCACGTGGTTCCACGGTCGCGCGGTGGACGAGGCGAGTGGCTGAACGCCGTCGCCGCCCACGCGGCCTGCAACGAGAGGAAAGGCTCGCGTACGCCGAACGAGGCCGGCATGCCACTGCTATGGCAGCCATGGATCCCCTCCCGCGCGGAGATCGCCCTCTGAGGCGAAACGCCAGCCTGGCAAGGTAAGCCGAGTTTCGGCCTAACGGCAACCGTCTCGACAACGGTCTGTCCCGCGACGGGACGTCAGGGTTCAAGACCCTGCCTTGCCGCATATCCATGAACAAGGAGAGTGAGGAGATGAACGTGGAGTTTCCGGTGGAACTGAGTGGGGCGAAGAGCTCCACGCTCATGTGGGCCCAGGAGCACGAGGTCGGGGCTCAGGCGCTGCAGCAACTGCGCAACATCGCTGCGCTGCCGTGGGTGCACGGTGTCCGGGTGATGCCGGACGTGCATCTCGGCAAGGGTGCGACGGTCGGTTCGGTGATCGCCATGTACCAGGCCGTTTCTCCGGCAGCGGTCGGAGTCGACATCGGGTGCGGGATGGAAGGTGTCCTGACCTCGTTGACAGCTGCGGACCTGCCGGACGATCTGTCGGCGATTCGGTCCCGTATCGAGGCCGCCGTACCGGTTGGGTTCCGGGCGCACGAGGATGCGGTCGGGATTCGCCGGCTCGGGCTGGATCCGCGGCCCTGGGATCGGCTGTGGGGCGGGTTCACGAGTCTGCACGACGGGGGTGCAGGACCGGGAGCGGAAGGCCAAGCAGCAGATGGGTTCGCTGGGCTCCGGCAACCACTTCATCGAGGTCTGCCTCGACGACGAGGACCGGGTATGGCTGATGCTGCACTCGGGCAGCCGCAACATCGGCAAGGAGCTCGCCGAGCGGCACATGCGGATCGCCCGGGACCTGCCGCACAACGCGGATCTTCCGGATCGCAACCTCGCGGTGTTCCTTTCCGGTACGCCGGAGATGGACGCGTACCGGCGGGATCTCACGTGGGCGCAGGAGTACGCGGCACGCAACCGTGCAGTGATGCTGGCGCTGGTGATGCAGGCGGTACGGGAGTCGTTCGATCACGAGGTGCGGTTCGACCAGCCGATCTCGTGCCACCACAACTACGTGGCCGAGGAGCAGTTCGACGGGCTCGACCTGCTCGTCACTCGTAAGGGCGCGATCCGGGCTGGCCTCGGGGATCTCGGGCTGATCCCGGGATCGATGGGGACCGGGTCGTACGTCGTTCGTGGGCTCGGCTCGGAACGGTCCTTCTACTCGGCCTCGCACGGGGCGGGCCGGCGGATGAGCCGGAGCGAGGCCAAGCGCCGGTACACCGTCGACGACCTGGTCGCGCAGACGGCGGGCGTTGAGTCCCGGAAGGACGCCGGGGTGATCGATGAGATTCCTGCGGCGTACAAGGATATCGAGTCCGTGATTGCTGCGCAGGCTGATCTGGTCGAGGTGGTTGCTCACCTCAAGCAGATTGTCTGCGTCAAGGGATAGCAGGGGTCCTGCCGTGGTCAGGGGACACGGCAGGACCCGCACACGCGAGGCGATAAATGCCTCAAGCAACTAAAAGAGAGGAGGACCGGCTATGGCCGACCTCAGAAACAGGAAGCGAGTGCCCGGCGGTAGGACCGGTGCTCCGGTGAAGCAGGGTCATGCGTTGCGTCGGGTTCGGCTTGCGTGCGGACATGTGCAGCGCGATCGGATCGCCCACGCCGGGGATCACGTCTGGTGCGAAGCCGATTGCTCCGACTGGATCCGCGTCGTCGCAGTCGAGGAGTAGTACGCGCCGTCGCCAACCCCCAACGGTGAGTGAAACAGCCCAACAGGACAAGTCATCCGCAACTTTCTCCGGCGACTGACCATCGTGCGGAGTAAGGGATGGCACGCGACTGGGGCGCACTCACTGGTGGGGGAAGCCCATGGTCAGATGGATGGTGGTGCTCGGGCTCGTGATCGCGGGGATAGCGGGCACCGCGACGGCGGAGCCGGACAGGACCGGCCCGGGGATCGCGATCGCTCCGGATCTGCCGGAGCCGCCGGGGGCACAATTCGTGCCAGGGGCAACGAATGTGGTCCCGGCGGACACCGTGAGCACAAAGACGGCAACGGCGTTGACGGCAACGGGAGGCACGTACACCTGCCCCGGCTTCGGCACGATCGACAACGCAACCCCGCTGGCGTCGGTCCTGGCCGACACCTACAGCTGGGGCGGGTTCACGGCGTACAAGGTTGGTGACGGCAAAGGCAACATCAACTGGAAGCTCAACCCCTACAACAACCCCAGCTGGTATATGTGGTTCCACTCGCTTCGTTGGCTAGGGCAAGGAATCATCGCCGCCGGCCAGGGCGACCAGGTCGCGCTCGACCACGTGACGACGGTCATCGCGGACTGGGTGCGTGACAATCCGTACTCCTGGCAGGCGAATGTCGGCGCCTGGGAGTCGACGAAACACCGGGCCAACGTGCTCATTTGCACCCGGCAGGCCGTCATGGCCGGTTTGAACGTCACCACGCTCCCGGCGCGGTACACCTGGCTGGACACCGCCTTGGTGAACCACGCCAACTTCCTGGTCGCCCATTGGAGCGGCGCGTGGAACCACGGCACCGACGAGAGCATCACGCTCTTCGGCGTCGGCTGCACGTTCGGCCGCCAGGACTACCTGACACTTGCCCAGCAGCGGCTGAACGCCGCGATCACCACCTCGATCGACGCGCAAGGTTCGACCAACGAGCAATCGACGGCCTATGCCCAGTTCAACTACGCCCTGTGGGGCCGCGCCGTCGACGTACTGCGGGCCTGCGGCGCGGATCCGGGTACGACGATCAACACGCGCCGCGCGTTGCTGGCCAACTGGTTGGCCCTGGCAACGAACTCACTCGGCAACCTCCACCAGATCGGCGATTCGGAGATCGTCCGGACGATGCCGATCGCCGGAACGCCACTCGAGTACGCCGGAAGCCACGGCACCACCGGGATCGCACCGACCCAGCGCGTCGGCATGTACTCGGCCGGCTACGTCTTCGGCCGGACCGGTTGGGGAACGAGCAGTACGTTTGCGGGCCAAGCGTCGTACAGCATCAGGTATGGGCCGGCGCGTCAACTGCACGGCCACAGCGACCACACGTCGATCACCTACACCGCGCGCGGGCGGGACATCCTGATCAGTGGCGGCCACGCCGGCTACCAGAACGACGTCTGGCGGGCGTGGGCCAAGGGCCCCTTCTCCTCGAATGCGATGACGACTCCCCTGACGGCCGACCGCCTGACGGCGACCAAGCTGACCAGGTCCGCGGTGAAGCCGAACGCCGACTTCTTCGAGTTCGCCGACGCACCCGGGACGGGTATCAGCCGCGTCCGCGCCGTACTGGTGCTCAACAATCCAGACCTCGTCGTTGCGCTCGACCGCGGATCGTCCAAGACCGCGCAACAGTTCCAAACGCTGTGGCATCTGCCGGCGGATCAGAAGGCGACGGTGTACTCGCGGACCACAGCCGTCGCGGCACGACCGGGCGACACCAGCCACACGATCCTGTTCCAGATCCCGTACAAGCAGGCTCTGCCGCGCGGGGCGATCCTCCTCAAACAGGCCCAAACAAAGCCGATCCAGGGCTGGACCTACCCGAACATCACCACGCGCCGATCCGCGCCGACGCTGCAGTTCATGCGATCCGGGACGTCCGCGTCCATCCTCTCGTTCATCGCTCCCGTGCGGGCGACGGGCTCGGTGACGTACAAGACGCGGATGTCCGGTACGACGTTCGTCGTCGACCTCAACCTGGCGGGCGTACGTACCTCGGTCGGCATCACGCCCGGCGGTTCGCTCTTCCGCCTCGCGTGACACGGTCCCATGTCAGCATGGCTACAAGAACCAGGGGGCGGCATGACGAACTATCCACCGAACTTCAACTACTACCCACCACCGCAGGCGCCACAGCCCGGCGTGATTCCACTGCGGCCGCTGGACGTCGGAGCCGTGCTGAACGGATCGTTCCAGGCGATCTTCCGGAACTGGCAAGCCGCGTTGTTGTTGCCGTTCGGCGTCTACGCAGTCGTAGCTGTCGTCGACGGTCTCCTGGTGATCAAGCCGATCCGCGGTATGTCGGTGGCGTTCGACAGCAACAACGCACCGAGTTCAGGCACCATCCGGGACCTGATCGTCGTCATCGTTGTCACGATCGTGCTGACCGTGCTCTCAACGGCGATCGTCCAGACGACGGCCACGCTGGTGGTGAGCCGCGCAGTGCTCGGCCGTCGTACCTCGATCGGTCAGGCGCTGCGCGCGGCATTGCCCCGGATACTGCCCATCGTCGGCCTGAACGTGTTGATCGGGCTGCTGATCGCCGCGTTCTTCCTCCTACCGCTCGGATCGATCGGCGGTGCCATCGGGCTGGGCGTGGCGGGCAACGACGACGGAGCGTTCCTCTTCGGCTGCCTGGCCTTCGCCCTCTTCCTCGCCGCGGCCGCCTTCGCGATCTACTTCGGGAACGGGTTCACGGTAGCAGGCGCCGCACTGATCCTGGAGTCGATACCGGCGCGGGCCGCGATGCGCCGGTCGCGCGGGTTGGTCCGGGACTTCTGGTGGCGGACCTTCGGGATCATGCTGCTGGCAGGGCTGATAGCCAACCTCGCCAGCAGTGTGGTGCAGCTACCTGCTTCCGCGATCCGGTTGCCGAGCAACTCGAACCAGGACCTGAACCAAGCGCTCGACGCGGCCTTGACGCCGGGCGTGCTGGTGCTCTCGGTCGTGGTCTCGTCGGTGGCCTTGGGCTTCACCCAGCAGTTTCTGACTGGTATCAGCACGCTGCTGTACCACGATCTGCGCATCCGTAAGGAGGGCTTTCAGGTGCCGCTGTTCCAGATGGCGCAGCTACCGGACGACCTCAACTCCGGGCCGGTTGGCTGGAGAGCACCTTTCCAGGATTAAGCAGGTTCTGGGGGTCGAAGGCCTGCTTGACGCGGCGGTGGAGGTCGAGGCTGATCGGGCCGAGCTCGGTCTCGAGCCATCGGGTCTTGAGCATGCCGACGCCGTGTTCGCCGGTGATCGTGCCGCCCAGCGACAGCCCGAACTCCATCACCGCGCCGAACGCATCGAGCGCACGGGCCTCGGCGGCGGGATCGTCACGATCGAAGACCACCGTCGGATGCATGTTCCCGTCGCCCACATGCCCAGGGCAACAAATCAGTACGTCGTACTTCGCGCCGATCTCCTCGACCCCGTGGACCAGGGCAACGAGCTTCGATCGCGGTACGGCGACGTCGTCGATCAAGGTGAGACCGCGCGCCTCGAGGGCCGCATTGACCAGGCGACGCGCCTCGAGGAGCATCCGGGACTCCTCCGCGTCCGAGGCCTCGGCGACCTCGACCGCGTCGTACTCCAAGCAGATCGCGGCGATCCGGGCCACGTCCTCGGCTGCCCGCGGGCCGCGGTCGGACTGGGCGATCAGCATCGACTCCGCGTCTTCCGGCAGGCCCATGTCCCGGTAGTCCTGGATGGCTCGCAAGGTCGGGCGATCGAGGTATTCGAGCAGCGACGGTCGCAGGCCGGATGCCATCACGGCAGCCGCGGCGGCGATCCCCGCCTCCATCGACGGGAACGTCGCGGCTGCGGTCAGCGCGGCTTCCGGCGCCGGACGCAACGCCAGCGTGGCCTCGGTGACGACGCCCAAGGTCCCTTCGGATCCGACGATCAAGTGGGTCAGGTCGTAGCCCGCGACGCCCTTCGCCGACCGCCGGCCGGTCCGGACGACCTCACCCGACGCCAGCACCACCTCAAGACCACGCACGAAGTCCGCTGTCACGCCGTACTTCACGCAGCACAACCCACCGGCATTGGTCGCGATGTTGCCACCGAGCGTGGACATCTCCCACGACGACGGATCCGGCGGGTAGAACAGGTTCTGCGCCAACACTTCACGCGACAGTTCGGCGTTCACCACACCGGGCTGTACGACGGCGACCTGGTCCTCCACCGAGATCTCCAGGATCTGGTTCATCCGCGAGGTCGACAGCAACAGACATCCGTCGATCGCGTTGGCCGCTCCGGACAACCCGGTCCGTGCGCCTTGCGTCACCACAGGCACACCGAACTCTCCGGCCGCACGCATCACCTCTTGGACGTCCGCCGTACTGCCAGGCCGCACCAGCAACCGCGGCACGCCGGCCGTACAGAAGGTCGCGTGGTCATTGCGATGACTGTCCAGTACGTCGGGATCGTCCACAACCGCACGGTCACCGAGCGTCGACCGCAGCCGGGCCACCAACGGATCACTCATGTTTCGTCCTGTTCCGCCAGCAGTCGTAGGATCAGCTCGGCCCGACGGACCCGCTCTCGTCCCAGGGCTTCCGCCGTACCGGCGAGGTGAGCGCCGACCGGGTAGATGTTCGGCGCGTTCCGCAGGCCCATCTTCAGATACACCGGCGCGGCGACCCGAACGACCTCCGGTACGTCGTAGAACCGTACATGGCCGCCCTGGTCATCGGGGACCTCGATGTACATGTCGATCGGCACGGTCGTGACGGATCGGATCTCCGCCAGGACAGGCACTGGCAGATCGGTCGATACATTGAGGCTCGTCGCACCCAGTCGCTCGTACAACCGCGCGGTCGGTGCGTTGGGCAACGGCATCAGCACCGAGGTCTTCAGGACCAGATCGGACGGCAACGATCCCTCGACCTTCAACTGACCAAGGAGCTCCAGTACGCCGAGGTCCCCGACCAGCAGACTCCGTACGCCGAGGTCCACCGCCCGGAACGCGTCACACAGCGACGCGGCAACCATCTCGTTGCCTCGCGCAACCCCACCAACGGCAGCCGAGACCTTGGCCTGTCCCCCGATATCCCAGGCACCGCGCGGCCCGAGGAACAGACAGACCTCGACACCGGCGGTCGCGCCGAGCGAGAGCATCTCCTGGATCTCGGCATCGGTCAGCATCATCACGCCACTGCCCTGTGACACCCGGTCGACCTGGACGCCGCGCGTCTTCGCCTCTTCCAGGACCGCAGCCATCACCGCGGGTCCTTCACAGGAAGGGATCTCGACCCGGTACGGCGAACCGTCCGGGAACGTCGCAGTAGACGGGGCCCCAGGCCCGAACCCGCGATCGGTCAGCAGAGCCCGTGCTTCGCGAAGGTTCATCTCTCGCTCCAGGATCCGAGCTTCCCCGCCAACGTCAGGTCGCGCGCCGTACCGGTGATCTCCAGGTCGAACCGGTCGGCAGCCTCGGCCAGCAAGGCCGGGGTCACCAGCAATTCGTTCGGGGACAGCGTGTCCTTGATCCGGGCCAGCCGCAGCTCGGACCAGTCTCGCCGGCCGCACATCGTCACGGCGGCGAGTACGGCGGCCTCGTCATCCTCCATCACCATTGGCAGCCGGGATCGGCGCGCTCCACCGGCGCCGGAGGTCAGCGCGTTCACATAGCTTGCCTGGATGTCGATCTGGTCCAGGAGCCGAGCCGGGATGACGTCGGCCAACCCCAGCCCGGATGCGTTTCCGTGCGACGCCGGAGACAGCGAGTGCACACTGATCGCCGCGATCGACGGCGATTCGAACTCGGGGATCCCGTGCACCCAGCACCGGCCGATCACGTTCGTGTCCATGCCGGCGCCAGACTTGTCCTTACCCATCTCGTCCACCACCAGGACGTCCAACGAGTCGAACGGCAACCGCCCGAGTAGGCTCGAAGCCCTTTGGAGTAAGGCATTCTCGGCCGGTCCGGCGATCCCGTCGGGCTCCAGGAACTCGACGGTGGCGGTCCGCTCGTGGGCGTTCTCGAGGATCGCCAGGCCGCCGAGTATCTTGCCCTGCGCAACGACCATCCGGGCCGCGGCTTCGATGGCCACACCCAACGAGGGGATCCCGCCCGCATGCAAGGCGGCAGCACCTGCGTGGTTACCCAACCCGATCGCGAGGATCTTCGCGATACCGCTCTCGATCGGACCCCGGAAGTCCGTGTGTGGCTTGACTCGGTTGACCAGGAGCACTCCGTCGGCCTTGGCGGCCAGGGCGTCGTGGTGCACCGGCGTACCGTCCTCCAACGTGCCGACGACCACGGTCTCCATCGTCGCCTCGACCGGGCATCCGACCGACTCCGGCATGATCCCGAGGCCGGCCAGCATCTCGCGCTGCCCGTCCGCCGTCGCCCCGCCGTGCGACCCCATCGCCGGCACGACAAACGGTGTCGCACCGACCGACTTCAGCCAGTCCACCGCCGCCTTGACCACCGGCACCAGGTCCTGAATCCCTCGGCTGCCCGCGGTCACCGCGATCCGCGTACCAGGCCGGATCCGCTCGCGCAGGGGTTCGAGTGCGGCCTGTGCGTCGGTGTACGGATCGTGCGAGGTCGGCAGATCGGTGAGGATGCGGCGAACCGGCGTGACCTGCGGGAGTACGCCTGCCGGTCGCAGCCCGCGGACAGCCTCGAAGGGTCCCCAGCTCATCAGTGGCTCTGTCGCGCTACTGCTGAGCCGGTGCGGCCGACCAGGAAGTCCAGGTCGCAGCCCTGGTTGGCCTGGGTCACGTGGTCGACGTACAGGCGGGCCCAGCCGCGGTCGGTCGGAGGCGTCGGCGGCTGCCAATCCGCCCGGCGCTTCTCCAACTCCTCGTCGGACACATCCAGATGCAAGCGCCGAGCCGGTACGTCGAGCTCGATCCAGTCACCGGTCCGCACCAGCGCAAGCGGCCCGCCAACAGCCGCTTCCGGCGTGACATGGAGTACGACGGTGCCGTACGCCGTACCGCTCATCCGCGCGTCCGAGATCCGCACCATGTCGTCCACGCCGATTTCGGCGAGCTTGCGCGGGATGGTCATGTTCCCGACCTCGGGCATTCCGGGATAGCCCCGCGGGCCCGAGTTCTGCAGCACAAGCACGGTGTCCTCGTCGACGTCCAGTTCCGGATCTTCGACCGCCTTGTCGTACTCCTCGATGCTCGCGAACACCAGCGCCTTGCCGCGGTGCCGGGAGAGTCGCTCGGACGCGGCCGACTGCTTGATGACGGCGCCGTCAGGTGCCAGATTCCCCTTCAGTACGGCGGTCCCCGCACCGCTACCCAGCGGGTCTCCGACCGGCCGGATCACCGCGTAGGTCTGGCTGCCCGGAGCGGCGCCCGGATAGGTCGCCTCGATCCGCTCGGCGTTCGCGACGTTCTCGCCGATCGTTTTTCCGGTGACGGTGATCGCCTCGGTCTTGAGCAGCGGCAGGATCTCCTTCATCACCGCGGGCAGACCGCCGGCGTAGTAGAAGTCCTCCATCAGGTACTTGCCCGATGGCTGCAGGTCGACGAGCCACGGCACGCCGCGCGCCCACTCGTCGATGTCGTCCAGCGTCAGCTCGACGCCGACGCGGCCGGCGATGGCCAGCAGGTGAATCACGAAGTTCGTCGAGCCGCCGATCGCAGCGTTGGCTCGGACAGCGTTCGCGAAGGCGTCACGGGTGAGGATGTCGCTCGGTTTGAGGTCCTCCTTCACCATCTCGACGATGCGTTGCCCAGACTTCTGGGCGATCACGTAACGGCGCGAGTCGACCGCGGGGATCGCCGCGGATCCGGTCAACTGCAGACCGAGCGCCTCGGCCATGCAGGCCATCGTGGACGCCGTACCCATGGTCATGCAGTGGCCGTTGCTGCGCGACTGACCCGCTTCGGCCGCAGCGAAGTCCTCGGCCGACATCCGGCCCGCGTTGAGGTCCTGGGTGAAGCGCCAAACCGCCGTACCGGAACCGATGTCGCAGCCGCGGAACTTGCCGTTCAGCATCGGTCCGCCGGTCACGACGACCGTCGGCAGGTCGACGCTCGCGGCGCCCATGATCGAACCAGGTGTGGTCTTGTCGCAGCCGGTCAGCAGGACGACGCCGTCGATCGGGTTGCCGCGCAGGGATTCCTCGACGTCCATGCTGAGCAGGTTGCGGAACAGCATCGCGGTCGGCCGCAGCAACGTCTCCCCGAGCGACATCACCGGGAACTCGAGCGGGAACCCACCCGCCTGCCAGACACCCCGTTTGACCGAATCGGCCAGCCGGCGTAGGTGCGCGTTGCACGGGGTGAGCTCGGACCAGGTGTTGGCGATCCCGATCACCGGGCGGCCGTCGAACGCCTCCTCGGAGAAGCCCTGCGACTTCATCCAGGACCGGTGGATGAACCCGTTGCGGCCCTTCTCACCGAACCAGTGGTCGAAACTCCGCCGCCCGATGGGCTGATCAGGCTCGTCGACCGTCGGTTCGTTCGCGGACAGATCGGTCATCGCGACACCTCGCCTGTGGTCACGGATCCGTTGACCCGCCGGCTGATGCCGGCCGGGTTCGAGTCCTTCAGTACGTCGGGAAGCACGGCATCGGGAGCGTCCTGGTACGCGACCGGACGCTGGAACCGCCGGGCCGCAGTCACCCCGACGCTGGTGTGGATCGAGCCGACGGTCGACGGGAACGGGCCGCCGTGATGCTGCGCCCAGGACACCGCGACGCCGGTCGGCCAGCCGTTCCAGAGCACGCGACCAGCCCTTGCCGTTAGCAACGGCAACAGCTCTCGCGCGAAGTCGGCGTCGGAGTCCTCGGCGTGAAGCGTCGCGGTCAGATTGCCTTCGAACGCTTCGATCGCGGATCGCAGCTCGTCGGGTGACGCGTATTCGACCACGATCGAGACCGGGCCGAAGCACTCCTCGAGAATTTCGTCGCGACGGGTGAGCAGCTCGGGGACCGTTGTCTGCAGCAACGTTGCGCCGGCCGAGGCCCAGACCCTCACGCCGTCGATCTTCTCCAGGCGATCCAGGCCGGAGCTGAAGGCGTCCTTGATCCGGTCGTTCAGCATCGGCGCCTCGGCGACACCGGTGACGGCCTCGGTCAACTGTTGCTGGAGGCCGTGTCCGGCCGGGAGGAAGAGGAGGCCGGGCTTGGTGCAGAACTGGCCGACACCGAGGGTGAACGAGCCGACGTACCCGGTGGCGATGTCCTTGCCTCGGGCATCGACTGCGGCTTGGGTGACGAAGGCCGGATTCAGGCTGCCCAGCTCGCCGTAGAACGGGATGGGCTCTGGGCGGGTGACTGCGATCTCGTGGAGTGCCTTACCGGCCGGAACCGAGCCGGTAAAGCCTGCGGCCGTGATGCGCGGGTCCTTCAGCGCGGTGACGCCGACGTCGAAACCTTGGATCAGGCCGAACGAACCATCCGGGGCGCCTGCTGTGTGCAGCGCCTCGATCATCACTGCGGCGGTGCGGGCGGAGAGCTCTGGGTGGCCGGGGTGTGCTTTGACGATCACTGGGCAACCGGCCGCCAGCGCAGAGGCGGTGTCGCCGCCGCAGACGCTGAACGCGAACGGGAAGTTGCTCGCGGCAAACACCAGGACCGGGCCGAGTGGGACCAAGACTCGCCGGAGGTCGGGGCGTGGGACCGGCTTGGCCTGGGCGTCCGCTGTGTCGATGATGACCTCGAGCAGCGAACCTTCTGCCAGGGCGTCGGCGAACATCCGCAGCTGACCGGTGCTGCGGGCGACCTCGCCACGCAGCCGCGGCTCCGGCAGCGACGACTCCCGGATCGCGATCGGCACCAACTCATCCGCCGCGGCATCGAGCGCATCCGCCACTGCACGAATCCATCCCGCGCGGACATTGGGTTCGCTCGCCGCCAACGCCGGAGCAGCCGCCGTAGCCTCAGCAAGAGCGTTCTCAAGCTCAGCAGGCGTTGTGTCCGGGGTCATCGCTTCTCCTCCAGGTTGTCTTTGGCCAGGAAAGCAAAGGGTTCGCGGCCGGTAGCTACTGTGTTGGTCAGCGTGCCGACCTCGGCGATGGTGATCGTGATGACGTCGCCGTCGGCCAGCGTGAAGTCCAGCTCCGGCACGATCCCGGTGCCGGTTGCGAGGATCACGCCGTCGGGAAAGTCGTTCGGCAGGAAGAGTGCGTCGATCAGGTCCTGGAGCTCACGCACGAGCTTCGCGGTTGACGTCGTACCCGCGAACACCTCGTCGCCGGCGCGTTCGATGACGAGATCGATGGTCAGGTCCTTCGGATTCGCCACCTCCCAGACGGGCCGGATCCCGGTCGCCAGCGCGCACCCACCGGCGAACAGCTTGGCCTGCGGCACGTAGAGCGGGTTGACGCCCTCGATCGACCGCGAACTCATGTCGTTGCAGACTGTGAACCCGACAATCTCACCGTGGCTGTTGGCAACGACCGCGAGCTCCGGCTCCGGTACGTCGTGACCCGAGTCGGTCCGGATCCCGACCGGCTCGCCGTCGACCACAACCCGCCAGGCCGGCGCCTTCTGGAACAGCTCGGGCCGATCGGCGGTGTAGACCTTGTCGTACACGGACTGCTCGGTGCTCTCCTCCATCCGCGCGCCGCGCGACCGCTCATAGGTCACGCCCGCACACCAGACCTCACCGCGCCCGTCGAGCGGCGGCAGGAAGGTGAGTCCGTCAGCCGGCACGGCCTCGCCCACCTTGCCGACCGCGGCCTTGAGGTCATCCAACCGCAGTCGCAGCAGCTCCGCGACGCTGTCGATGCCTTCGACCGGTGCCACCGTGTCACCGGTACTCACACCAACAACCGGCCGCCCTTCCGGGGACTGGTAACGGACCAAGTGCATATGCAAACCCTTCACATCGAGGTGCCGAGGAGACCGCGGGTGATCTGGAAGCCGACGTTGCCAGAGGCAACCGCCTTGGGGACGAGCTGGCGGCTCGCGACCGCCGCGATGGTGTCCAGGCCGATCCGGGCCTGATCCGCGGCATCGCCGGTGGCGACGGCATCCAGGTCGTCGCCGTACGTCGCGACCGTCGCGGCATCGTTGCTGAACTCAACAACCGGCACGAACCGCTGTGCCGACAAGGTGCCGCCGGCAACATGAGCGAGGATCTGCTGAACGCCGGAAGCACCGAAGCCGGTCGCGGTCTCCATCCAGTCCGTGCCAGGCATCCGCATCACCTGCCATCCCGGCTGAGCAGGTCGCTGCCCATGTGCGATCGTCGGCCCGACCTCATCCGTCGACCCGAACGCAGCGGCACGGAAGTCCGCGTCGGCGAGGAGCGAACCGCGCGACGACAGTACGACGGAACCGCCGGAGCCGACGATCTCCCGGCCGATCAGGGCCAGCGCCTCGGCCGTCTCGCCGGACAAGCCGCCGCGGGCTTCCAGCCCGATCGTGAGCGCGCCGAGATCCCCGCGCTGCTCGATCGGTGCTTGCAGGTCGAAGCTGTTGAACCAGTCTTTGACTTTGATGCCGACGGCATCGAGCCCGCCGTCGGCCTGGATGCTGGCCCAACCGAAGCGCGACGGGTCCTTGCCTGCCTCAACGAGACGCGAGCGGAAGTAGTCGTTGTGGGTCTTTTCGCAGCCGTGCTCCAACAGCAAGGCCATCCGCGTATTCGGGTGCAAGAGGTAACCGAGCATGATGCGGGCGAACGTCTCCTCGGACGCGCCGCCGCTGCTGCCACAACCCTCGGTGTGCGGGAGGGCAACCATCCGGGTGACCGCGTCGCCCGCCCATTTCTCCAACTCTGCTTGGGCTGCCAGCCGCAATGCGATCTGCCCGGAGCACAGGCTCGTCGGCAGAATCAGCCCGACCGCCTCCGGCACCAGCCGGTCGTCAACCTGCAGAAGCCGGGCGTACGTGCGGGCGTCTGAGGTCAGACCCTCCAGGGGAAGACCGTCGAGGGGAGCGTCGCGATCCTCGGCGGGAAGGTCACTGAGCTTGCGGCTCATCCGGCCGTCGGTGCTGACCGAGATGCCTTCGCGCGGGCCGCTCTGCTTCCAGTTGCGCCAGATCGACACCTGGCTGTGGCCGGCCCGCTCCCCCGCGCTCGGCTCGCCGGACGCAACGCGGATCGTCAGGTCGAACGTGTCCGCGGTGAGCTCGGCCATCGACGTACCCGTGAGGTAGCGGCCGGCATCGACATCCATCTCGGCGTGCAGGCGCTCGTACCGGGCGCTCGTCGTGACGAACTTGAGCGTGGGGACGAAGGGGAAGTTGGTGATCGAACCGTTTCCGGTGGTGAAGAAGATGAGGTTGCAGCCGCTGCCGATCTGACCGGCGACGGATTCGAGATCGTTGCCGGGGCTGTCCATGAAGATGTAACCACTGCCGGGCAGCGGTTCGCCGTACTCGATGACGTGGTCGAGGCGGACCTCGCGCGGCAGCTTGCGGGCGGCGCCGATCGACTTGAGGACGATGTTGTAGAGGCCGCGATAGACGTTGCCGCCGGACGGGTTTCCCTCGGCGGTGTGGCCGTGCCAGCCGACGCGTTCCTTGAACGAGTCGATGATGCCGAGGAACCGTCGTGCGGTCGCGAGGTCGCGGACGTTCTTCAGCACGTACGGCTCGGCGCCGATCAGCTCATCGGTCTCCGCGAGTACGGCGGTGCCGCCGTGCCTGATCACCTCCGCGCTGACCTGGCCCGCCAGCGGGTTGGCGGAAATGCCGGAGAAGGCGTCGGATCCGCCACACTGCAAGGCGATCTTGAGGTCGGCGAGTGGGACCTCGGCGCGGGTCTGGTTGTCGACGATCGGCAGCCACGGCTCGACCAGGGCGCCGGCCTCGGTGAGGTCGTGCTCGAATCCGGCCCGGCGGGTGAAGAACGCGTGCGGCACCTTGATCGACGGGTAGTCGTGCTCCGCCATGAAGTCCTTGATCGCCTGGCCGGAGACCACGTCGTCGTCGGTGTCCACGATCAGGACGGCGCCGACGTTCGGGTTGAGGGTGAACCCGGCGAGCGTGGCGAGCAGGAAGTGCAGGTTGTTCGGGACCTCGTCCTCGCCGCCTTCGGTGTGAGCGACCGGTACGACGCCGTCGCCGGCGGCCGCTGCGTCGAAGCGGCGGGAGAGCTCGGTGACGAACCCGCTGCTGCGGGAGCTGGTCGCCAGCAGCACCACGTGGTTGCGGGTGCCGGCCGGACCTTGCGCGCGGGGGTAGCCGAGGAAGGTGCCGGGTTGCTCGACGCTGATGACCTGCTGGCCGAAGGTCAGCGCGGACTCGTCGAGCTCGTACGGATCGAGGGGTTCGTTGGTCGCCGACGGCTCGGTCGGCAGGCCGTCGACCCCACGGGCGGTGACCGCCGCGAGGCTGCTCGGCGTGCACACGTAGTCGCCTGGGACGAGGTCGCGGTTCGCACGGGCGAAGGGGGTGTTCCAGGAGGTGAGCGCTTCGCCCGGCGCGACCGGCGCGACCACGAAGCGGTGACCCTCGAGGACCGTGTGTGGCAGGACGACCTTGTGCCCGCCGAGGTCGATCTCGGTGCCGGCCTCGAGGCGGCGGGAGGCGATCGCGACGTTGTCCCCCGGCTCTGGCAGGACACCGGCCTGGTCGAACCTCACCATTTTCTGCCTTCCCGTAGCTACGCCGGGCTCGAATCGTGCATGATGCATGATTACCACTGCCACCCTGTCGAAACCAGACCGGTGGGTCAAGACCGCGACCAGGATCCGGAGAGGTGCGATGACCGAGCCAGCCGACCGGCGGCTGTTGCGGCGCCAGATGCTGGCCGACGACGTGTACGAAGCGATCAAGACGATGCTGATGGACCACGTCATCCGGCCCGGCGCGCGGATCTCGATCGACGGGCTGGCGCGCGAGTTCCAGGTGTCGTCGACGCCGGTGCGCGAGGCGCTGGCACGGTTGGAGTCCGAGGGGCTCGCGGTGAAGGAGCCGCTGAAGGGATACCGGGCGACGCCGCTGCTGACGTTGTCGGAGTTCGACGATCTCTACCGCTTCCGCCTGCTGCTCGAGCCGTGGGCGGCCCGCCGGGCCGCCGAACTCATCGACGACGACGGCCGGTCCCGCCTCCGCGCCGAGCTGGCGACCGCGGTCGAGCCGACATCGGTCGACTACGCCGGCTACAAGTCGCTCACCGTGCACGACAACCGCTTCCACCTGTTGATCGCCGGGCTGTCGGGGAGTCAGCAGGTGCGGTCGGCGTTCGAGCGTACGCACTGCCATTTGCATATCTTCCGGCTGCACTACGACCGCGATATCGGGCCCGAGGTCCTCACCGAACACCACACCCTGGTCGACGCGATTACTTCGGGCGACCCCGCCGCGGCCGAGTCCGCGATGACTGCCCACATCGAGAACTCCATGACCCTCCGCCTCCGCAAGATCTACGAGTGACCCGACGCCCGTTCCCACTGGCGATCCCGCCGGAACTGACGGCGTACATCCTCGACCTCGAGTGGGACCTCGACCAGCTCCACCGGCTGGACCTGCTGATGATCAGCGTCCGGGTCTCCGACCTCGCCCACCACTTGGACCTACCGTTCTGGAGGTACGACGGACGCCCGTTCCAGGTCACCCCACGTGAGGTCGCGGCCGACCCCGCGAAGTATCACGAGCAGTGGGACCGGGTGCTGGCCGCAGACTCGCGCCAGCCACTCCACGTCGTACGCCGAGCCAACGGCCGCCTCACCATCCTCGACGGCATCCACCGGCTACTCCGCGCAGAACTGGAGGGCCTACCGACCATCGTCGTACACGTCCTCCCCTGGGAAGACCTGGACGAGATCGCCGTAAGGGGTTAAATCTGCCGGGAACTGCGGGCGGGCAGGTCCTCCCCCGCGTGCTCCGCGGGCGGCTTCGTTCGTCGCTCCGTACCTCACCGAGCGCGCCGCCGCGCTCCCACCCCCCACCCGCTGATCGCCGGTGCGTCGCGTGCCTGGGAGCGCATCCGCCGAACGCCGGCCCGGGTGTGGTCCGGGCCGGCGACTCGGTCACTTTTCGGGGTAGAGCTTGCTGAGGAGCTTTCCGTCCTTGTCGTACGCCCTGACCGTCAGCGGGTCACGCAGCATGGTGTGGCGGGTCTTGTCCAGGGCGGTGAAGGTGTACCAGCCGTCTTTGAAGGGTGCGTCGTATGCCGGGCCGGAGCCGACCTGTACGACGACCTTCGCGGTGTTCGCCGGCGCGTGCCCCCAACCCACAGGCAGCGACTGGCCACAGCTAAGGCCGCCGGCCGTGGGGCCGCAGTCCTTGCCCTGGACAGTAATTCTGCCGATCTCCGTGACGAAGGTCCCGTCGGGCCGCTGCATCCGCGGGTAGTCCGCACCGAGGTCGTCGAGGCGCAAGCCGGTGACCGCCCAGCCGTAGCCGACGCCTCCCCTCGGGTCCGCCGAGATGCCGCAGGAGATCGCCGTCTTGCCGGACGGTGAGACGGCGATCAGTTGTTCGCGGCTGAATCCCGGGTAGCTCTTGGTGGCCGCATTCAACCGGTCCGACACCAGGATGTGCCACTTGGTCATGTCGACCCAAGCGTCCACCGAGCAATTGCGAAGCTTGCCGGCCGTGTCGTTCGGGAACGGATCCGCCTTCGCAGCCGCGACCAGCTCGGCGGACGGCTTGTCCCCACCCGGGATCGTGCAGTACAGCTCCTCCGGGGCCCCTCCCCCGCGGGCCTTCTGCAGGTAGACGCGCGAGCTGACCGACCGGAAGCCGGACTTTTCCTTCATCGAGCCATTCATGCCGGGGTATCTCAGGGCGCAGCGTCGTACGGCCTCTTGCTCGGAGATCCGCTGTCCGGCTCCGTCCTCGCCGCGAGGGATGCCCGGGACCGCGCTGAACTGGGAGTTCTCGGTGTCAGTGCCGCCGGCCACGCCGGGGTCGTTGCCGACGCCGGCCAGGTTGGGGATGAGGGTGACAGCGAGAGCTGCCGCGGCGACGCCGGCGACAGCGCCGCCCGCGCCCAAGAACCGTCTGCGCCGCAGGCTACGGCGGCCTCGGACGAGAACCGCTGTGGTGTCGAAGTGATCGTTTGGTCCGGTATCTGCCAGGCGGTGTAGCTCAGCGCTGACCTCGCGGGTGTCTTCCATCTCGTTCTCCTTCACAGCGCCGGACTCCGTCGCCGATCGATGGCCTTGCGGAGAGTGTCGAGGCCGCGGGCGGCCTGGCTTTTGACCGTGCCCTTCGAGCATCCGAGGATCTCCGCGGTCTGCTCGACCGAGAGGTCCTCGTAGTACCGCAGGACGACACAGGCACGCTGCCGTGGCCCCAGTGCGCGCAGCGCCTCGAGCACTTCGTCACGTTCCGCGTGCCCGGCCGCGAAGTCGGCACTCTGAACCGTGCGTTCAGGGACGTCAGCGCTCGCTATCTCCCGACGCCAGGAACGCCGGCCCGCCGCGTACGTGACATTGATCAACATCCGGCGGGCGTAGGCGAACGGGTTGTCGGCCCGTTGCACCTTCGGCCAGGCGAGATACAGCTTGTAGAGCGTCTCCTGGACGAAATCATCCGCCTTGTGCCGATCGTCAGCGATCAGGTACGCCGTCCTCCGCAGCGACGGAATCGCCGCCTCCACGAACTCGACGAATGTCTTGTCCCGCTCCGCCATCCGCGCACCTCCACTCTCCATGTCCCCCGAATGATGCGTGGCCCACGCCATCAGGTTGCATCCCAAGCCGAAGTCCCCAGAACTACCGCACCAGACCGCTACCGCCCGGGCCGATCAAGTCTTGGCTGTACCTGGAAATACGAAGACATCGGCCAGAGCCAACCGCCCCGTCCTCACCCCTTCTCACCGTGATGATCCGCGCCACAGCCGCCGAGTAGACCGACGCCCTTGTCCTAAATTTGGTGTCATGTCTGATCGACGGGTGCTCTATCACCTCCGCCGTATCCCACCGATCAGTCCAGCTGCGTGAACCGGACTACAACTGCGGCAAATCGGTTGACCCGGCGGCCCGATGCGTCATCATGAACACGTCGCGGGCGGTAGCCCTCGAAAGTGAACCCGGCAGCTCTCCGGACGGTGAGTCGGCCGGGTTTCGCGCGTTCTGCGTGACCGCTCGCTCCGTCAAGGGAGCCGACGTGGGCAGAACGGCCTGATGCGCGTACCAGGCCATTCCGATTTCATGTCCGGATCCCGAGCCAGGCTCCCGGCTACCGCGCAGGTCCTCGTCGCGCTGGCGAGAACAGGCGCGAGCCTGGTACTTCGACCAGCTTGCGAACGCGCCTTACAGCAAGCGCCAGCGCGGCCACGCCGGCGCCGAGGATATTCGACCACCCGACGGCACCGTAACATTGCGTGTTACGCTGGGGTCATGGCCAACATGCGCTTCAGTATCTCGACGGACCCCCAGGTTCATGCTGCAGTGAAGGCACACGCCGACGCCGCCGGCATGGACGTTTCCGGCTACATCATTGCCGCCGCCACGGCACAGATGGCGGCGGATGACGCCGCGGCGGCGGTCTTCGCCCCACTCGACAATGACAACGCCGCCGCGCTGGATGAGGCCGCAACACTCGAGACGCCTAGCCTGCCTGTCTTCGAAGACCTGACGGCCGAGGAGCAAGCCCAGGTCCGCAGGATCCTCGCCTCGGCGCTCGGCTCGGACCGAGCCGACGTCGCGTGACTGCTCGTACTGTCGTCTACGACACCGGCATGCTCCTTGCGATGCTGAGTGGTGATGCAGTGGCTTTGACCTTGCATCGCGGACTGCGAACAGCTCAGCACAGGCCAATCATCATCGGTCCGGTCCTGGCACAGGCTTGGCGACCTGACCCCAAGACGGTGCACGCCTTCAGCGGATACCTGAAGGATTGCACCGTCCCACAAGCTCGGGGTTCGGCTGCGCCGATGCAAGGAAGAGCCGCGGCGTCCGTTGAGTGCGTGGCCTGCGCAAGAACCGCAACTCTGGACTCGTACCAGCGGGCCGGAGCAATGCTCGCCAAGGCCCTGCTGCCGGGCAAGAAGCGCCCAGACGCAGTAGACGCTCTCGTCGTCGTGACCGCAGCCCTGCACGTGCCCGCCCAGGTTCTCACCACCGATCCCGGTGACCTGACCTCCTACGTCGCAACCCTCAACCACGCCGACATCAGGATCGAACGCATCTGAGTAACTGCACGACAGGGTGGGTTGACACGGCTCGAGGTTGGCGACCGAATGGTTAAGGCGCGTGACAGGGCTCGCGCCGAAGCTGTCATGTGAGCCTCCCAAGTAGCCACTTCGGATACCAGGTAGCGCGCATGGCAGGACTGTCAGGCGACGTGTCTAAGTAGCCAGACTAGATACCTTCGAGCTGTCTATGACAGTAATTCACGTGCTGTCAGACGTCTTTCAACGGCTGTTGAAAGAGGAGTGCATCATCGTGCAGTAGCGGACGTCAGGGCAGCGGAATCTTTGCGTCAGGGGCCGCCTGCCGGAACGACGAACGGGCTGTGCCCGGGTGCGACCCGGTCGACCCGCAGGTCGGAGAAGACCAGGCCCACATCGTGACCGTTGGTCTCGATCCTGGCTTCATGAAACGGAATGCCCAGGTCTGCAGACCATTGATCCGCCTCGGCCGACTGGTCGAGCAAGGAGAACCCTGGGTACGAGAGCTGCCAATCGACGCCCCACACGTAGCCGTCAAGGTCGTCGGCGGCCAGGTAGCTGTCGTAGTCAAGCAGGCGTTCGTCGAGGGATCGCTTCCAGACGTCGCGGCGAATCGCCGTCGTTGTCGTCGCTCGTACGCAGTGAGTAAATCGGTAGCGCAAATGTTCGGGTTCAATGCCCGTACGTGGGTCGGCGATGACATGGATGAAGACGTCGTAGTCGCGTATGTGCTTGGCAAAGCCATGAAACACGATGGCCTGGTCGAAGACGTCCTCGAACGCCGTACGGATCGCCGAGCTGTCCATGCCGACATCATGCCTTGCCGGTCGCTCAGCGCCCGGCACTCCAAGTTCACCATTGCTGAGTCCGCCGTGGTCGATCTACGACGTCCTGACCTACCCACCCACAGCCCAGATGACCGCCGCGGCAGCGGCAGGATCGGGCGGCAGCCCGCAGAACCGGCGGTAGTCGAAACAACCCCGGCGGCAGCCGGGAGAGCGCCGGCGGGTGGCCCTGCAGGAGGTGCACCGGCGGTAGCCGGGGGGTGGGTGGGAGCGCGCGTAGTGGGCGCGGTGAGGAGCGGAGCGACGAACGGAGTCGTCCGCGGAGCACGCGGGGGGATTTACCCACCCGCGTGCCGCGCGGGGGTTAGATCGGTGCGTCTCCGTGGTCGGGGATTTCTAGTTGTACGCCGCCTTGGAGGGCTGATTGGTGGGCGTAGATGCCGGGGAGGGTGTATCGGGCGGCGATCCAGGCGTTGATGGGGGGCAGGGTTTTGTCGGCTACTGCGCGGACGAAGTCGTCGGCCAGGAAGTGGTGGGAACCCTCGTGGCCGTTGTGGAGGCCGGCGAATTCCTTGGGAAGGCGGGTGCGGTCGTGGACCGGGGAGAGGCCGGAGCGGAAGGCGTCGCGGAGGGCCGGGTCTACGTTTGCCAGGTCGGCGTCGTCGTACGAGCCGCTGGGCTCGGTCTCCATCAGATGGCTGACGTCTTCTACGCCCACTTTGTTTTGCCAGAGCGTGGTGGTGGCTAGCTGCTCGAAGCTGCCTTCGGTGCCGAAGACGCGCAGTCGGGACTCGCGGATGTGGGACGGGTAGCCGACGCGGCGCATCTCGTTGGTGCGCATCACGCCGCCGTCGGCGAGCTTGAAGAGTGCGGTCGCGTTGCTGAAGTCGTTGTCGAACTGGCTGACTTCCTTGTCGAACACACCGTCGCCGCGGTCGTCCTTCACGCCGATGCAGGAGACGTGCGTGGCGTGCTGGCCGGTCGTTGAGAGAACGTTGCCGACGGCATGCGTCGGATAGAGCATGGGTGGGAACGACGCGGTCTTCTTCCAGTCGTCACCGCCGCTGTACTGGTACGCGGCGTAGAAGCCGAGGTCCATGTCGTGGACGTAGTCACCCTCGGAATAGAAGATCCGGCCGAAGGCGCCGTCGGCGATCTTCTGGCGGCAGTAGACCGACGACGGGTAGTAGAAGCTGGTCTCGCCCATCATGTAGGTGAGTCCGGTCTCCTTGACCAGCTCGATGATGCGGGCGATCTGATCCGCCTCGATCGCCATCGGGACCGTCGAGTACACGTGCTTGCCGGCCTCGAGCGCCTGGATCGCCATCTCGCCGTGCAGCCAGCGCTGCGTGAAGATCGCGATCGCGTCGACATCGGACGCGAGCATCTCTTCGAACGACTGGTAGGTGAGCGCGATCCCCTGTTCGGCCGCCATCTCGGCGGTCCGTTCGGGTACGACGTCGGTCAGGCGCACGTCCGAGACATCCGGGTGCGCGGACCACAGCCGCAGGAACGAAGGAGCAAACTGGCCGGCGCCGACCACGCCGATGCTGATTCCCATAACCCAAGGCAATCACACATTTATCTTCCACGGAAGAACAAATTCACACACCGAACGGTGTGACCCACGCCACGCCCGCCTTGCGGGCGACAGGCAGGCGGGCGGGTGTATGCGGCGGGGGCATGCGGGCGGGGCGGCGTTCGTTGGTGGGCATCGGACGGCGGAGCTCCAGGCCATCACAATCGGAGTCGGTTGGGCGATTGCGCTCAGGGTCGGCGCGGTCCGGGGATTGTGATGGCCTGGAGGACGGGCGTCACGGGCGGAGAGGCTGGCCAGCTCACCAGCGCGCTGCCGGAGGTGGGCGGGCTGGCGCGGAGGAAGTGGGCGGCTAGACGTTGTTTGCTAGGTAGGTGGCTACTGCTTCGGTGGCGAGGGTGGCGGCTCGGTGGGCGGTTTGGCGGGTGGCGCCAGCTAGGTGGGGGGTGATGACTAGGTTGGGGGCGGTTAGGAGGCGGGAACTGGCGGGGATCGGTTCTACCGGGAAGACGTCGAAGGCGGCTGCGCCCAGATGGCCCGACTCTAGGGCGTCTACGGCGGCGTCGTAGTCGAGGAGGCCGCCGCGGGCGGTGTTGACCAGTACGGCGCCTGGTGGCATCAATGCGATCTGGTCGGCGCCGATCATGTTGCGGGTCTGGTCGGTCAGGCGCGCGTGCAGGCTGACTACATCAGATCGGCGGAGGAGCTCGTCCAACTCGACCAACTCGATCCCGTCCGGAGACTTGTCGACAAACGGATCGGCGACCAGCACCTGGGCGCCGAAGGCAAGCATCACGCGGGCGACCCGTTGGCCGATCGCGCCGTACCCGATCAAGCCGACGGTTGAGCCGTCGAGCTCCAGGCCGCATTCCTCATATGCATACAGGTCGCTGCGCCATTCGCCCTGCTCCAGCGTGCGTTGCAGCCGAGGAAGGTTGCGCAGGGCACTCATCATCAGGGCGACCGCATGCTCTGCAGCCGCGACCGCATTGCGTCCTGGAGTGGATGCGACCGTGATCCCGCGTTTAGTTGCCGCAGGCACGTTCACGTTGACCGGACCACCACGGCAGACCACCAGGAACCGCAGATCAGGTGCCGAGTCCAATACCCGTTCAGTGAACGGACCCATCTGAGTGATCGCCAACTCAACCCCAGGAAGCGCGGCGATCAGTTGATCCTCGGCGTCGCTCGCCTCGTCCACCTCAGCAACTCGTCCGTACGGCGTCAATGGCCACGGCAGGGTGATCTCGCGGAAGTCGAAGCTCACTTCCTTCAAACCAGATAGCGCCGAGACAAGCAGGTCGTTGCGGACGAAGTGGTCCCCCGCGAGCAACGTAGTAACGGTTCTCATCAAACTCCTGGAGTAAAGGTGGGAGCTGGGTCGGACCAGCGGGGACGAGCGGCCTCGATGCGGCGTAGATAGTGGTCGTATCCCTCGGCATAGAAGGCCGCACGGGCCGGATCGGGATCAACCTGCCGTGTCTCCGCGATCCACTCCGGACCAACGGCAGAATCAACCGCTCGGCGGGCACAGATCACCGCACCACGGGCAGCAACCTGTTCTGCCGAAGCTGTATGCAGTGGCGCGTTCAACACGTCCGCGAGGATCTGAGTCCACTCCTTGCTCCGCGCTCCCCCGCCGCACACAGTCACCCGGCCCGTCCACCCAGCCGCGTCCAGACAGTGCCGAGCGGCGTACGCAATCCCCTCGCAGGTCGCGCGGACCAGGTCAGCCGTTGTCGTGGAGAGCGAGATCCCATCGATCGTTCCACGCGCTCGGGTGTCGACGAACGGCGCACGCTCACCGGCTTCGGCCAGATACGGCAGCACGGTCACACCACCCGCGCCCACCGAGCTTTCGGCGAGCAACGAGGGCAGCTGATCGGTCCCGACCCCAACGAGCGCGAGCACCCGATCGAGCGCCGCCGTACCGACCATCGCAGGCATCGCCCGCAACCAAACCCCAGGCGACCAGGTACCTAGGAACAACCCGGCCGGCTCCCCATCGACCGGCAACTCACGCGTCACCACCTGACAAGCAAGCGTCGTACCGACCGTCAGCAAAGCATCGCCGGTCTGATCAACACCAGCTCCCGCGGCAGCGGCAGGAAGGTCATATGGACCAGCAGAAACCCTTGTTCCTAAAGCCAATCCGACCGAAGGAGTCCGCAGCTCTCCTATCGGACCGGCAGCCGCGACCGGCGCCAACAAGTGCCGCAAGTCCGCGAGCCCAGTCGCCGCCAGCGCCTCGCCGTCATACGCATTCGTCCGAGGATCAAGGAACGGCGCGGACGCATCGGACACATCGGTCGCGCGCACCCCGGTGAGCTGCTGCATCACCACGTCCTTGCAGTACGCCGCAGTCCCGGCCCTCTCCACCACCGACGGCTCCTCCGCGACCACCGCGGCCAACAACGGCCCGGACGCACCAGGAAACATCCGATTGCCGGTACGCCGGAACACCCGCTCGGCCACGCCATCCGTCGTCCACCGCTCGAGGATCGCGCTGCTCCGCGCATCCAACCACGAGATCGCCGGCCGCACCGGCGTACCGTCAGAATCGAGCAACCACAGCCCATCACCCTGTGCGGTGATCGCCAGGACACCAGGCCGATCCCCCACCGAACCGGCAACCTCACCCACCACTTCGTTGACTGAGGCAACGATCGAAGACGTGTCGTGCTCGAACCGACCCACACCCGGCCGCACCAGCCGGGTGGGCCGGGATGCCGAAGCCACCGGTCGCCCGTCGTTGTCGAAGGCAACGGCCTTGGTGACGGTCGTGCCGACATCGACCCCAATGTCCATCAGGTCCCGCCTCCTAGAGTTTGGCAACCTCCACGGTTACGCCGTGGTCGCGCAGCGAGATGATCAAGTCGTCCGGAGTCTTCTCGTCGACGATCACGACATCAAAGTCCGTCAATGGCGCCAACCGATGCAGGGCAGTGCGTTGCAGCTTGGCGTGGTCGACCAGCAGCACCTTGGTCCGCGCCGACCGGAGCATCGCCCGCTTCACCAGAACGATCTCCTCCTCCTGATGAAACGCATGCGTCGCCGACACCGCGGACACCGAGCAGAACAACAGATCCGTGTGCAGCGCCTCAACCGCCTCCGCACAAGGCATCCCGCCGAACGAATCGTGAGTCGGCGAATAGATCCCGCCGAGCGCGAGCAGCGTGATGTCGCGGAGCTCGGTCAGCTTGCTGATGGCCGGCAGGAAGTTCGTTGCCACCGTCAACGGGGTGATGCCCTCGAACAGGTCGACCAGCGCCAGCGCGCTGGTCGAGTCGTCCAGCATGACCGACATACCCGGCTCGATCATCGCGCGTGCGTGCCGTGCCAGCGCGGCCTTCTCCGCGGTCGCCGTGTTCAGCCGGTACGCGACGTTGCTCTCGAACACGCTCGTCGGCTGCGCGGTCACACCACCGCGGTACTTACGCACTACGCCTTGGCGTTCGAGCTCATCCAGATCGCGGTGCACCGTCATCACGCTCACACCGAACGCCTCGACCAGGTCGTTCGCCGAGACCGAGCCGTGCTTCACGACGTACGCCGCGATCTCGGCCTGCCGGCGGGCGGGACGGCTCAGTTCACTGGTGTCGCCGTCGACATCCGATGTCATGCCAGGGTCTCCATTCGTGCGGGAGGAATCACAGGGGGCAAGTTGTACGCCTCGAGACCCACTGTGCCGTCCTGCCACCGGAATCGCACCAGCGCCGTGGGACCGAGCGCAGGAAGCAGTCTGCGGTAGTCGTTGAGCCGCACGCCGAGCACCCTGCACACCAGCAGCCGGATCAGCGTGTTGTGCGCGACCGCGAACACCTTCTGCCCCTCGTGTCGCTGTCCGATCTCGTGGAAGACCTCGTACACCCGCTCGGCCGCCTCGGCGGGATCCTCCCCGCCAGGAAAGTGCCGACCGACCGGATCCAGCTGGAACGACTTGGCCACCGCCGGCGGGAGTTCGCTGAGCATCTTCCCCTCGGCCTCACCGAAGTCCACTTCGCGCAGGCGCCCGTCCACCACCGGCTCGAGCCCTAAAGCCTCGGCGGTCGGTGTGATGCTTTGTCGAGCCCGGAGCATCGGGGAACACCACAGCGCATCAGGCGCGTAGTCGATGGCCCAATCCCTGAGCTGCCGAGCCTGTCGTACGCCGACCTCGTCGATCGGGAGGTCCGTGGAACCGGTGTACCGGTTGCCGTCGTGCCATTGGGTCCTGCCGTGCCGGGCGAGGACGACCGTGGTCCTCATCCGCGATACCCCCGACTGTCCAGCTCCGCGACGAACTCGGCGTACAGGTCGTCGAGTCGTTGTCCGCGCGGTTCGAGAATGTGGTCCACGCGGACCATTCTTCGCGCTGTCTCGGTGAGCGCGCCGCCCGAGGCGGCAAGGATCGCCATGCCGAACGCCGGGTCCGGAACAGCAGGCAGCTCGACCGGTACGCCGAGGACGTCGGCGCGAAGCTGGTTCCAGTAGCCGCTGCGGGTGGCGCCGCCGGTGAGCGAGACCGAGCGGATCGGGTCGGCGCCGAGGCCGACCAGGTGCTCGAAGGCGAGTCGCTCGATGAATGCGACTCCTTGCAGGACAGCGGCGTACGTGTGCAGGTCGTCGGGGGTCGCGCCGAGCGTGAAGCGTTCGGCCCGGGAAGCGACGAAGGGGAAGCGTTCGCCGGTCTTGGTGAGGGGATAGGTGACGGCGTTGATCGGGCCGAGTTCGCGGGCGGCTCGATCGAGGGCGTCCAGATCTCTGCCGGGCAGGAGTTCGGTGAGTACGCCGGCGCCGGTGCTGGATGCGCCGCCGGGAAGCCAGCCGCCTTCCGGGTGACGGTGGCTGTAGACGGCTCCGGTGGGATCGGCGAGGAGGTCATTGCTGACGCCCTTGAGGACGAGCGTCGTACCGAGGACCGAGTTCCAGGCGCCGGGGGTGAGGGCGCCGGCGGCGATCTGGGCGGCGCATCCGTCGGTCATGCCGGCGTAGACGGGGATGCCGGTAGGGGTTCGGCCGAGTTCAGTGCCGGGGAGGACGACGTCGGGGAACGCGGTGAGGGGCAGGCCGAGTTTGTCGTAGGCGGCGGCCGGCCAGGCGTTCGCGATCAGGTCGTAGCCGGTCTTGAGCGCGTGGCTCGTGTCGGTCGCGACCGGGTGACCGACCAGGTGCGCCGCGACGAAGTCGGCGCTGTGGACAACTCGGTGGGTGCTGAGGTCGTAACCGTCAGCAACGAGGGCGAGGATCTTCGGGAGCGCCCAGGTCGGCTGCATCGCAGTCGACCAGCGATCCGGGTCGGCGTCCACGATGTGGTCGCGACGGTCGGCGGCGCGGGCGTCGTCGTACATCAGCGCAGGGGTGACCGGATGTCCATCCAGGTCGGTCAGCAGGAAGGTGCCGGAGGTCGAACAGACAGCAATGCCGTCGATCGACGAGCCCTGAACTTCCGCGAGGACCGCGTCGACCGCGGTGAGCCAGGTCTGCGGGTCCTGCTCGTGCCGTACGCCGTCGCGGTGGCTGACGAGTGGTCGGCTCGCGCTCCCCAGAACGGCGCCGTGGGCATCGGCCAGTACGGCGCGCACGCTCTGGGTGCCGAGGTCGACGCCGATCCAGGCAGGTCCCGCCACCCCACGCCTCCAGGTCCGATGTTATCTGCGTTGATAACATAACATCGAACAACGATAAGAGGGCAGGCCGCGGCTCCCGCAGCTGAAGGCATACGGGAGCCGCACTCCGGCCGACAGCGCCTAGTCAGCGGGAAATCAGGAGCACTTCAGCGTCGCCGAACGCCAGGAGCAGCTCAGCGTCAGGAGTGCATCAGTAGCAGGCCGGGGTCAGCGATGGCCAACTCGACGCGACCTCCGTCGACAGCTCCGTAGGCACCGATCGGGCCGCTGGACGGGCGGCCGCTGCGGTTGAGCCAGAAGCCCCAGCCGGCCGGCGCGGCCGGCCACTCCGGGTCCGGCTGCCAGCCGAAGGGTGGGCGCCACGTGTCACTCGGCGGCTCGGGCCAATCGGGTGGCGGGTTGAATCGGTGCACGAGCGGGCCCCTCCGGATTCCCCAGCGATCCGCTGAATCGAACTGCGCTGACCAAGAGAACTGTGCCGATCACGAACTGTCTGACTGATCAACGACCTGGCGCGCCGGGCGTTACGGCTAAATCTAGGTAAAGTTTCGTCCGGCTCGCGGCCACCTATCACACCACCACGATCGCGGTCCGGCAAGCGTTCGCTCACCAGGCGGACTGCACGTGCATCGGCATCCGCGAAGGTTGCCTTGTCCACAGATCTCGCTAGTTATCCACAAGCACAAGGGTTTGACGGTCGTTGCCTACGACGCGTAACCGGTCTAGCCAGCTCGCGTCACACGGCGGTCCGGGGTCGGATCACAGGTCGGCGAGGCGATCGTGGACGCGATGGTGGTCGGTGAGCGACTGCGTCAACGAGTACCCCAACGCCCGATACGCCTCGAAGTCCCACTCGTCGTAGAACTGGTCGCCGGTCGTCCGGCGCGGGAAGTCCGCGTGCTCGACGGCATACTGCTCCAGGTCCCAGTCGAGATGACCGGCCAGCACCGCCTTCACGAAGAAGATCTCGGTCTTGTAGGGCTTCTCTTCCTGCTCCCCGTTCCCGCCGTCGCCTTCTTTCCTCCCTGGCGGATGAGTTGCTATCCCGTAGACCCAGGCCCGATCGGCGCGCGGCTTCGACCCGCGGACCATCGGCGAGGGGTCGATGTCGATCTGGATCCCGTGATCCATCCGGGCGGTCGCGATCGCCTCGGCCAGCGCGGTGAAGCGATCCTCCGCGTCGTTCGACGCGTCGATCACAATCACCTGCGCGGGTTTGCGCCGCAATGCCTCGACCAGGCCGAGGTTGTCGTAGTGACCGCCATCGGTGACGTAGATGCGGCGTTCGTACATCGACGGCGACCCGACCGCCTCGTGCAGCAGCCGGTACGGACCGGGCTTGTCGATCACGCTTGCGACGTACCGGCGGATCTTCGGGACGAACCCCTGCACCTCGGGGAACGCGGGCTCTTCGCGGTTGTTCCAGTACGGGTTCGGCAGCCAGACGCCCAGGCGAGCATTCAGTACGGCGAGCAGCAGCCGAACCGGTCTGGTCCGGCCATTGACCCGGCCGGTCAGCGGGCTGAGCGCGGCGCCGCTGATCGCCATCGCGGCCGGCACGGTCACCTCGCGTTCCAGGACGTCGGCCTCACGCTCGTAGTCGTCGGTCTCGCGGCGACCGCCGTTCGGAAGCGACCGATCCCCGATGATGCCGATCCGCTCGGCATCGAAGATGAACGGGACGCAGTCGCGCTGTGTCGGCACGAAGTCCGGATCCTCGACGTTCGCAACGCCGGCGATGACGAGCTGCGGACCGCCCGCGACCGGTTTCGCCCACTCCGAATAGCGCAGCCGCAGCGAGTAGTCGAGCGCCACCGCGGCGCCGTTCGGTTGCCGCGTCACCAGGAACGCGCGGGACAATCGCTCCCGGTAGAAGGAATGCAGGGACGTCCGGTTCGCGTCGGTGAGCACCTTGATCGCGATGGCGATGCCGGCCAGGATCCAGGCGACGTTCCAGTTCCCCTGGTACGACGGGTCTGTCGCGTACCCGCCGGTCCAGCGCAGCAGAACGATGATCGCGGCAACAATGATGATCGCGCTGCCGATCCACGGCGCGAGCTTCGTCCGCCCGAACGACAGCAGCCGGGCACGGAGACCGGTCGCCGACTTGCCTTCGACGGCGAGCCCGTTCCACACCGACTTGCCGAGTCCGATCAGTACGACGACCAGCGCACCGAACGACGCGACACCCTGCTTCGTTGGGTCGACCAACGCCAGCAGAGCGGACGGCAGGCTCGGCTGATCGGACGAGCCGCCGGGCAGTTTCCCCAACAGATAAAGGCCTCCTGGTACGCCGAGGAGCAGGACGGCAACGGGTACGCCGTACCGGAGGGTGATGTTCCCGATCGCGTTGAGGACGGTGCGGACCGGGTCGGGCATCCGCGCCCACCGATCCCAGACCTTCTCGATCACGAACATCGCGGCGCTGACCGCGAGCAGGATGAGCGACAGGCCGATGAAGAACCATGAGCCGTCCGGACGCCAGGCGACGTGAATCTCGCTGTATCCGGGCAGAATCACCTTCTGATCGGCGAGGAACCAGCCGAGCACCCAGGCGATCGCGCGCAACGTGATCCCGATCAGCAACAGGTTGACGACCAGACCGAACAGCACGGACAGCGCGGCCCGGAACATCGCCCGGCCGCCCGACAACAGGTAGCGGGTCTGCCGACGCAGCCGCGCCAGCTCCGGCGATCCGGGCGAGAACGGGTCGGCACAAGTCCGCCGCAACACGTGGAAGGCCGCCGCCATGTAGCCGCCGCCACTGACACCGATCACCGTGGATGCCTTGTCGTACAGGCCTCGCTCGCGGAGGAGTTGCAGTGCACCAAGACAGAACGACGCCGACCGGATGCCTCCACCGGAGCAGGTGATCACGAGCCGGCCGCTGTCTTTCCCGTCGGTCGGAGGACGCTTGAACGTGACCGGCGGCTCGGGCTGAGCGCCGTACAACTTCGCCTGGCCGAGCCGACTGGTGGCGAACAAGCACACCGCGAGTACGACGGCTCCCGTGAGCGCGAGCGCCCGCATCAGCCAGGTGATCGCGCCGGTCGAGAGGTCGACGCACGACCCGCGGAACTCGCCCCACAGCTGGAGGTCCTCGACGACGTCGAGCACGGCCGCGGCGAAGACGAGCCAGGCCCCGACGGCGGCGATCTGCTTCCAGGAGATCTGCTTCCAGGACTGGCGATTGACGAACTTGACGTACTTGTACGCGCGATACGCGGCATAGACGTACGCCATGATGAACAGGCCGTCCACCAGGAGTGAGAGTCGGCCCGGCACCTCACAGACAGACCCGGGCGCGGCGTGGTGGACAGCGGCGCGCAGCGGCCATTGGACGACCGCGAGTACGACTGCTATTTGGAGCGTCCTGGTGAAGGTCCGGCGGCGGCCGATCTGTTCGATCGTGGCGTTGCCGGTGGTGCCGTCCGATTCCCCGAGCATCGCCCTATGATGACGCCCGGTCACCGTGCGCGGCCAGGGCTCGTGCTCGTTTGGGATCAGGCAGCTGCGGCCTGAGAGCTGATCCGGGATGGGGTAGCGCCGGCCGCAATGGCCCGGTCGAGGGCGGCGAGCTGGGTGCAGGCGAGGCCGAGCGCTTCGGCCTGCGTGCGGCAGCCGTCGGCGTACCAGAACGGGTCGTCGGGCTGACGGTCGTCAGCGTCGTCGATGTCGGCATACCAGCAGTCGCGCCCCTGACAGTGGTAGTGCACGACCCGGACCTTCAGCTTCATGTGCGGTACGACGCCTTCCGTGCGGCGCTGGTTCCAGGGTTTCCATCGTGCCGCGAAAGGTTTACAACGATGGCAAAGTGGCATACAACTGCCAGAACCAAGAACACCCTCGCTGCGCTCGGGGATGGGGGGAGTGCCCCACACCTGCCTAGCTCGGGGTTTGGGGGGAGTGCCCCACAGCTGCCTAGTTGGGTGTTCAGGACCGATCGCCCACGGTTCGAGGGGTTCGCATGAAGATTTTTCGGATAGCTGTGTGCTTGATGGTTGGGATTGCGGGGAGCACCGTTCCGGCCGGCGCCTCGCCTGTTGTCGAACAGCGGGAGCATGCGGTGGCTTCTCAGAGCTTTCGGAATCCGGTGAACGCGTCGGCGGATCCGTCGCTGATGTATTACCAGGGCAAGTACTACGTCACGACGACCCGCGGTGACCGGATCGGGATCTGGTCGTCGCCGAGTCTGGCGACGCTGCTCGTGCAGCCCGAGCAGGTGGTCTGGCGAGATCCGGACCCGACCCGGAACACGCAGATGTGGGCGCCGGCGTTCCGGCATGTCGGCAGTCGTTGGTACATCTACTACACGGCCTCCGACGGCGTCGACGCGAACCACCGGATGTACGTGCTCGAATCCGCCGGGGACAATCCGCTCGGCCCGTACAGCTTCAAGGCGAAGATCGCGGACTTCGGTGAGTACGCGATCGACGGCGAGCCGATCACGGTCAACGGCCAGCAGTACTTCGTCTGGACCGGCCCCGGCCGTGGTCAGGGCGGACCGGCACAGCTGTACATCGTCCGGATGAGCAACCCGTGGACGGCCACCGGCGCGCGCGTCGCGATCCCAGCGGACGGCGGGTGCACCGAGGTGCGCGAGGGACCCACTCCGTTGTACGGCGCCGCGCGTACCTTCCTCACGTACTCGACCTGCGACACCGGCAAGCCGGACTACCAACTGTGGATGAAGAGCATCGCGAACGGCGCTGACCCGATGGTCGCGTCGAACTGGGTCCAGCACCCGGGGCCGATCTTCTCCCGCAACGACAGCACCGGCGTCTGGGGCCCGGGGCATCACTCGTTCTTCAAGTCGCCGGACGGCAGCGAGGACTGGATCGCGTACCACGGCAAGAACACCAGCACGTACACGTATTCCTTCCGGACCACGCGCGTACAGAAGATCAGCTGGAACGCCGATGGCACGCCGAATCTCGGGAGCCCACTAGCAGCCGGTGCGACCCAGACCTTGCCGTCCGGCGATCCCGGTTCGTCGAACCACTGGATCAACGACACCGACTCCACGGTCACCTACACCGGCGCGTGGAGCTCCGGCTCAGGCTGCGGCAACCAGTGCTTCTGGGGCAACGACCACTGGAGCGGCGCAACGAACGCGACCGCCACGATCCAATTCACCGGGACCCGCGCCGCCCTCCTCAGCGTCGCCGACACCGGCAACGGCATCGCCGCGATCTCGGTGGACGGCGGCCCCGAACAACGCATCGACTACTACAGCTCGATCCGGGTAGGCGAGCAACTCATGTACATCACCCCCACCCTCGCTGCCGGCCCCCACACCCTCAAAGTCCGAGTAACCGGCGACAAGAATCCTGCCTCCACCAGCGCAGTCATCAGCCTCGACCGCATCGAGATCTACTGAGGGTTACGCGGGCCGCGGCGGCACGAAGACCTGGACCACGCCATCGGATTCGCGGACCATCAACTTCGGCAACGACGGCAGCGCGATCGGGAGGCGGTGGTGCAAGACCGCGCCGTCGACCGAGAAGGCCGCGTTGTGACACGGGCAGTTCAGCTGCCGGGCCGGTCCGTCCAACGCCAGCCTGCAGCCAAGGTGGGTGCAGATGCCGGAGACGGCACGCAGCTCGCCGCCCGAGCGATGCACGAAGCCGACCACAGTGCCGGCGTCGAACGGCCGGACGACGCCGTCGGGCAGATCCTTGGCGGCGACGACGGCGTGCCACTCGCCGTTGTCGGGCACAACGGTCTGGTCGGCCGCCGGGGGATCTGCGGTGACCGGATCACCGAGTGACCTGCCGACGACAGCGCCGAGCGCGATCGAAGCGGCCGATGCCGCCGCGACCGAACCGACGAACCGGCGGCGGCTGCCCTTGGGGGGCTCCGCCGCCACCTCGTCCAGCTCCGCCCGCAGCCGCCCTCGGAGCGAGGCGACGAACTCCGCCCGGGGCTCGGTATCCACGCCCCCGGCCCGCAGCGCGATAGCCGTCCGCAGAGCGGATTCGTCCGCGGCATCGGCGGCGAAAGGCTTGGTCCGGCGCTGGCGCAACAGGTCCCTGACGAAACGGCGCACTCCCCGCATGGTCACGCCTCCATCCTGTCCGCCGCGGCGGCAGCCTCGCGCAGCGCCCGGTACTGCAGCACCTTTGCGTTGCCGACGGTCACACCCATCTCCTGCGCAGCCTCCTTCAGCGAACAGGCTCCGAGAAACCGCAGCTGAAGAATCTGCCGGTACCGCTCGGGCAGCTCCGCCAGGATCGCCTCGGCCCGAGCCGCGGCGCCGGTGTCGCGGGATGCTTCCACCGTCTCGATCAAGGCCCAGTCGTCCTCGAGCGTGGTGATCTCCCGGCCCAGCGTCCGCCGCCAGTATCCGGCGAGAACGGTCCGGGCGGTCGCCAGCAGGTACGCGCGGACCTCGCCGACGCTGGCCGACAACCGCAGGGGCCTGAGCGCCGTCACGAAGACCTCCGCGGTCAGATCCTCGGCGTCCGGCCGGTTGCCGACCTTCACGAACATCAGCCGGTGGAGCCGGTCCACGTTGTCGTCGTACACCGCCTCCCAGTCCGGATACCTGTCGTCGGCCACCACGTGCAGCTGGACCGGCGTCGTACCCGGGTCCGGGTCCGGGTCGAGCTCATCCCCGGATCTCCGCCGCCGCCACGACCGCTGTCCCGCCACGCGCCATCCTCCGTTCCGAAGCCAGGATCAACCCCACATGACCTAATAGGCGACCGGGTTACACGAGCCGGCGCTGTAACCCCGTCCGCTATCTGATGACGACCATCGAGTCCACTTCTGGGAGTCATCGTGACAGCTCCACTCTCGCGCCGCGGCCTGCTCATCGCCGGCGGCACGACCACCGCTGCGCTGGCCATCGGGGCCACCAGCTCTGCCACTGCTACCACTACGACCCGCACAGTTGCCGGTGCCGACGTCGTGATCGAGTGGAACCAGGTTCTGCTCCGGATTCTTCGTACGCCGGGTGCACAGTCACCGACCGTCCATGCGACCCGCAGCTTCGCGATCCTCCACGCCGCGATCCACAACGCAGTCGTCGCCACGACGCGGAGCGGCACGCCGTACCTCTTCGCCGTGCACGCGGCGCCGGACGCCTCCCCCATCGCCGCGGCCGCGCAAGCCGCGCACGACGTACTGCTGCGGCTGTATCCGGCACAGGCTGCGGCCCTGGACCAGCAACTGATCGCCGACCTCGCCATGGTCACGCAGCATCGGGCTCGTGCGGCCGGGATCGAGGCCGGTCGCCGTACCGCGGAGGTTTTGATCGAACTGCGCAGCCACGACGGGTCGTCGGCGACACCACCGCCGCTAGACCCCGGCACCAAGCCTGGCGAGTACCGGCCGACGCCACCCGGCTTCGCCGCCGCGGTCTTCACCCATTGGTCGCGCGTCACGCCGTTCCTCATCCGTCGCGCCGACCGGTTCCGCCCGGACGCCTATCCCGCGCTCGAGAGTCACCGGTACGCCGCGGCCGTCAACGAGGTGAAGCGAAAGGGCCAGGACACCAGCACCAGCCGCAGCCACGACCAGAGCGAACAAGCCGACTTCTGGGCCGCACCGATCTGGAACTACTGGAACGAGATCGCCCAGTCCGCGGTCGATGCCTCAGGCAACGATCTGTCCGTCGCGGCCCAGCTGTTCGCCCAACTGAACCTGACGCTCGCCGATGCGGTGATCGCGTTCTACGACGCCAAGTACCACTACCGCATCTGGCGCCCGATCACCGCGATCCGCCTGGCCGGCACCGACGCGAACGCTGCCACCGTCCCGAATCCCGGCTGGAACAGCCGTGCCAACACCCCTGCGGATCCGTCCTATCCCGGTGCCCACAGCGTCGTGTCCCAGACCGCCGCGATCCTGCTGAGCCGGCACTTCGGCCCACACCACCAACTCACCGTCACCTCCGAAGCTCTCCCAGGCGTCACCCGCCACTTCACCTCGTTCCAATCCATTGCCGACGAGGCCGGCATCAGCCGTATCTACGCCGGAGTCCACACCCGGCTCGATCACTACGCCGGCCAGGCCCTTGGCCACGACCTGGCGCGATCACTAGGCCGCTCGCCTCTGTAGCCGTCATCCCTTCAGACCCGAGGAGAAGCCGCGGATGACGAAGCGTTGGAGAAGGAGGAAGATGACGAGGATGGGGAGGGCAGCCAGGACCAGGCCGGCGGCTACCAGGCCGTAGTTCGAGGTGTATTCGTTGACGAAGGCAAAGACTTTGACGGGGACTGTTTCTCGGCCGGAGCCGCCCAGGTAGAGGAGCGGGGTGAAGAAGTCGTTCCAGATCTGTACGGCGTTGAGGATCAGGACCGTGCCCGTGATCGGGCGGAGGAGGGGGAAGATGATGTGGGCGAAGGCCTGCAGGTGCGAGGCGCCGTCGATCAGGGCGGCGTTGGTGTAGTCCGCGGGGAGTGAGCGGATGAAGCCGGTGTAGAGAAAGACCGTGAACGGCAGTTGGATCCCGGTGTAGAACAGGACCATGCCCTGGTAGGTCCCGAGCAGGCCGAGGTTGTTGACCAACTGATACAGCGGGATCATCCCGAGCTGGAACGGCAGGATGATCCCGACCAGGAAGAGGATGTACAGGCTGTAGCCCAGTCGTGAAGCCGTCCGGGCCAGGAAGTACGCCGCCAGGGACCCCAGCGCGATCAGCAGCAGGACGCTGGCCACCGTGATTACCGTGCTGCTGAGCAAGGCAACCCCGAGCGAAGCAGATTGCCAGGCCGCGCCGAAGTTGTCGAACGACGGTGGGGACGGCAACGAGAGCGGTTTGTTGGCGATCTGGCCCGGATCCTTGAACGCCAACGTCACCAACGCATACACCGGAAAGAGAAATGCGACAGCGGCCGCGATCATCACGAGCTCGAGGACGAAGGTGCGCGGGCGGTATTTCATGCCGCGGTCTCCCTCGATCGCAGGTACCCGATCTGGATGAACGACACGGCCGCGACGAAGATCGCGAGGACGAGCGCGACCGCCGTGCTGTAGCCGAATTTCCCATAAACAAAGGCCTGTTTGTACAGGACCGTCGACAAGGTGTCCGTCGCGTACCCAGGTCCGCCGTTCGTCATCGCGATGATCTGGGTGAACAGCGTCAACCCGCCGACCGTCGACAGCATCACGTTGATCGTCACCGCCGGGGCGAGCAACGGCCAGGTGATGTGCCGGAAGCGCGCAATCGTCCCGGCGCCGTCGACCATCGCGGACTCGTGCAACTCGGCCGGCACTCCCTCCAACCCGGCCAGGAAGATCACCATCGAGTAGCCCGCACACTGCCAGATCACCGTGAACGCGACCGACCAGATCGCCAGCGACGGATTCCCCAGCCAGTCCTGCCGCAAGAACCCGAGCCCGAGCGCACCCAACGCCGCATTCAGACCCGCATCCGGCGCCGGGTTGTAGACGTATTTCCACAAGAACGACACCATCACCGGACTCACCACGACGGGCGCGAAGAAGATCACCCGCAACGCCATCCGGCTCTTGATTCTCGTATGTACGCCGAGCGCGAGCAGCAACCCGATTCCGTTCTGTACGACGACGATCGCGAGCGTCAGCAGCAACGTGTTCCGGAGCGCACCCAACGCCTGGTCGTCGTGCACCAACTGCTTGAAGTTCGCCAGCCCGACGAACGACCGCGACGCACCAATCCCGGACCAGTCCGTGAACGCCGATCCGGCACCGGAGATCGCCGGATACAACACGATCCCCGCGTAAACAACCAACGCCGGTACGACGAACAGCCACGGCGGCCCAGTACGAGCCTTGCGAGAAATCCCTGCCGTCATGCCGACTTCCGGTAGGCCTCGTCCATCTTCTTCAGCGCAGCCTCGACCGTCGTCTTCCCACCGAGCAATTGCTGGACGACGGCGAAGTGCGTCGGCTGCACCTCCGCATTCGGCCAGCGCTGATCCATGAACGGCACCGCCTTGTTCTCCTTCAAGTACGGGAGGAACGACGTCAACGCCGGATCGACCTTGGGATCGCCGTCGGAGTACAGCGGTACACACGCGACCGCGTCGGCCCACGCCTTGACCGTGGCCGGCTCACCGCAGTACTCGATGAACTTCAGCGCTTGATCGGCCTTCTTGCTCTTGGCACTGACCGCGATCCCGACGACCACTCCCCCGGGAATCCAGTTGTCGGCGGCAACATCCGTCGCGGGGAACGGGAACATGCTCAGGTCCGCAGGCGACGGCGCCGCGGCCCGGAACGCGGGCAGGACGGCCGAGACCTGAACGGCCATCGCGGCCTTGCCCGTACCGACCATGGAGGTCGCCTGCTCGTACGTCGTACCGTTCGGGTTGTCGTTGAAGAACCCGCGCTTCTGCAGCTCCAGGTACTTCGTCATCGCGTCGGCCCAGCCCGAGTCCGCGAATGACGCACTCCCGGCGATCATCTTGTCGTCGAAGTCGGGCGTCTTGGCGTAGACCGTGCCCGGGACCAGCGCGTAGTCGATCAACTGGGTGACCCACGGCGTCTGCGCGCCCAGGGCGATCGGGACGATGCCCTTCTGCTTCAGCTTGTCGCAGACCGACAACAGCTCCGACCAGGTCGTCGGCGGCTCGACACCCGCGGTCGCGAAGGCCTTCTTGTTGTAGATCGCGCCGAGCATGCTCGTGCCCGGCGAGAAGATGTAGGTCTTGCCGTCGTTCTGGAACGCACCTTTGAATCCCGAGGGAATCTTCTGGGTCCAGGACTGCCCGCTGAGGTCGGCGAGCAGGTTGGCTTTGCTCAGCTGGGCCATCGACATCGCGCTGCCGTTACCCGGGTAGACCACGTGAAGGTCAGGTGCATTACCGGCCGCGAGTTGCGTCCGCAGCGCGGTCTGCACCTGATCCGCGGGCGCGAACGACAGGGTGAAGTCGAAGTCGGAGTGAGCCTTCTTGTACTCCTCGAGCGCCTTGCGCAGACCGGCCTCCTGGTCGCCGACGCCGGTGACCTTCAGGGGACCGCCGGATGACGCCGTACCGCCGTTGCCGCCACAGGCCGCCAGCGTTCCGGCCGCGGCGGCACCACCCATCAGCTGGAGGAGCCGCCTGCGGCTGACGGACTGATCGAGTGCCATGGATCCTCCTGAGCGTCCAGCGCTGAGATACCGCCAGAGAGTGTGAAGTAACCGCGAAATCACGTTACTTATGTCATCGGGACGCTACGGATGGCCCGGGAGGGTGTCAAGAGTTCCTTGAAAGGATTCAGTCCGCGCCGCGTCGGCCTCCGATTTTGGGTGTCTGCCCGTCTGTCCTGAGAAGATGGCGCCGTGCCCGCGACCGCCACCTCCCATCCGGTCAGTACGACGTACGCCGTGCTGCCGGCCGGCGGTCCCTCCGCACCTACCGCAGACCCGAGTCCCGGGCCGGTGTTCGGGTGAGACGAGTTCTCCTGACCGGCCTGCTCCTGCTGGCCGTGGCCCTTGGCGTCGCCGGGGGGTACTACACCGGCGACCGTCTGGACCAGCCGCTGCCGACCCCGTCCGGAGAGGCGGCACCGCTCGGCCAGTTGCCGCCTCCGACCACGACGACACCAACGGCGCCGCCGCTGCCGGTCAAGACCCCGGTCCCCAGCGACGTCCCACCGCTCGAGACCGGACTGCAGTACCAGCGGCGCAGCTTCACCGTCACCCCGTCGGGCCAGTCGGTGGATCTGTCGATCAAGGTGCCGTCGGGCTGGAAGCTGAGGCGGGACACGAAGTCGACGAGCGAGGTCAGGTTCCTGGATGAGCTGGAGGAGCGGGCTGTCCGGGTCGAGTCCGACGAGCCGGCCGCGCTCACGCCCAAGGCCGCCCGAGCGTCGCTGCTGATCGGCTTGCGACAGAGCCAGCCGCCGGAGAACAACCTCCAGATCGTCAGCCAACCGACCGGCAAGGTCACCGGCGACGACGGCGAGATCCGCTCGGTCGCGACGCTGATCTACACCTACATCCCCAAGCAGACGACCCGGTACGTCATCGTCCGCTGGATCGCGATGCCGGGCAGCGATCTGGTTTCGGTGGAGATGAGCATCACCGGTCTCCCCCAGGACGCCCCGGCCCTGCAGGAGATCCTCAAAACCGCCACCGAATCAGTCAGCGAAACCAGCTGAGCCCACTCGATCCCGGCCGGACGGAATCCGATCCGGCGACTTTCACGGGATTGTTACATCCGTCGTGCAACCTAGTAGGGGTTTCACGGGTCTTTTGTGGTGAGTGGTTAGTAGGTAACTGGGGAGGTGGGGCGGGCGTGGCACGTCGGGGGACGGTTGGCGCGTTGCTGACGTCAGGGCTGGTGGCGATGATCGCCATCGGCGGCGCCGGGGGGTACGCGGTCGGGTTGTTGACGACCACCGAGGAATCGGCCGCCGCGATGGGGACGGCGGTGGCGCTAGGGGGCGGCCCGTCGGCCCCGCCGCCGGTGACCACCACGCCGATCACGCCGTTGCGGGTCGTGCACTACGACCGGTCGCCGGCCTTGCGGGTGGACGACCTGCGCTACAAGACCCGGCAGCTCACGGTGAGCAACGTGGTCAAGTCGCAGGTCAGCCTGCGCGTGCCGCTGACCTGGACCTTCACCCAGCCGGATCCGCCGATCAACGGCCGCTACACCGACCCGACCCGCAAGCGCTGGATCCGGATCGAGGCCGGGTTCACGATCAGGCGCCTGCCCGAGGAATCGATGCAGGCCAGGATCGACGACCTCAACCGGCTGCCGGCCGATCAGATGCTGAAGATCCTCATGCACAAGGTCGTGGGCAACCAGGCCACGCTGGCCTACACGTACCTGCCGCCGAAGAGCCAGTCTCCCGCGGAGGTCCTGCGCTATGTGATCGTCCGCTGGGTCGCCGACGACAGCGGCAACTGCGCCGTCGAGATCAGCTCGACCGGACTCCCGCAGGACAAGAAGGCTCTGCTGGACGTCCTCGATCACGCGTCCGACAGCGTCAGTCGCCAGGACAGCCCGCTCAACTCCTGAGCTGATTCAGTCGATCGGCCAGATGGTGCGGAAGATGGTCGAGCGGAGCCGGTAGAAATGCCGCCGGGCGGACTGGATCAGGGCAGGGGAGGGCCGAAACCGGTCCGACGAGATACGCACAGGGGATTCCTCGAGCATGAGAAGAGGGTTATTCAGAACCCGCAGAGAAGAAGAGCAAAGAAGAATCAGGAAGAACAGGTAAAGAAAAGATAGAGTGGCTGGGCGCATGGCGGGCTGGGTACGTAGGTGCGGGCGGCCTGTGGTTGGCGTGTCGGGAATGCGATGACCGCGGTGCGTGAGGGATCGGGGCTGTCGAAGACCAGTCGCTGAGTGAGCGGTCCTGCAGCCCCGGGTGCGGATGCCTTGGGTGCCTGCTGGGTGGTTCGAGTCGTGGATTGTGGCGTGGTGGGGTGTGTCTGGACGACCGCGATCCACGACTCGATGCCGACACGTACTCCGACCCGCCGACCACCACCGGCCCGCCGACCCCAGCCAGGCACCCAGCACCCTCTCTATTTTCTCTTTCCTGCCTTTTAACGTTCTTGCTCTTGTTCTTTGCTCTGGGTCTTCAGTATTTCTGAATAACCCTCTTATGAATAACCCTCAAAAGAAGGAAAGGACAGCGGCGGCGCTCATCAGCCGTGGTACTGGACTGACTCGGCGATCTCGCGGGCGCGGTCTCGGTCGTCCTCCGGCAGCAGGACCTGGATGAGCAGCGAGGCGTCGGTCCCCGTCTGCACGACGACTCGCTGCAGGAGCATACCGCCGCCGGCACCACAACGACTGAAGTACTGATCGGTGAGGGTGCGGCCTTCGATGGTCGTCGTACTCGGATTGGTCCTGTCGCTGCACTGGCCGGTGCTGAGGCTCGAGGCGTTCTTGGCTTTCTTGGCCTCGATCACCCCGACGAAGACACCCGGGGTCCGCGTCGACCAGTCGACGTTCTTGCTGATCCGCAGCGCCGGAAAGGCCTGGATGCTGCCGGGCGGCTGCCATTGCGACTCGGCCACCGAATGGGTCCATCCGCGCGGCAGCTTCAGCGCAAAGCCGTTGTAGTCGACGCCAACCAGCCGGCGCGCGGTCAGGTACCGCTGGGCGCCGAAGCCGCCGGCCGCTCCGAGGATGAGAGCGAGCAGTGCCGCGACCACCCAGCGAGCTCGTCGGCGCTTCCGCCGTGGCGGCTTGGTGGTCGAGGCATCAACTGTGGAGATCGCCGCTGCAACCGGCGCCGACTCGACCGCAGCGGTCTCAGCTTCAGCCTCGGCGGCCGTCGCTGCCCGGCCGGTCGCCACCGTGGTTGACGAGTCTGCGGTCTTGATGATGGTCGGCTTGTTCGAATCGCTCAGCGCGGTGTTCTCGCCGCTGTCCTCATCGGCCCCCGGTACGCCGATGGTGATCGACTCGCGGATCGACAGCGGGAAGTCGTGAGTCGTCTCGTCCAGACCACCGACCAACTCGCGGGTGAAGGACTGGACGTCCGGCCAGCGCTTCTCGCGGTCCGGCTCGAGCGCGCGCACGATCGCCGCGTCGACCGAGTCCGGCAGGTCGAACCCGAGTGAGCTCGGCGGCGGCGCGACCTCGACCCGGCCCGCTGCGCCCAGCCCGTCGACCTGATGCGGTGACCGGCCGGTGAGAGCGGCGTACGCGACTGCTCCGAGCGAGTACTGGTCGGCGCGCTGATCCAGCCGCTCACCCATGGCTTGCTCGGGAGCGACGTACGACGGGGTGCCGCCGGGCATTGTGATTCGTGACACTTCGTCGAGGGACTTGCCCAGCCCAAGGTCGGACAGGACCGCGCGTTCGCCGTCGTCGGTACTGCGGAACAGGACGTTCGCCGGTTTCACGTCGCGGTGCAGCAGGCCGCGCCGGTGCAGGGCCTGGAGGCCGCGGCCCACCTGGACGACGACGTCGACGGCCGCGCCGAGCGGAAGCGGGGCCTTCTTCAGCCGGTCGGCCAGCGTGCCGCGATCGGCGTACGTGAGCACGAGGAACGGCCTGCCGTCCTCCAGTTCGCCCACGTCGTGGACCTGGACCACGTGCTCGGACTCGACCCGGCGCAGGAACCGGCCCTCTTCGAGGAATCGTTGCCGAACCGAGTCGTCGTGCCCCCAGTTGTCCGCGAGGACCTTGATCGCAACCTCGGCGTCCAGTTGCTCATCGTGAGCAAGCCATACCGTAGCGAAACCGCCTGAGCCCAGACGTCGGCGCACGACGTATCGGCCTAGTCTGGTTGGGACCCCCATACAAGGCATTATGGATCACTGAGAGTCCCATGCCGGGGGCCGACCGAGAGCAAAGGCGCAGATGAGCGAGAGTACGAGCCCGACCGACGACCTCGGGACCCTGGCCGAGCAGGCCCAGGCGGGCGACAAGAACGCGATGGACGACCTGCTCAGGTTGATCTATCCGCGGGTCCTGCGGATCTGCCGCAGCGTCCTGCCGTACTCCGCGGACGCCGAGGACGCGGCCCAAGAGGCCCTGCTGAACATCGCCACCAAGATCGGCACGTATTCCGGCCGGAGCAGCTTCTCCACCTGGGTCCACTCGGTCGCGGCGAACTCGGCCCGCTCGACGTACCGCAAGCTCAAGCGCAGCGCCCAGGCCGCGCACAACCCCGAGACGATGGAGCGCCCGGACCCGCGCACCACCAGCGTCATCGCCGGCACCCGCCTGGACCTCCTGGAGGCCCTCGAGACGCTCGAGCGCGACCGTCCCCAGATGGTCACTCCCCTGGTCCTTCGCGACGTCTACGGCCTGTCCTACGAGGAGATCGCCGCCGAGGTCGGCGCCCCGCTCGGCACGGTCAAGTCCCGCATCCACGACGCCCGCGAGGTAGTCCGTCCGCTACTGCGCCCGAAGGACTGATTCTCGGGGCTCCCGCTCGGGGCGGCTGTGTGCTCAGATGGGAGCATGAAGAAGCTCATCAACGACCCTGCTGATGTTGTGAGTGAAGCACTCCAAGGGATGGCCCTGGCGCATCCGGACCGGTTGCGGGTGGATCTGGAGAACCGGATCGTCTATCGCAAGGAAGCACCGCGATCGGGGAAGGTCGGGCTGATCTCCGGCGGCGGGTCGGGGCACGAGCCGATGCACGGCGGGTTCGTCGGGCTCGGGATGCTGGATGCGGCGTGTGCGGGTGAGGTGTTCACCTCCCCGGTGCCGGACCAGATGATGGCCGCGACCAAGGCCGTCGATGCGGGCGCCGGCGTACTGCACATCGTGAAGAACTACACCGGCGACGTGATGAACTTCGAGATGGCCGCCGAGCTGGCCGCGGCCGACGCGGGCACCGAGGTGCTGTCCGTGGTGACGGACGACGATGTCGCCGTCCAGGACAGCCTGTACACGGCCGGCCGCCGCGGTGTCGGCGTGACCGTGCTGCTGGAGAAGATCGTCGGCGCAGCCGCCGAGGAAGGCCGCCCGCTGCAGGAGGTCGCGGACCTCGCTCGACGTGTGAACGACAACGGCCGCAGCATGGGCATGGCGCTGACGTCCTGCACGGTCCCGGCCGCGGGGAAGCCGACGTTCGAGCTCGCCGAGAACGAGATGGAGGTCGGTATCGGCATCCACGGCGAGCCCGGCCGGCAACGGTTGCCGTTGGCATCGGCTCACGACATCGCCGCGATGCTCGTCGATCCAGTGGTCGGCGATCTGCCTTACCAGCAAGGCGATTCGGTCATTGCCTTCGTCAACGGCATGGGCGGTACGCCGTTGATCGAGCTCTACCTCATGTACAACGAAGTCGCCCAGCTCCTGGACCGGGCCGGCATCACCGTGGCCCGCTCACTGGTCGGCAACTACATCACCTCGCTCGAGATGGCCGGCTGCTCGGTCACCCTGCTCAAGGTGGACGACGAACTGGTGCGCCTCTGGGACGCCCCAGTGAACACCCCCGGCCTACGCTGGAACGCGTGAGCATGGGAGTCGACGAATTCGTTGCCTGGTTACGCGATACCGCTCAGTCCTTGCATGAAAATGGGGCGTACCTGACCGAGCTGGACTCGGCGATCGGGGACGCGGATCACGGGGCGAACATGGATCGTGGGTTCCAGGCCATCGTGGCGATGCTGGACGAGACCAGCTTCACGTCGGTCGACGAGCTGATGAAGAAGACCGGGATGACGCTGGTCAGCAAGGTCGGTGGGGCCAGCGGACCGCTGTACGGGACGTTCTTCCTTCGCTTCGGCGCTGCGCTGCCGGGTGCTTCGTCGGTCTCGCCGGAGTTGCTCGGGGAGGCGCTCAAGGCCGGCGTCGGCGGGATTCTGCAGCGCGGGAAGGCCGAGCTGGGCGACAAGACGATGTACGACGCCTGGGCGCCGGCCCTGGATGCGTACGACGCGGCAGTGGCGGGCGGATCTGATATCGCCGGCGCGTTGACCGCGGCGGCCGAGGCAGCGGCGAAGGGTCGAGACGCGACCGTGCCCCTGGTGGCGCGGAAGGGGCGCGCCAGCTACCTGGGCGAGCGGAGCGCCGGTCACCAGGATCCGGGTGCGACGAGTACGACGTTGCTGTTGGAGTCGGCTGCCCGCACGCTCGCATGATCGGGATCGTGGTCGTTTCGCACAGTCATGCGTTGGCTGTCGCAGCGGTCGGACTGGCCTCGGAGATGGTTGCCGGGGACAACCGTCCGGTGATCGCGATCGCGGCCGGGCTGGACGAGACGACGTTCGGCACCGACGCGATGGCGGTGTCCGAGGCACTTGCGACGGCCGACAGTCCCGACGGTGTGCTGGTGTTGCTGGATCTTGGCAGTGCCATTCTGAGCGCTGAAATGGCACTGGAGTTCGTTGATCCTGACCTGGTTGCGCGCGTGCGGTTGACGAGTGCACCGCTGGTCGAGGGATTGGTCGCGGCGGTCGTGACGGCGTCGACCGGCGCTTCGCTTGACGCGGTTGTCGCCGAGGCTGAGCGCGGACTGCTCGGGAAGCAAGAGCATCTCGGGGGCGGGGCGGCGGAAGCATCCGTGGCTTCTGAGGCAGAGCGGACCGTGGAAGTTGCGGTGAGCAACGAGCATGGGTTGCACGCACGGCTGGCAGCGCGGCTTGTCGGGCTCGTGAACGGTTTCGATGCAGTGGTGACGGTCACCGACCTGGACACCGGACGTGGGCCGGTCGACGCGGGCAGTCTGAGCATGGTCGCGACGCTGAACGCCCAACAGGGGCACAGGTTGCTGGTGGGTGCTAGTGGGCTGCAGGCACAGGACGCCCTGGATGCGATCACGAAGCTGGCCGCGGAGAACTTCGGTGACGAGGTGGCTGCCAGGACCGCGGGCGGGGTCGTCGCAGTCGCCGGGGGCTCCGGGCTGGATGTCGCCATGGGTTCTGCGGTGCTGGCGGGGGCCGACGTCGATCTCAGGGATTATGTTGCCGGAGACAACGAGACGGCACGGCTCGTCGAGGCCGTTGGTCTGGCCGGTGAGGAGCTCCGGGGATTGCAGGATTCGGAGCATGGGGAGATCTTTGCGGCCCAGCTCGCGTTGCTGACCGACCGCAAGCCGCTCGATCAGGTCCGGGCTGCGATCGCCGCGGGAGCGAACGCGCCGGCCGCGTGGAAGCAGACCTACGACGAACTGGCGACGACGTTCGAGGGTTTGGACGATGTCTATCAGCGCGAGCGCGCACAGGACGTGCGCTCGGTCCGGGATCGGGTCCTGCGAGCGCTGACGGGCGCGCAGGTGCAGCCGGCCGAGGGCATCCTCGTCATGCCCGAGTTGGATGCGGCGACAGCGGCAACCCTGGATACCTCGAAGGTTGTGGGGATTGCGGTGCGCGCGGCCGGGACGACCGGACATGGCGTGATCGTGGCCCGGTCACGCGGAATCCCTTTGATTACAGGGATCGGGGACGTCGACGTACCGGCGGGTGCAACCGTGGCGTTCGATGCGCGGACGGGCTCGTTCGAGGTCGGACCGGACGAGAGCGTCGTACGGGCGACGATCGTCGAGCGGCAGGACGAGCGGAAGCAAGCGCTCCTGCAAGCCGACGAGCCGGCCACGACCGTCGACCATCGGACGATCGACGTGCTCGTCAACGTCGGCGTCGTACAGGATGCTGTCGATGCGCGGGGTGCCGACGGGTCGGGGCTGGTGCGGACCGAGGTGCTTTTCGGGGATCGTCGTACGGCGCCGACCGTCGACGAGCAGGTGGAGGTCTTTCGGGCGATCGCGCGGGCGCTGGACGGCAAGCCGATCACCATCCGGACCTGGGACATCGGGGGCGACAAGCCGCTGCCGTTCCTGCCACAGGCGCGCGAGGCCAACCCGTTCCTGGGGGAGCGAGGGCTGCGGGTGTTCCGCCGGCGTCCGGAGCTGCTGCGGGATCAACTGGAGGCCGTACGACGGATCGCGGCCGAGACGCCGGCGCACGTGATGTTCCCGATGGTGACGACCGCCGACGAGGTGGAGTGGGCGCTGCACGAGCTCGGTGACCACCCGGACCTGGAGGTCGGCATCATGGTCGAGGTCCCGGCCGCGGCGCTCCGGATCGCCACGCTCGCGGCCGACCTGGACTTCGTCAGCATCGGCACCAACGACCTCACGCAGTACACGACCGCTGCGGATCGCACCAACACTGCCGTGGCTCCGTTGGCCGACGGGCTGGATCCCGCCGTACTGCAGCTGATCGACCACGTGGTGAAGCACGCGGGCGTTCGGGTCGCCGTCTGTGGTGACCTGGCCAGTGATCCGCAGGCCGCCGTACTGCTGGCTGCTCTTGGCGTTCAGGAGCTCAGTGCGGTCGGTCCGCAGGTACCGCTGGTCAAGGCGCGACTACGGCAGGCAGACCTCTCACAGCTCGACACTGCCGCGGTATTGGCTGCGCGCGACGCCGATCAGGTGCGCGGGTTGCTGTAGTACCGCAGCTCGACCAGGTTGAATCCGGACGTGCGCTCGGGCTTGGTCGGGAGCGTGTAGGACTGACCTGGTTCGAGGTAGGTGACGTCTGGGCTGGAGAGGTCCAGGTCGACCACCAGGGCCGGGTAGGCGCCGGTGTGCCACGTGTAGGACTCACCCGCGTCAGGCGTCACGTGCTGGACGCGCACATCGTCCTCGTCGAGGACCACCTTGGCCGGAACCTCACCAACCTGCTCGAACCCTGCCTCCGCGGGCACACCGCCGACCGCGAAGTACGGCTCGCCGGAGGCCTCCTCGCCCAGGTCGAGCACCTCGATCAGCCGGTTGACGTACGGCGCATCGCCGTCGTTGGTGAGCATGTGCACAGGGGACACTGGGCGGTAGACCGAGCCGCCGACGGTTTCACTGAGCTCTCGCGCCGCACTGCCGTCCAACCAATCCATGTGACACGGAGAGGTCGAAAGACACAGGACGACGTACGGGTTGTGGTGCAGGTGCCAGGCCTGCGCCTCCGCTGGTTGCAGTGCGACCTCCCAGACGCGGACGCGGGAGTTCTTCAGCAGCACGCGCGTCCCGATCTCGCCGAGGACGACCTCGGTGCCGTCAGGGGCGGTGACGGTAGTCCCAGCAGTCATGCGGTCTTCTCCTCCAGAGGTCGTTCCATTGCGACGGCACCGAGGATGACGCCGTCCGGCATGGGCAGTACGGCGGACTCCACCTCGGTGAAGCCGAAAGCCTGGTAAAGCGGTACGCCGGGCAGCGTTGCCATCAGTGCGAGCCGGGTGAACCCCTCAGCCCGCGCGGCGTCGACACAAGCCGTCAGGATCGCCCGTCCGAGACCACGCCGGGTCCAGTCCGCGCGGACGAACATCGCCCGGATCCGGGCCGGTTCGGTCGCCGGGTCCAGGAGTCGCTCGTCGGCACCCGCCGTACTGGCGTTGAAAAGCTTGTTCCGCCGGCTCCAGCCACCGCATGCGACGATCTCGCCGCCGGCCTCGTGCACGTAGTAGGTGCCGTCGTCGATCAGCGCGGTGTCCAGCGTGGTGATGTGTTGTGCTGCGCTAGCGGTCTGGGCGTCGTCGTAGAACGCCGGAAAGATGTCCAGCACCGACTCTCTCGCCAGCTCCGCCACTGCCGCGCCATCCGCCGGCACCGCCCGCCGCAACCTAGCCTCCACGCCAGACAGGCTAGTTCACTCCGGTTCTTCGCCTTTGGCCCAGGATCGGTAGGCCTTGATGCCGTTGCCGATGACCACCACCAGGAAGACCGCCCAGATGAGCAGACTCCCGTGGGTGGTCAGCGCGATCACCACGGCCAGCACGGCATACAGGGCACCGGCCTTGCCGTACGTCCGGAGCAGGCGGGCCGGATCCTGAGGCGCCGGCTTTGATCCGGACGGCGTCGCGTCGAGAGCTGGAGCCGGCAGCCCCGCGAAGACTTCGGCGAGGTCGGCGGTCGTCTGCGCGGCGTAGAGCGCATACGAACGACGGTCCAGGTCGACCTCGGTGATCCGGCCGGCGGCGAAGTGCTGCGCCAGCGCAGCCGAACAGGCAGACCGCTCGGCGTCGTTCAGCGGCCGGCTCGAGGCGGGCGAAGCGAACGCGGCAGGGGTTGGCGCAGCGGTCGATGGCGACCGCCGGCGCGGAGGTCGCCTAGCTGCGGCCCAGCGACGACGGCCTTCGGCGCGGGTGGCGGCTGCTTCGGCCTCGGTCGCGGCAGCCGCGACCGATCGCTCGTGGTCGAGCTGCCGCAGCAGCGTCAAGCGCTCAAGCCCCGATGCGGTCAGGCCGTACCTGGCCGGCCGACCTGGCTGCGGATACCGCTCCACGAACGCGCTACCGACCAACGCGTCAAGCGCCGTCTGGACCCCGAAGCCAGTGATCTGAGTCCGGCGTACGAGCTCAGCACGGGTCAATTGTGCGTGCTCGAGCTGCCTGAGCAGTATCTCCTGCTTGGGAAACACGTTCACCTCCGCCGGTCGGATCCGCGGAACGTCCGGGCCAGGAGAGCGCGGATGCCGGCGGCGAAGAGCTTTCCCATGACCTTCAGGGGCGACTCGGTGAAGTCGTCGATCAGATCCAACCGGCCGCATCCGGCTGCGGTGATCTCGTAATCGGCCGGTCCGGCATCCTGCGGGCGTCGTACGACGTAGGTCCCCTGCACCAGTTCGTCGAGCGCCACCTGGACCCGGCCGTCATCGGCAGCGGTACGGCGTACCAACTCCGCCCGGGTCAACGGCGTGAACTGCAGGTGCTCGAGAAGCGCATGCTCCAACGCTGGATCGTCGCCCACAGTCCAAGTTTCGCAGGTCCTGGCGGTCAGTCGACTGTCAAAAGCAGCAATCCGCCCGAGTACGTCGGACGCAGGGCTGCCTCCACGCGGACGCGCTGGGCACGGATCGGCGCGAAGGTGGTCGTGTTCAGGCGGTCTGGGGTCACCTCGTACGGGGTGGTGTTCTGGACGGGACGCCACGTTGAGCCGTCCAGCCAAAGGACGCGCCAGCTGGCCGGGACTCGGCATTGGCCGGATCCGGTGTCGTCGTACCAGTACGTCGAGACGCTGGACAGCTCGCGAATCGAGCGCAGGTCGTACTCGATCCACTCTGTCGTACCGCGGCGGTCCCACCAGGTGAAGCGTGGGATGGACGTGTCGGCGGATGAGGCCGGCACACGTCCTGAGTCCGGGGCCTCCAGCGAGTCGCCGTCGTTCACGTGCGACGCGGTGATGCGGGTGCGGTAGATCCAGTCCCGACCGCGCGCGGACACCTGCGGGAACGACGTGATCCGGAGCCTCGCCGCGCCCATCGGGATCAGGGTGATCGTTTCAACGGGTTGCGTCGAGCGAGCCGGGCTCGGCTGCAGCAGCCCCACCACGTCCTCTGTGTCGGTCTCCCACTGCGGGATCCGCCGGGCCTTCGTGGTCAGAGTGAGCGGCACGCCCTCGGCCGTGAACGGACTGGCTCCAGGCGTGGCAGGACGCCGTACGACGTCAATCGGGGCGCCGGCCAGGAGCCCATAGTTCCAAGGGCTTTCGGGGTAGACACTCAGCTCCGGCCACTCGTCTGTGCCACCAATGCGCTCGTACCGCTCATCGATCGCCAGCGAGTAGGTGAGCGGACCACGCTGGACGGACACCGAGTCCTGGTTGTCGTCCCAGACCCGAGTGGTCGCGCGCATCGGCAGCACGAGCTCCACCCGGTCGCCCCGGCGCCAGGTCCGGTCCAGCTTGATCCAGCCGCCCTCAGCACGCGCACCGACCTTCTCAGAGTTCACTCTGACCGAGAACTCACGGGCCCAGCCAGGGACCCTTAAATAGAAGGGGAATCGCGCAGACCCCTGGACGGTGAACCTGATCGTGTCGGAGAACGGGTACTCCGTGTCCTGGACAATGCTCACCGTCTCACCAGCGGCCCCGACGCGACCAGTCACCTTGCTGGCGGCGTACATCGACGCGGCCAGTCCGTTGTCCGACGTCGCCAGCCACAGCTCCTGGGCGTAGTACGGCCAGCCCATGCCGTAGTTGTGCGGACAGCACCGGTACTGATGGACGCCGTACTTGTAGGACTGCATGGCGAAACCGTTCTGGAACTGCCCGTGCTTCGGCCGGTCGTCGAGCTGCACGCTGTTGGCACTGGTGATGTAGTGCATGACTTGCTGCTTCGGGTCGTACGACGCAGGCAGCGAGTTGAACGCCAACTCCTCGCAACGGTCCGTCCAGACCGGATCACCGGTGAACCGGGTCAACAGCTCGCAACTGTGCATCAACTCGACGATCCCGCACGTCTCGAACCCTTGCCGCGGATCCCCGAACCCGGGCCGCGAGTTCTCGTCCCCAGCGAACCCACCGCCCGGGAACTGACCGTAGAGCCCCTTCACCGTGTCGTAGTTCCGGTACGTCGCCGCCCGGTACTTCGCGTCGTTCGACAGCAGCCAGTACTGCAGTGGCTCGCGGAACCCCTGGGCCAGATTGACGTTGTGCCAGGTCGGAATGCCGTTCGTGTAATCGGCCGAACCGCTGTGCATCTTCGTCACCAGGTCGAGCAGCCACTGGTCACCGGTGCGGTTGTACAGCCAGTACGCACTGTCGATGTTGTCGCCCCACCGGAACGCACCCCACGAGCGATTGAACACGTCGGCCGGCTGCCCGTTCTGGAACTGCAGGTACTTCGTCATGAACGGAATCACCCGCTCGTCACCGGAGTACTCGTGCCAGGACCGGAACGCGGCCAGCAACGGCATCCCCGGCCAGAAGTCCGGACCGCCTTCCAACGAGGTCCGTAGCCGGTCCGGACCGAACCAGCCGTCAGACGCCTGGGTGGCGAGGATGCCTTCCATCCAGCGCTCGGTCCGCGTCAGTACGCCGGTATTGCCGGTGACGTAACCCAAATCGCCGAAGCCGCGCAGCCAGTACGGCAGCTCCTCCCAGGCGCCCTGCGCCGGATCGACCCAACCGTTGCCCTCGTAGCCGAGGAAGTCGGAGATCTCGTCGTACCGGCCGCAGAGTCCGTTGACCTGCAGGTCGAGTTGCTGCGCCAGCCACCCTCGCGGTTCGATCACGCCAGGCGGGAGCTTCTGGAACGGAACCGGCCGGAGCGGCGCGCGGTGCGGGACGTAGTGCCCGCCGCGTCCATTGGGCAGGCCGGCCGCGGACGGCGTGGCGTCGGCGTGGGCCGGATCGAGGGCGGTCACGACGGCGGCCGCAGCGAGGGTGACACCGAGGAAGTCACGACGAGGCATTCCTTGGGGGAGGTTGTCGGGCATGGCATTGCCTTTCGAGTGATGGGAGCGGTCATCACGCCGACGGAAATACCGCACACGTTTTCCGTCCCTGACAACGTAGGACTCGCCAGTGCCTCGGTCAAGATCGAAGCCCAGGTCAGCTGGGTCCTCGAACCGCTCCTGCTAGGCTTCGCCCAGCGATCGGGAGGAAACGCGATGAAACGGTCGGCGGTGCGGATCACGGACGTCGCCGCGCTCGCCCGCGTCTCTGCCGGCACCGCGTCGAAGGCACTCAACAACACCGGCCAACTGAGCCAGGAGACCCGGGAACGAGTACGCCGAGCCGCGGCCACTCTCGGATTCACACCGGACGTCCGCGGCCGCGCCCTCTCCTCGGGCCGCACCTACACCGTCGCCCTCCTGACCACCGACAGCTCCGGCCGGTTCAGCATTCCGATCATGCGCGGCGTCGAGGACGTGCTGAGTGCCGGCGAGCTGGCCACCCTGCTCTGCGATACCCGCGACGATCCGCTCCGCGAGCAGACCTATCTACGCTCGCTCGTGGCCCGCGGGGTCGACGGCATCGTGGTCACCGGTCGCAGGACCGAGCCCCGGCCGCCGATCGACGTACCGTTGCCCGTCGTGTACGCCCTCGCGGCCTCGACGAATCCGGACGACGCCTCGGTCATCGTCGACGACGCGGGCGGCGCGACGGCGACCGTGAATCACCTGCGCAGCCTCGGCCGGACGACCATCGCGCACATCACCGGCCCGTCCTACCACCGCTCCGCCGCCGCCCGGGCCCAGGCCGTCGAGGACTCGCTGTGCGGTGAGCCACTCTTCGGTGAGTGGAGCGAACGCTGGGGCCGGCAAGCCACCGATCTCGTCCTGCGGAAGCACCCGGAGGTCGACGCGATCACTTGTGGCAGCGACCAGATCGCCCGTGGCGTCTGCGACCGCCTCCGCGAGCTAGAACGTTCGGTCCCGGCCGACATCGCCGTCAGCGGCTACGACAACTGGCCCGTGATGGCCCTGGCCAGCCGGCCACCGCTCACCTCGGTCGACCTCCGCCTCGAAGACCTCGGCCGACGCGCCGCGCACCTCCTGCTCGAGGCGATCGCGGGCAGGCCGCATCACGGCGTACTGGAGCTCCCGGCCCAGTTGGTCACCCGCGAGTCAACCTTGGGCAGCTGACCCGGATACCCTGTAGCTGAATCTTGAACTTCACGCGAGGGGGCATCGTGGCGGCCGTGCTGGTCATTGGTGGAAGTGGCGGCCTGGGTCAGGAGATCGCCCGGCAGTACGTCGGTCGTGGTGACGAGGTCACGATCACGAGCCGATCGGCCAACCGGGCCGAGGAGGTCGCCGCCGAGCTCGGTGCCCGCGGCCTGGCCGTCGACCTGACCGAGCCGGAGACGATCGAGAAGGCGCTGGCCGGCGTCGGCGAGCTGGATTACCTGGTGATCACCGCGGTCGAGCAGTACGGCAACACGGTCAAGGACTTCAGCATCGCCGACGCCGTGCGCGCCTCGACGGTCAAGCTGGTCGGCTATACCGAGGTCGCCCGGGTCCTGCACGACCGCTTCCGGCCGGGTGCCGGGATCGTCCTGTTCGGTGGGCTCGGCAAGGTCAGGCCGTACCCGGGCTCGACGATGATCACCGCGACGAACAGCGCAGTCTCCGGCGTGATGCGGACGCTGGCCGTCGAGCTCGCTCCGGTCCGGGTGAACGCACTGCACCCAGGTGTCGTCGGCGACAGCCCCGCGTGGCGGGACCGGGATCTGACCATGATCGAGGCCCGCACTCCGATCGGCCGGCTCACGACGACGGCGGAGATCGTCGACGCGACCGATTTCCTGCTGCGCAACGGCGCGGCCAACGCGATCGACCTCCACCTCGACGGTGGCACCCGGGTCGTCTGACCCCGGCTAGCGTCCCCCGCGGGATGCCCAGCGGTACGCGAAGAAGACCCAGGCCAGGGCGGGCAGTCCGAAGATCGCGGCCGCCACCTCGCGGCCGAAGACCAGCATCAACAGGCCGGTGAGGGCGAACGGCACAGCCATCCAGACCGCACCGGCGAACGCGGCCCAGCGCCACTTGCCAGGCTTCCGCGGCTCAGGCTGATACAGCGAAGGTGTCGGCAACCCCGCGAAGATCGGCTGCAGATCGGCATGGGTCACGGCCAGATTCAGCCGATCCACCCGCGCGTGCAGCTCGTCCTCGTCCAGCCGCCCGATCGCGAACTGCTCGGCCAGCTCATCGGTACAGATCCGCCGCTCGTCGTCGGTCAACCGCAACGCCGCCACTCGCCGCCGCGCCGCCGCAGCCCGAGCCTCCTGGCCGGCCGCAGCCGCCAGGCCCATCAACTCCCCTGCCTTCACAGGCCGCCGCTCCGCCATGCCTCACCTCACTCCTCCCTCCGAGTGTGCCAGACAAAGAGGCAGCCTCAAGTGCCCGAAAGGTCCGGGAGCGCCTGGTCAGTTGAGGACGGACGGCAGGGTCGCGGTCCACGCCGTACGGAGCTCGGTCAGCGGCAGCTCGAACTGGTCCTGCACGTCGAGGGTGTCGCCGGTGATGACGCCGATCTTCGCGTGCGGGAACCGCCGGGCCGTGCACATGTCCGTGAACCGGACCTCCTCGGTCCGCGGTACGGCGACGACCGCACGACCGGCCGATTCCGCGAAGAGGAACAGGAACGGGTCGAGCCTGTCCGGTGACCACACCCGGGCACCCACGCCGCCGCGCAGGGCCGACTCGACCAGTGTCTGCGCGACACCGCCGTCGCTCACGTCGTGCGCGGCGTCGATCAGCCCGTCGCGGGAAGCGTTGATCAGGATGTCGGCCAACTGCTTCTCGGCCTCCAGGTCGACCGCCGGCGGCCGACCGCCGAGGTGACCGTGGATGACGTGCGCCCACTCCGAGCCGGACAGCTCCTCCTCGGTCTCCCCGAGCAGGTAGAGCTGGTGGCCCTCCATCTCGGCGGTGAAACCGATCGGCGTACGACGAGTGACGTCGTCGATCACGCCGAGGACACCGACCACCGGGGTCGGCAGGATCGGAGTCTCGCCGGTCTGGTTGTAGAACGACACGTTGCCGCCGGTGACCGGGATGCCCAGCGCGATGCATCCGTCGACCAGGCCGCGGATCGCCTCGGTGAACTGCCACATCACGCCCGAGTCCTCCGGCGATCCGAAGTTCAGGCAGTCGGTCACCGCGGCCGGGCGGGCGCCGGTGGTCGCGACGTTCCGGTACGACTCGGCCAAGGCGAGCATCGCGCCCGTGTACGGGTCCAGCTTGGCGAACCGCCCGTTGCAGTCGGTGGAGACCGCGACACCGAGACCACTCGTCTCGTCGACGCGGATCATCCCGCTGTCCTCGGGCTGCGAGAGCACGGAGTTGCCGAGCACGTAGCGGTCGTACTGATCGGTCACCCAGGACTTGTCACACAGGTTGGGCGAGGCAACCAACGTCAGCAGCGTGTCCCGGAGCTCCGCGCCAGTCGTTGCCCGCGGCAACTTCTCGGCGCCGTCGGCCTGCAGGTCGTCCTGCCAGGAAGGCCGCGCGTACGGCCGGTTGTAGACCGGACCTTCGTGCGCGACGGTCTCCGGCAGTACGTCGACGACCCGCTCGCCATGCCAGTCGATCTCCAGCCGGCCGGTGTCGGTCACTTCACCGATCACGTCTGCCTGGACGTCCCACTTGGCGCAGATCTTGAGGAACTCCTCGACGTTCTCCGGGGTGACGCAGGCCATCATCCGTTCCTGCGACTCGCTCATCAGGATCTCTTCCGGCGACAGCGACGCGTCCCGCAGCGGCACCTTGTCCAGCGACACCCGCATGCCACCGTCGCCCGCGCTGGCCAGCTCCGAGGTCGCACAGGACAGCCCGCCACCGCCGAGGTCCTGGATGCCTTCGACAACCTTTGCGGCGAAGAGCTCGAGCGTGCACTCGATCAGCAGCTTCTCCATGAACGGGTCGCCGACCTGCACCGCGGGCCGCTTGGTCGGGCCGCCCTCGGCGAAGGTCTCCGAGGCCAGCACGGACACGCCACCGATCCCGTCGCCGCCGGTCTTGGCGCCGTACAGGATCATCTGGTTGCCGACGCCGGTCGCGTTCGCGAGGTGCAGGTCCTCGTGCCGCATCACGCCGATGCAGAGCGCGTTGACCAGCGGGTTGCCCAGGTAGGTCGGGTCGAAGACGACCTCGCCGCCGATGTTCGGCAGGCCGAGGCTGTTCCCGTACCCGCCGACGCCGGAGACGATGCCCGGCAGCACGCGCTTGGTGTCCGGCGCGTCCAGCGGGCCGAAGCGCAGCGGGTCCATCACCGCGACCGGGCGGGCGCCCATGGCGATGATGTCGCGGACGATGCCGCCGACGCCGGTGGCCGCGCCCTGGTACGGCTCGACGTACGACGGGTGGTTGTGCGACTCGACCTTGAACGTGACGGCGTACCCCTCGCCGATGTCGATGACGCCCGCGTTCTCACCGATCCCGGCCAGCATCTTCCCGGCCGGCGTCTCCTGCGGGATCTCACCGAACCGCTTGAGGTGCACCTTGGAGGACTTGTACGAGCAGTGCTCGCTCCACATCACCGAATACATGGCCAGCTCGCAGCTGGTCGGCCGGCGGTCCAGGATGTCGCGGATCCGCTGGTACTCGTCCGCCTTCAGCCCGAGCTCGGCCCACGGCTGCTCGACGTCCGGGGTGGCGATGGCGTTGTTCACAGTGTCGGCATGATTTTCGGGGGCCACGTCAGGACTCCTGCACTAGGTGGGACTCAGGTGAAACGGTAGCGGGCTGCCGCACATCCAGCAGATGCGCGATCAGGATCGGTACGGCGAACCCGGCCATGATTCCGGCCACGATGACGCCGACGTCGTTCAGCAGGCTGCCGACCAGACCACAGACCGTCATCGCGATCAGGGTCGGCCGGACCATCGGTTTGCTGTAGTAGAAGCGCCGGTACGACGCACTCGGCACCCGGTCCGGCATCACGGTGGCAAGCATCAACAGGATGACCACAACGAGCAGCACCCACCCGGCCGGACTCTGGAAGACCGCCAGTGCCGCCTGCAGTTTGCGGACCAGGACATCGGTGACGTCGCCGTCGAGCACCCGGGCCACAAACGCTCCGAAGTGGCTGCGCTTGTCCGGTGGGCGCAGGTAGTCCAGGTAGGACACCGCGGACACAGCCACCAGGGCGCCAACGCCCACACCGAGCAGTGCGCGCCAGGAGATGCTGCCGCGCCAGGTCAGCCAGGCCATCAACAGCACTGCGGGAGTCAGTCCGAGGATGCCACCGAAGTCCGTGCCCCAGCCCGGCGTGCCGTCCACGACGATCGCTACACCGCCGATCGCTAGCACTGCGAGTGCGGCCTGGACCCGACTGCGATCAATCAGCTGCTGCGCGGCCCATCCGGCCAGCACGAGCGTGCCCACGGCCAGTGCGGCGAAGGTTGAGTTCCCGAAGCCGTAGAAGCGGCCGCCGAACACCGGGCCGTCCGCAAACATGCTGCCGAGCTGCATCGGCGTCCCCAGCAGTCCATCGATCACCAGCAGCACATACGCCCCCGCCGCTAGCCCGAGGTATGCGTAGCGCTTCAAGAACAGCAGGGACAGCGCGGCCGCAGCCACGCTGAGTGCAATGGTCACGGCGTACAGGGCAACGCCGGGAGACGGCCACCGCCACCAGACCGTCGCAGTGGCCAGGTACACCGCGATGAAGAAGCCGCCCTGGGTCAGAAGCGCGAAGATCGCCGCACGGCGGGCCCAAGCGCTGTTGCGTCGGAGCAGGAACCAGCCAAGCGTCACAACCAGCAGGACTGCCAGTGTCCCCGCGACATACTTCAACACGGACCGAGGTTGCTCGTACCGCTGATTGGCATCGAGCCTGTCCTCGATCACGGCCGATGCGTTCGTGTGTACGTCGCCAGTCGAGTCGATCTCGCTGCCACCGAGCGGACCGGCCTTCTGGCCGCCGTCCAGCTTCACGTCCGTCGCCTGGCCGCGCAGCATGGTCGCGGTGAGGTCCGCCAATTGGATCAGACCCGGGCGGTGCGTCGAGTCGCTGGTCAGCCAGCGAGCGCCGTCAGCCGGCGGAACCTGCAGGGCAGCCAGCGTCTGCTTCGGTGCGTCGACGGTCTCCCGGCTGACACCGGTCAGCAGCACCCAGCCACCGCTTGCGCGGGCCGCATCGACTAGATCGGCGAGCTGGCGAAGGGCATCAGCGCGGCCCTCGCCGAACGGCAGCACTCCGGCGTCGATGAACGCATCCCGACAGGTGGCCAACTGGGCCGCGTTGAATTCGGGCGACCAGTTGGCCACCGAACCGTCCGGTTTCGCGACCGCGATGGCCGCCCCCGGTCCGAAGCCGCAGACTCCGTCGCGGCTGGCGGCCAATCGGCCCAGCGGTGCGCCGGTGTGGTGCTCGGCCTGGCGATCGACGTACGTCTGCCAGCCCTGCATCCTTCCGTTCACCACAGCCGGGAGATCGCCGCACGGCTGGTCCGGAACGTTGCCCCAGGCCCGCGAGCCGGCGCTGATCGTCAGCCAGCCGTCGATCGGGCAGGTGATCATGCTGGCCGTCCGCACCGACATCGAGCCGACGTTCGACTGGTTCACCAGGGCGGTCAGCTCCGGCGAGCTCTTCACGTCACTCCAGGTCAGACCGGCCACACCGATCACCACGGCCTTGGCGTCCGGGCCGACCGGCTGGGCTGCCGCCGTACCGGTCGCTGTGAAGGCCACGGCGGCGGTGAGCAAGAGAGTGCGGGCAAGGAGCCGCCACGCCCGCATGAACCCCATCAGGAGGCGACGACGGCCTTCAGCACCGAGGTGAAGAAGCCGAGGCCGTCCGTGCTCGGACCGGTCAGTGTCTCGACGCAGTGCTCCGGGTGCGGCATCAGGCCGACCACATTGCCCCGCTCGTTGGTGATGCCCGCGATGTCGCGGTACGAGCCGTTCGGGTTGCCGAGGTAGCGGGCGACCACGCGACCCTCGCCCTCCAGCCGGTCCAGGGTCGCCTCGTCGGCGACGAACGAGCCGTCCTGGTTCTTCAGCACGATGGTGATCTCGTGGTTGGCGTCGTACTCGCTGGTCCAGGCGGTGCGGTTGTTCTCGATCCGCAGCGGCTGGTCCCGGCAGACGAACTTGCGCAGGTGGTTCTTGATCAGGGCACCGGGGAGCAGGTGCGATTCACACAGCACCTGGAAGCCGTTGCAGATCCCCAGCACCGGCATGCCCTCGCCAGCCTTCTTGATGATGGTGTCCATCACCGGGGCGAACCGGGAGATGGCACCGGCGCGGAGGTAGTCGCCGTACGAGAAGCCGCCCGGCAGGACGACCGCGTCCACGCCGTGCAGGTCGGCGTCGGCGTGCCAGAGCGCGACCGGCTCGGCACCGGCGACCGCGGCCGCGCGGCGCGCGTCGGCGTCGTCGAGCGAGCCCGGGAAGGTGACGACCCCGATCTTCACTGAACGTCGCTCTCGACGTGAAGGGTGTAGTCCTCGATCACCGGGTTGGCCAGCAGCGTGTCGGCGGCCTTGCGGATCTCGGCGACCTGTTCCTCGGTCGCCTCACCGTCCAGGGTGATCTCGAACCGCTTGCCCTGACGGACATCGGCCACGCCGTCGAAGCCGAGCCGGCCGAACGCGCCGTGCACCGCCTTGCCCTGCGGGTCGAGGATCTCGGGCTTGAGCATGACATCGACGACAACGCGAGCCACTGACTTACTCCAGGTCTCGTTCCGGGGTGACGCCTGAATCCTACCGATTGCGGGCCAGATCGCCGCATCCATCGACTATACACTCAGTACATACACGCGGTGTATAGTCCATCGCATGGCCACCGCAGAGCTCGTCCTCGGACTGCTCTCCGCCGGTCCGGCGCATGGGTACGACGTGAAGCGCGGCCACGACACGTGGTTCCCGGACAGCCGGCCGCTGGCGTTCGGGCAGGTCTACACGACACTCGGGCGACTCGAGCGGGACGGCCTGGTTGAGGTGGTCGACAAGACCTCCGGCGGCGGTCCGGACCGCACGGTCTACGCACTGACCCAGAAGGGCCGCGACCACCTCGCCGACTGGCTGAACGACCCGGTGCCGCCCGCCTGGGGCAGTGCGGACGAGGTACTGCGGAAGCTCGTGGCCGCGATCCGGACCGGCAGCGACCCCGAGGCGTTCCTGGCCCGTCAGCGCGCCAGCCATCTGCGCCGGATCCGCGAGCTGCGAGAGACTCCGGCCGAGGACGACCCGACCTCATCGCTGGTCCGTGAGTACATCGTGGCGCACCTGGACGCCGACCTCCGCTGGCTGGACAGCGCTCTGGACCGCATCTCGGAGCAGAAGGAGGCCTCGCTATGAGCTCGCCACAGCCTGTGCTGGAGCTGGACCACGTCGAGTACTCCTACCTTCGAAACACGGCTCTCCGCGGTGTGAGCCTGCAACTCAAGCGCGGCGAGGTCGTCGCAGTCACCGGCGCCAGTGGATCCGGCAAGTCCACTCTCCTGCACTGTGCGGCCGGAATCATCAGTCCGGACGCCGGTTCCGTCCGCCTGGACGGTCAGGACCTGGCTGCGCTTCCGGAGGGCCTGCGGACCGGACTCCGGCGTACGAAGATCGGCATTGTGCTGCAGTTCGGTCAGCTCGTGCCTGACCTGCCGCTGATTGACAACGTCGCGCTGCCCCTCTTGCTGGACGGTCATGAACGCGGCGACGCGCATGTGGCCGCTTTGGACTGGCTGAAGCAGGTTGGCATCGAGGACGAGGCCGATGCGGTTCCGGCCGAGTTGTCCGGCGGTCAGACCCAGCGCGCGGCCGTAGCGCGAGCCCTGATCACCGGACCGTCAGTCGTACTCGCGGACGAGCCGACCGGCAGCCTCGACAGCCACGCGGGACGCGACCTGATGGACGTGCTGCTGCAGGCCGCCCGGTACCGCGATGCCGCACTGCTGATGGTCACCCACGACAACCTGGTCGCCTCCTTGGCAGACCGTGAGATCAGACTTCGTGACGGCGCGATCCAGCACGAGGTGGGGCTCTGATGACCCTGGAAACTCTGGTCCAGCTCTCCCGATCCCGGACGCCCGCGGACCGCAGCCGCATCCAGTTGGCGACTGCGGCGTTCGGACTGAGCGGTGCGCTGCTCCTGGGCGCGCTGCGCATCGCCCGGATGGGTGGCGGCGAGCTGTCGGAGACCGTCTACAGCAACTACCTGGCCGAGAGTGGCCTGCGTCCCGGACTGACCGCGATCCTGGTGGTTCTGGCCGCGCTGACCGGAGGACTCGCTGTCCAGGCGTTAAGGCTCGGCACGGCGGCTCGCGAGCGACGACTCGCCGCGCTGCGACTCGCGGGCGCCTCGCGGCGGCAGCTCCGACAGCTGTCCGTGACTGACGGCGCAATGGCCGGCCTTGCGGGCGGACTGCTCGCCGGACCGGTCTATCTGGTGCTCAGCCTGCTGTTCGGCATACTGCCGCGGATGGCCCAGGTACTGCCCGGTGCTGAGGTCGTCGATGTGCTCATCTGGATCCCAGTGATTGTGCTGATGACCACGGCCGGGGTGGTGATCGGGAGTCTGCTGCACGCCGATGGGCCGGCTCAGTCGGAGCTGCCGCCGGCGGGCCGGCGCCGTACCGGTCTGATCGCTGGACCGGTGTTGATCGTCGTCGGTCTCGTCGCTGCGCCCTGGGCGGGGCTCGTCGGGTCGACCACCATCGTCATCGGACTGGGTGTGAGCTTTCTGAGCTTCGGCGCCCTGTGGATCCGGGCCATCGGCCGGTGGTTGAGCCGGTCCAGTGACCCCGCCAACCTGCTGGCGGGTGTGCGTTTGGTCACCGACTCGCGCCCCTCCGCTCGACTGGCCATGATGCTGGGCTGCTGCGGCTTCCTGGTCGGGACGCTGATCAACGGACTCGCTGCTGTGCTGATGCTGTCCAGAGACCTCTACGACACCACGTTTTACGCGACCGGATTCGGGATGGCCGTTCTGGGCCTTCTGCTGGTCATACTGACCGCTATGGGGGCTCTGATCGTCGGCGTGGCCGACCAGCTGGTGGATCAACGCCGACAGCTGGCCTGCCTGACCGCGTTCGGCGTGGATGTGCATTTCCTTCGCCGAGTGATCCGACGCCAGCTGACCGCGGTCGCCGCGCCCGCACTGGCGGCGGGTCTGCTGCTCGGCATGCTCCTCGGCCTCAGCCGGCTGATCGGAGCCGGCAACGACCCGATCAGGCCGGGCGTGCTGATCTCGACCACCATCGGACTGACCGTGGCAGGCTGGCTGCTCGGCCTGTTCGGGGGCACCGCCGCCGGCTTTCTGCTTCGCAACCAACTCCGGGACGCACTCGATCCCGAGAATCTGAGGGCGGCCTAATGGGCTCGACACCGCTGGCTGTCCGGCCCGCACTGCTGCTGGGCCTGCCCAACCGCATCACACTGGTCCGCACTGTCATTGCCATGGTGGTCGCGGCGATCGCCTTCCACACCGGCACGATCACCTGGCTGGTGATCGGGTACGCCGCCTACTGGTTCGGCGACATGCTCGACGGCGCGGTAGCGCGCCGGCGCAAGGAGGAGTCGATCTCCGGAGCGATCTTCGACATCGTCTGCGACCGGGCGTGCTCGTTCCTGCTGGCGGCCGCGTTCATGACGACGTACCCGGAGACCATCGGGCCACTGGTGATCTTCCTGGTGCAGTTCGGCGTACTGGACACCATGCTGTCGCTGGCGTTCCTGCTCTGGCCTGAGACTCTCAGCCCTAACTACTTCTACAAGGTCGACCGGCCGATCTATGTCTGGAACTGGTCCAAGCCGGCGAAGGCGGTCAACACGGCCGCAGTGGTGCTCTCACTCGTCTTCGCCCACTACACCGGCGCACAGTGGCTTCCGTACACGGTTGCGATCGCAGCCTGCGTGGTCAAGGTGATCTCGTCGTACCGGCTCAACTCGATCCTCAGCGGCCGCCTGGACGCCGCCCCCGGGCGGCCATGAGCGCGTGGATCTGGCAGCTCCTCGTGGCGATCGGCTTCGGGGTCGGGTCTGCCGTCGTACCGGTGCTCAACGCGGAGGCGTACATCCTCGGCGCGGGCGTGTCCGGCGTCCTGGATCCTGTGGTCGCCGGGATCGGGGTCGGGATCGGGCAGACCATCGGCAAGGTCGCGATGTTCCTGGCCGTGCGCACGGGTAAAGGGTTCGCCGGGCAGAAGCACAAGGAGCAGAAGCCGGTGAACCTCGACACCCGGTGGGGCCGGTTCGTGCAGTGGAACCGCGACCTGAGCAAACGGCTCCTGGACGCTCTGAGCGACCGCAAGTGGGGTATCCCGGTCACGCTGCTGAGCGGGTTCGTGGGCATCCCACCGCTGTACGGCGTCGCCCTGATCGGCGGCGCGTCCCGGATGGGCGTCGTGACCTTCGGCCTGTCGGTCCTCGTCAGCCGCGGCGGCCGCTTCGTCCTGATCGCGTTGGGCGTCAGCCTCTTCTAGCCCTCGAAGGTGCGGCCGGTCAGCTGTTCGTAGGCGTCGATGTACGCCGCCCTCGTCTTCTCGATCACTTCGTCGGACAATGGCGGCGGCGCCTCGCCGGACGTCCGGTCCCAGCCGGACTCGAACTGGAGCCAGTCGCGAACGATCTGCTTGTCGTACGACGGTTGCTGCTTGCCCGGCGACCACTGGTCGGCCGGCCAGAACCGGCTCGAGTCGGGCGTCAGCACCTCGTCGGCCAGCACGATCGTCCCGTCCGGCCGCGCACCGAACTCGAACTTGGTGTCGGCCAGGATGATCCCGCGCTCTCCCGCCAGCTCGTGCGCCCGCGCGTAGATGTCCAGCGTGAGGTCGCGCAGCTTCGCTGCCGTCTCCGCACCGACGGTCGCCACCACGACGTCGTACGAAATGTTCTCGTCGTGCTCACCGAGGTCGGCCTTGGTCGCCGGGGTGAAGATCGGCTCCGGCAGTCGGGAGCCTTCGACCAGACCGGCCGGTAGCGGGATGCCGCAGACCGCGCGGGTGGCCCGGTACTCGCGCAGGCCCGAGCCGCTCAGGTATCCACGGGCGACGCACTCGATCGGGAACATCTCGAGCTTCTCGCAGACCACCGCGCGACCGGCGAGCTCAGTCGGCACGTCGGTCGAGATGATGTGGTTCGGCACGTCCAACTGCTCGAACCACCACAGGCTCATCGCCGTGAGCACCTTCCCCTTGTCCGGGATCGGCGGCTCCAGGATCCAGTCGAACGCGCTCATCCGGTCGCTCGCGACCATCAGCAGGTCACCGGACTCCAACTCGTACAGGTCGCGGACCTTGCCGGAGTGGAGGTGCTTCGCGCCAGGGATCTCGGGGGCCTGCGGAGGTGTGGTCACGTCGACGATTCTGTCATCCCCTCAGCGGCGACGGAGTGCCACCAACTTGCCGCCGAGGCCGAAGAGGCCGTCGCGGAGCGTGCAGAACACCGGATTCTCGGTTTGGCCCACTCGGCCGATGCTTCTGGACCGCCTGACCAGCTTGGTGGTTGCAGGGCGGCGTTCGGCGTCGTACCCGCTCAGATCGGAGAGGTGTCGCGCCAGGGCGCCGGCGTCCTCGATCGCTGAGCACGCGCCGCGGCCGAGGTTCGGCGTCATCGCGTGGGCGGCGTCCCCGAGCAGGACGACACGTCCCTTCGTGAACGGGACCAACGGCAGCGTGAGATCGTAGATGTCGTTCTGGAGGACAGTGCCGCTGTTGGCGATGAGGTCCGGGATCGGGCGGTGCCATTCGCGGTAGGCCTCCAGAACTGCCGCCTGGTCGCCACCGGACCCGGCTGGCTGGTTCGCGGTCGCGTACCAGTACGTCCGCCCGTCGATCAGCCGAGCGAACCCGAACCGCTGACCGCGTCCCCAGGTCTCGCCATCACCCTCGTCGGTCTCGACATCCGCGATACCCCGGTACGCCGTGTAGCCGGAGTACCGCGGTCCCTTGTAGTCCGGGTACAGCGCGGTCCGGATCGCACTGCGGAGTCCGTCCGCAGCCACGACCAGGTCAGCCCGTAGGTCGCCGTTGACTGTCACACCGGAGTCGTCCTGGGCGATCGACGTCACCTCGTAGCCGGTCCGGACCGTGATCGCCGGACCGAACTCTGCCGTGATCAGGTCGTGCAGCTGCGCCCGGTGGATCATCACCGGCATCTCCACGCCGAGATCGGCCGCCGCGACAACCGGGCGACCAGTCGGCTTCCGCATCGCGGCCGGCTTGGCGACCGCCGCCGCCTTCTCGACACCCTTGACACCGAGCTCCTCGAGTACGGCGACCGCCGCTGGCCAGACCGAGATCCCGGCCCCCACCTCACCCAGCTCGGCCGCGCGCTCCAGAACGACCACCTGACACCCGCTCCGCTGCAACGCGACGGCCGCCGTCACCCCACCGATCCCCGCTCCGACCACGATCGCCGTACTCATGCTCCTGACTCTACATCTGTAGAGTCCGATGGGAAAGGTGGGAGACTGACCGGCGTGACGAAGCAGGTTCCGCTGGGCGCGGATCGCCAGGACGCCATCGCCGACGCCGCGATCCACCTCGTCGCGACCCGAGGACTGCGCGGGCTGACCCACCGCGCGGTCGACGCGGAGGCCGGCCTCCCGCCCGGCTCGACGTCGTACTACCTCCGCACGCGCAACGCCCTGCTCACCGCGTGCGTCAACCGCATGCTCGCCAGGGACGTCGGTGGCGTGCCTGTCGGTGGGGAGGGGGTGGAGTTGCTGGTCGCGATGACCGTGGGGCTGGCGCGCCATCGGCCGGATGACTTGGTGGCGCGGTACGAGTTGTCGCTGGAGGCGAGTCGCCAGCCGGAGTTGCGCACCGCGATCGACCAGGGCGGCCGGCAGTTGCGAGAGCTGCTGGCACAGTTGCTGGCCGGTCTCGGCGTACCCGATCCGCGGGATGCGGCTTGGCCGGTCGCCGCGATGATGGACGGGCTTCTGTACGACCGCGTCGCCGGAGTGGGCACCACGCTCAGCGATGAGGGCTTCGAGGACGCCGTACGGCGCTCTGTCGCCGCGCTGATCGCTGGACTCAGAGGCGGTCCGTCAGCGTGACGAAGGTGAAGTAGCCGACGCCCAGCACCATGCCGACGTGGCCGAGGAGTGACAGGCCCGCACCGGAACCCCAGGCGTCACCCTTCGTGTCCTCCGAATGCTTGCCGCCGCTGGGCAACCAACGGGCCAGGAGCAACATCCCGACGAGTGCCAGCAGCCACCAGCCGGCTAGCACCACCAGCGCGATCTCCCGGCGACCGGTGACCAGGGCAACGACCCATCCGATCAGGGTGAGCACACCGATGACGGTGTGAAGGCGCAACAGGACAGCGGAGTACCCGGCTCGACCCGCGCCGTGGCCGGTGCCGTCCACCACCGTCGCGCCGAGCCGGACGCGCGTCAGCAGCACGACGACCGCACCGAGGGCGGTCAGGAACCAGGTGACGTTCGACCATTCCACGCCCGATCATTACCCCACCCCACCACCCTGTGAACCGTTTACGGGTGTCGTCACCCTCCGTCGCCGGAAAGGCCCGGCGGGCCGAGTGTCCGCTCGGGGCCCGCCGGGCTGCTTCTCCGGGGTCAGCTGGTCTGGGTTTGACCGCCGGGATCCTGGGTCCCGGTGCCGGGCTGCCCAGTACCGTTTTGCCCTTGGCCGAACCCACGCTGGTTCGGGACCGTCCCTTGGTTCGGGACTGTGCCCTGGTTCGGGACCGTGCCCTGGTTCGGGACCGTGCCTTGGTTCGGGACTGTGCCCTGGCCCTGGCCAGTGCCGTTCTGACCAGTGCCGCCGGGGAGCTGTCCGCCGGGGAACTGGCCCCGCGGGAACTGTCCGCCACCACCCGGGAACTGCGTCTGCTGGTTGGCGGTCCCGTCCCAAGCGTGCCCGACCGCCATCCCACCCAAAAACGCCAGCACAGCGAGAATCGAACCAGCTCCCGCCAACACCAACGTGCTCGGTCGTCCACTACTCGGCGCAGCAGCCGCGGACCCCGCCGGCGCAGGTGCAGGCGCCGGAGCGCCGGCCTCGAACTGCGGCCCCGGCCCTAACGGATCACTCACACCGGGATAGGGCGCACCGGCGGGAGGAGCGGCGTGCGCGCCACCGGGGTAAGACCCGCCGGCGGGCGCACCCGGGTGAACTCCGCCGGCGACGGCACCTGGTTGTGCAGCACCGCCTGGGTGGGGTGGGACGGCGCCGGCGGCGCGGGCGGCTTGCCACTGTTCTTCCGGGGTACCACCCGGGTTGACGGTGGGATTCTGCGTCATAGCTCTAGCTCCGGTTTCTCAGCTGGTGGTGCTCGTGGTGAGGTCGTAGACGGTGGTGTTGCCGACCGTCTGCGCCTTGAAGTTGGCGGCGACCCAGGTGGCGATCTCGCTGGAGGCGCCGTCGCGGCCGCCCATCATCCCGCCACCGCCGCTACCGATGAAGTAGTGAACCTTGCCCTGGGCAACCAATGACTGGAATTCGGACAGCGAAGGCGCCGGGTCGGTGCCGTTGAAGCCGCCGATGGCCATGATCGGTTCGCCGGATGCGATCTGCAGTGGCGCGGCGCCGTTCGCCGTGACCGCCGCGGCCGCCCAGCTGTACCCCTTGGATCCGTTCTGCAGCAGGGTGACCAGCTCGCTCGACACTCCGTTGGTCCCGCCGCCACCAAGGAATCCACCGACCCCACCGCCGCCGCCGAAGCCACGACCGGCAGTCCCGTTCTCCGTCGTACCGTTGCCCGTGGTCCCGGTCCCGGTCTGGCCAGGCGGCGTACCGAAACGCCCGCCACCGGCACCACCAGGCCCACCACCTTGACCGCCACCACCGAATCCGCCCGGCCTGCCCATCCCGCCGGCGCCCGCCGGTCCCGCGGACGGAAGCGCTCCGGCGTGAGCCGAGTTGATCGTCGCCAGCGAGTACGCCGTCGGACCGCCCAACGCACTCACCACGAGCAACGCACCCGCGAACATCCCGGCCCGCCGGGCCGCCGTACGATGCAGCTTCAGCTCAGGCAGCAACAGCAACGCACCGGCCCCGAGTACGCCGGTGAACAGCACCACCCAGCGCAGCCACGGCTGCCAGGTCGGGGTCGCGTTCAGCAGCGAGAAGCTCCAGCCGGCCGTCAACAGGATCCCGCCCGCCAGCGTCGCCCGCGGCAACCATTGCGCCCGGCGCCGCCAGAGCACCGCCATCGCGCCACCGATCAACGCAGCGATCGCCGGCGCCAACGCGATCATGTAGTAGCTGTGGATGATCCCCTGCATGTAGCTGAAGGTCAGCCCGGTCACAACCAGCCAGCCACCCCACAGGATCGCGAACGCGCGCGTCTTGTCGGTCCGTGGAGCTTTGCCCGCGGCAACGATCAGTACGACGGTCGCCAGCAGAGCCGCCGGCAGCAGCCAAGCGATCTGCGACCCGAACTCACCACCGAACAACCGCTGCAAACCGGTCGCCCCGCCCCAGCCCATATTGCCGACACCGCCACCGACAGATCCGGTCTCATCACCGCTGAGCCGGCCCAGACCGTTGTACCCAAGCGTCAGCTCGAGAATGCTGTTGTTCGTCGAGCCACCGATGTACGGACGCGCCGACGCCGGCAGGAGCTCGACGATCGCGATCCACCAACCAGCACTGACGATCAGCGCCGCCAGCGCGAGCACGCTGTGCACCAACCGCTTGCCCAGCTTGGGCTTGCCCGCGATCAAATACGCGAGCCCGAAGGCCGGCAGGACCAGGAACGCCTGCAGCATCTTCGTCAGGAATCCGAACCCGACCAGCGATCCCGCCAGGATCATCCACCGGGCGGCGTGATCGGTCGAGTCGATCGCCCGCGTCACCGCCCACGCGCCGGCGGCAAGCAGCAGGATCAGCAGCGCGTCCGGGTTGTTGAACCGGAACATCAGTACGGCGACCGGCGTCAGCGCGAGGATCGCACCGGCCAGCAGTCCGGCGTTCGCCGAGAACCACCGCCGGACCGAGACGTACACGAACCCGACGCTCGCGACGCCCATCAGCGCCTGCGGAATCAGCATGCTCCAGGTGCTGAAGCCGAAGATCCGTCCGGACAGGCCCATGATCCAGAGTGATCCGGGCGTCTTGTCCACGGTGATGAAGCTGGACGAGTCGAGCGCCCCGAAGAACCAGGCCTTCCAGCTCGTCGACCCGGCCTGGACCGCGGCCGCGTAGTACTCGTTCGCGTAGCCGTTCTTCGACAGTCCCCACAGGTACGCGATCGCGGTCAGTGCCAGCAGACCGCCGTACAGGATCTTGTCCCGGCCGATCGTGTACTGCGTGCTGATCGCCCGTGGTCCGGCCCGGCGCTGTGACGCCTCGACCGGATCGGTAACGGTTGCCATATCAGTTGCTCCGGGTTTGATCGAGAACCGCCGGCGGTTCGAAGGTGGGGATGGTGGGGGCGTCGTCGTCGAAGACCCACGCTTGGAAGAGGCTGAACCGGACCACGGTCGCGGCCAGGTTCGCGACGGTGAGGACGGTGATCTCCACCGCCTGATGCGGTACGGCGATTGCCGCGTGCAACAACCACAGCGACGCCGCGGTCAGGCTCCAGCCGATGCCGAACGCGACCAGACCGCGCAGCTGGTGACGCCATCGACCCTCAACGCCGCGGACCCCGAACGTGATCCGCCGATTGAGGGCGGTGTTGCCGACCGCCGTGATGAGCAGGGCGACCAGGTTCGCCACCTGAGCCGGCATGGCTTGACGCAGCACGAGATAGAGCAGCGCGTAGGCCGCCGTACTCAGCACGCCGATCGCACAGAACCGCAGGACCCGCGCGGCCATCGCCGTTCGCGGATCGAGCATGCGCGGGCGACCGTACTGCCTGCGGACCGGCTCGAGGTCGATCCGGCCGCGGCCCAGGTCGCGCGTCAGCCGGGCGATCCCGCGCAGGTCCTCGCCGACGGTCTTGGCGATCGCGACGCGTGAGTCGAGGTCGTCGATCCAGTCGACCGGGACCTCGTGGATCCGCAGGCCGGCCTTCTCCGCCAGGACGAGCAGCTCGGTGTCGAAGAACCAGCTGGTGTCCTGGACCAGCGGCAGCAGCTCCCGCGCGACATCGGCGCGGATCGCCTTGAACCCGCACTGGGCGTCGGAGAAGTGCGCACTCAACGTTGCCCGCAGCATCAAGTTGTACGAGCGCGAGATGAACTCCCGCTTCGGCCGCCGGACCACCCGAGAGCCGTTCGACAACCGGGTGCCGATGGCAACATCACTGTGCCCGGCGAACAGCGGTGCCACCAACGGCAGCAGTGCGTTCAGGTTGGTGGAGAGGTCGACATCCATATAGGCGAGCACCTCGGCGGTGCTCTCCGACCACACCTGCTTCAGCGCGCGGCCGCGACCGGACTGTTCGAGCCGGACGACCCGGACCCCGGGCAGCTCGACGGCGAGCAGGGTGGCAATCTCATAGGTCGCGTCCGTACTTCCGTTGTCCGCGATGCAGACCTCGGCCGGAAACGGAAAGGCGGTGTCAAGGAACTCGCGCAGCCGCCGGATGTTCGGGCCGAGGTCGTGTTCCTCGTTCTTGACGGGTACGACGATCTCGACCCGAGGATGACCTGGAATCTGCATGCCACCGATGCTGTCGGGCGAACCTGAGTCAACCCCTGCGCGTGGCTGGCAGTTCGCTGGCAGTTACCGAGTGCGACGCAACCAGAGCAGCCCGAGAACCGGGAGAACCAGCGGAACGAACCCGTACCCCTGCCCGAAGTGCGACCACACCGTCGCATCCGGAAAGTCGTCCGGTACGGCGTAACTGAAGGCGCCGACCCCGATCACACCGATCAGCTCGATCACGATCGCCGCCGTAGCCACCCGGCGGGACACGATGGTCGCCTTGGCCAGCGCGAACGTCGCCGCGCAATAGATGACCGCGGCAACGGCCGACAACAGGTAAGCGATCGGCGCATCGTGGAACTTGGTCGCGATCTGCACACCGGCGCGGGCGGTCGCGGCCAGTGCGAAGACGCCGTACACAGCGATCAGGATCCGGCCCGGGCCGTGCCGGGTCTCACTCGGGTCGGTCATCTCGCCCTGTCCATCTCAGGCAGTCCAGATCTCGTACAACCGCAACTCGATCACCGGCATCACGAAGCACGCGACCGCCAGCGCACCGGCACCCCAGCGGCTGCTCTCCGCGAGTGCCCACAACGCACCGACCGGCAGCACGATCAGCGAGCCGATCAGATACCCGAAGAAGAAGGGGCCGGAGACATCTCGCGAGGTACCGGCGAACTGGACGATGCCGACCACGAGCTGAGCCAGCAGCCCGACCTCGACCACTCCGAGCATCCCCAGCAGCGTCCAGTTGATCCGCTTGTCCCGCGCGGCCAGCACGATCGCCAGCACCATCGCGGCGAGCGAGAGCGCGACCAGCGCCCAGGTAAGCGGACCAAACACGGACTAGAGAATGTCACCCACCGCACGTCACCGGTCGACCGGGTCCAGCTTGGGCAACACCTCGCTCGCGACGCGCTGGATCTGGTCGGTCAGCCGCTCCGGCGGGAACAGCCAGAGCCCGAGCGAGTCCGCACCAGCGTCCAGCAGAACCCGCAGCCGCTCGGCAACCTGATCCGGCGTCCCGGCGGCCGCGAACTCGTCGACCCAGTGGTCCGGCACGACCAACTCCCCACCCGATTGCACAGCTGCCAACACCTCGTCGGCATACCTCGACTGCGTGACCAGCGACGACTGCAGCTCGGCCTGCAGGAAGAAGCCGACGGCACCACGGACCGCGTCCCGCGCCACCGCCGGGTCGTCATCCACAGCGGCAAGCACGTACGCCGTCACCGGAGCCTGCGTGAGCGAAGACGCCCACCGGATGTAACTCGCGCCAGCCAGCACAGAAAGCAGCACGCCATCCGCGAACTCACCACTGGCCATCAGAGCCTTCTCGTTCACCGCACCAACCCAGATCTCGGGTACGTCGGCCGGCGGCAGGTCCAGCGTGATCCCGTGGAACTCGTGCGCCACCGTCCGCCGGTCCACGGTCTTCCCGCCAAGGAGATCCCGCAGTACCCCCACCGTCTCGCGCACCGCTGTCAACGGCTTGGCCGGCATCAACCCCATCTGCCGTACCCACGACTCGCTCCCCAGCCCGACCGCGACGCGCAGTCGGCCCGGATGCATCCGCGCCAGCCCCGCGATCTCCATCGCCAGTACGGCCGGATGCCTGGCCACCACACTCACCAGCCCGAGCCCCGCGCGTACGCCATCCGTCGACGCCAGCAACTGCGCCACACCCGACAGCCCACCACTGAAGAAGCAGTCCTCCGAGAACCACTGCTCCGTCAACCCGGCCTCCTCGGCAGCCCGAGCCCCCGCCGCCAACTCCTCCGCCGGCGTCAAACTCCCGAACACAACCCCAACCCGCCCCACAACACCCTCCTCAACCGGACTACAGTCCCATTAACGTAATGGACCACAGTCCGCTTATCAAGGGATGAACCTCGAGCGCGGTAAGACTGAGACTCGGCGCACGGGGCGAGGAGGAACCATGGCACTCACCCAACGACAGTTCAGCGAGCTACTGCGCCAGTCGTATCCGGACGCCCATACACGCTTCACCGAGCTGGTCGCTCTGCGCCGGCCCGGCCGAGGCTGGGCGTCCCCGCGCAACTACGAGAACAGGCCCGAGCGCGAGGCCGCTGCGATCGGCCAGCTGCTCCAGCGCTGGGATCGGCTGGATGACGACGTCCGGATCGAGCTCACTCGCCTCGCCGGCCGCGGTGCGCCGCTCGCCGACGTCTACAACTTCTGCGACTACCGGTCGCGCCAAACCTTCTATCGAGACCACACCACCGGCAAGCATCTGCGCCCGCCCACGGGACCCGCCGGCTGGAAGCCCTACCTCGAGCCGCCCACGACTGACGCAACTCAGGCGACCGAAGCGGTCTCGCGGATGGTCTCCGACTGGCAGGTGCGGACGTGGTCAGGGCAGGACCTTGCCCAGCCTGCGCCGGGTTCGCCGCGGCCGCCCGGCGCACAGGACCCGTCCCGGCCGTCGACGGGTCGCGGTACGGCGAAGGACGGACCTCAGCAGGGGATCTAGAGGATGTCGGCCGGGTTGTATGCGGCGGCTTCTGGGTGTTGTTTGGCGAGGGCTTCGATCTTGGTGACGACGGTGGCTACCTGGGAGAGGGCGGCGCCGGTGAAGGACAGCGGCTCGCCGACGATGCCGACGATCTGGTCCTCGGTGAGACCGAGGCGGCCGTCGGTGCCGAGGCGGTGGAACAGGTCGTTCTCGGCGAGACCCTTGCGCAGGTCGAGGGCGGTGGCGACCGCGTGTTCCTTGATCACCTCGTGTGCGGTCTCGCGGCCGACGCCGTTCTTGACCGCGGCCATCAGCACCTTCGTCGAGGTCAGGAACGGCAGGTACCGCTCCAGCTCGCGGCTGATCACGGCCGGGTACACCCCGAACTCGTCGAGCACGGTCAAGAACGTCTCGAACAACCCGTCGAGCGCGAAGAACGCGTCCGGCAAGGCCACCCGTCGTACGACGGAACAGAAGACGTCACCCTCGTTCCACTGGGCACCGGCCAGCTCACCCGCCATCGACGCGTACCCGCGCAGGATCACGGCGAGACCGTTGACCCGCTCGCAGGACCGCGTGTTCATCTTGTGCGGCATCGCCGAGGACCCGACCTGGCCCTCCTTGAAGCCCTCGGTGACCAGCTCGTGCCCGGCCATCAACCGGATCGTGATCGCCAGGCTCGACGGCGCCGCGGCCAGCTGCACCAGCGCCGAGACGACCTCGTAGTCCAGCGACCGCGGGTAGATCTGGCCGACGCTCGTCAGGGTCTGGCCGAATCCGAGATGCGCGGCGATCTCGCTCTCCAGCTGGTCCAGCTTCGCCGCGTCCCCACCGAACAGGTCGAGCATGTCCTGCGACGTACCGACCGGGCCCTTGATGCCGCGCAGCGGATACCGCTCGAGCAGCTCCTCGATCCGGGCGATCGCGACCAGCAGCTCGTCGGCGGCCGACGCGAACCGCTTCCCCAGCGTCGTCGCCTGCGCGGCCACGTTGTGCGAACGACCGGTCAGCACCAGCGCCGCGTGATCGGCCGCCTGCTGACCGAGGCGTACGGCGGTTGCCACCGCGCGATCCCGGACGAGCTCGAGGCCGGCCCGGATCTGCAGCTGCTCGACGTTCTCGGTGAGGTCCCGACTCGTCATGCCCTTGTGGATGTGCTCGTGCCCGGCGAGCGCGCTGAACTCCTCGATCCGCGCCTTCACGTCGTGCCGGGTGACCCGCTCGCGGGCCGCGATCGACTCCAGGTCGACCTGGTCGATCACCCGCTCGTAGTCCTCGACGACACCGTCCGGCACCGCGACCCCGAGGTCCTTCTGGGCCCTCAGCACCGCCACCCACAGCTGCCGCTCGAGCACGATCTTGTGCTCCGGCGACCACAACTGCGCCATCGACACACTGGCGTACCGCGACGCGAGAACGTTAGGAATCCGGGGCTTACTGGGCTTCGACACGCCCCCATTCTCCCTGGTCCGGCCCAGAGCACGAAGAGTGACCCTTCGTCGTGGCCACCATGGCGTATGAACACCTTGACGACCGAGGAGATCGCTTGGTTGGTCGGCGGTGCGCGGCGAGTGGCGCTGGTCACCTTCGTCGGCCTCGCCACCGGGGGCCGGCTGGAGGTCGCCTACCGCCGCCAGCGGGTCACGGTCGCGCGCAACGACGCGCCCGATTGGCTCACCGCGGCCGCGCTCGCCCCACAAGTCGGTCCGCGACAACTCGATCGACGGCACCATCGGCCCGAACCCGAACATCATTGCCGGGCCATGACAGGTCAGCGTCGTACTGTCAGCAGACCGCAGAGCCGGTTCTTCGAGTTGACGCAGATCCGATAGGACCCGTTCTGGAGGCCGGACGGGACGATCAGGTCATCCGGTCCGGGTCCTGCGTACGCCGGAATGGGTAGGCCCGTCACGGGCCTGTCCAGAGCGACCTTGAAGTAGGCCGGCGGTCGTGAGTCGCCCGGCACCCGCGACAACAACACGTACATGCTCGACGGCGAGGAGTCGGCCTCGGCCAGGATGAATTCGAGACCACGACTGATGCCGTCCGGGAACGTGGCGACGATTCGGTCGCCCGGCGCCGCCGTCGACGGAGTGAGGACCAGAGACAGCGGCGCGGGCGTCTGCTGCGGCACCTGAGCCGGGACCACGGACTTGCTCTGCGGCACCAGCGCGAAGGAGACCACCACGATAGCGATCACCGCGGCCACGACCGCCACCCAGCTTCCGGTACGGCGTTGCCGACGTACGCGGGCCGCGGTGAGCACAGCGTCGAAGTCGGTGCTGGTCTCGGCGGACTGCCGTTCGGCCAGCGTCTCGAGCGCCTCTTTCAGGTCAGGCATGGTCGTCGCTCCTCAAAGTCACGGACAGTGCTTCCCGGGCGCGGGACAGGCGCGACTTCACCGTGCCTTCGGCGATCCCGAGCAGGTCCGCCACCTGAGCGACGCTCAGGTCACAGACGTAGTGCAGGACGACGACCTGCCGCGACGGCATCGGCAACTCGGCCAGTGCGCGCTGCAGGTCACCGGCGTACCCGTCGGCGGGATCGGGTGCGTGTTCCTGCGGCAGGCGGCGGAAGAGCTGGGCGAGACGACCGGTGTTCCGGTGCCGGTTGGCGGCCAGCCGGATCGCGACCAGGCGGACCCAGGCCTCAGGAGCGTCGTACCGCGAAACCTTCGGCCAGCGCGGCACGAGGCGCACGAACGCCTCTTGCACGATGTCCTCGGCCTCGGCGCGTGACCCGGTCAGCAGCGAGATCACCCCGACCAACCGGGGCTGCTGCGCGGTGTAGAAGTCGCGCAACCCGTCCAGCTCCGCCGTCCTCATACCCACTCACACCCCCGAACCGCACTCTGGGTTCCCTGCGGTGGGATCAGTTTCAGACGGTGATTTCGCCGCGAGCAGCCTTCAGGGCGATGTCGGTGCGGTGCTGGGAGCCCTTGATCCGGATCTGGCCGACTGCGGCGTAGGCGCGTTGCCGGGCCTCATCGAGGTCCTTGCCGGTGGCGCTGACCGCCAGGACCCGGCCGCCCGACGTCACGAGCTCCTCGCCGTCGAGCGCCGTACCCGCGTGGAAGACCTTGACTGTGTCAGCCTCGGCCTGGTCGACGCCGCTGATCACGTCACCACTCCGTGGGCTGGTCGGGTACTTCTTCGCCGCGACCACGACCGCCACGGCGGACGCGCTCTTCCAGCTGAGTGACCCATGATCGGCGAGCTTGCCGGTCGCGGCTGCGTAGAGGAGACCACCCAACGGGGTCTTCAGCAACGGCAGCAGCGCCTGCGTCTCCGGGTCGCCGAAGCGACAGTTGAACTCGATCACGCGGACACCACGAGAGGTCAGCGCGAGACCGGCGTACAAGAGACCGCTGAACGGCGTACCGCGGTGGCGCAGCTCGTCGATCGTTGGCTGAAGCACCTTTTCGGTGATCTCCTCGACCAGGTCATCGGGTGCCCAGGGCAACGGTGTGTAGGCGCCCATACCGCCGGTGTTGGGGCCTTCGTCGTTGTCCCCAAGGCGTTTGAAGTCCTGTGCGGGCTGCATCGGCAGCACGGTCCGGCCGTCGGTGATCGCGAACAGCGACACCTCCGGGCCGTCCAGGTACTCCTCGATCAGCACCTGCTCGCATCCGGCCGCGTGCGCAAGCGCCTCGTCCCGGTCGGAGGTGACCACGACGCCCTTACCCGCGGCGAGGCCGTCGTCCTTCACGACGTACGGCGGGCCGAACGCGTCGATCGCCTCCGCGGCCTGCTCGGGCGTCGTACACACGTACGCGCGGCCGGTCGGCACACTGGCCGCGGCCATCACGTCCTTGGCGAACGCCTTCGATCCCTCGATCTGCGCGGCGTCCTTGGACGGCCCGAAGACGGCGATCCCGGCCTCGCGGAGCGGATCGGCCAGCCCGGCCACCAGGGGCGCCTCCGGTCCGACGACGACAAGGTCGGCCCCGATCTCCAGCGCCAGCGCGACCACCGCGTCGTGGTTGGAGATGTCCACCGAACGGCAAACGATCGTCTGCCCGTCGTACGCCGGGGGCAGGACAGCGATGCCGGGGTTACCGGGGGCCGCCACGACCTGCTCGACCTCAGAGTCATGGGTCAGCGCCCAGACCAGTGCGTGTTCGCGGCCGCCGGAGCCGATCACCAAGACCTTCACGGGCGCTCAGCCTAGCGTGCCCGGATCCGGCGCTGCCCCCTGCGCCGCAAACAGCCGCCCGAAGACCTGGGTCCTCGGGCGGCTGCCTCATATGCCCGCCGGCTGCTTGTCCGGATGTCCGGCAGGCGGATACTGCGGTCAGTTGGCGTGTTGACAGGTGTCAGTTGTTGCAGGCGTAGAGGATCGGCTGCAGCGTTCCGGTGCTGACGTCGAAGCCCGCCGCGGTCCACTTGGTGCCGCGCTCGAAGATGTACGAGAGCAGCGTGCCGTCGGGGAAGGTGATCTTCGTGCCGTTGCTGCGGATGATCATCGACGGGTAGTCGCCGAACGGACCGAACGCGCCGGCCGTGACGGCGTCGCGCGAGCTGTTCAGGTCGATCACGCCCTGCTCCAGCTCGACGATGCGGGTGTTGGTGGTGTTCCACAGCAGGCCGGTGACGTCGTCGTTGCCGTCGATCTCACCGCCGGCGATCCAGCGGCCCTCGATGTCGCGCGCCCAGACCTCCTTCTGGTGCAGGCCCGGCAGCCGTACCGGGGCCTTGTTCCACGATTCGTAGAGGTAGCTGGTGTTCGGTGAGCTGATCGAGGCCTGGAAGCGCATGACGATCAGACCCTCGTCGGAGATGGCGTCGAAGGCATAGAACTGCTGTCCGTCCGGCACCGGGAGCAGTCGAGGCTGACCACCGGCCGGCCAGACGAACGGGACCCGCGTGCCATTGGCGTCCCGGGTCGTGCCGACGATGTCCTGGTTCTTGTTCATCCCCGACAGCGAAGCGATCTTCAGGCCGTTGGGCGACGTCAATGTCGTGTACTTGCCGGTTTTGGCCGAGTAGATCCAGTAGCCGGTGCCGTCCCCGGTCGAGGTCGAGCCGAGCACGAGCCCGCCGGCGATCACCGAGAACGCGAACGACTCACCGGCCGGGTCGGTCCCCAGCCAGCGCGGTACGCCGTTCACCCACAACACGGCGTTCGACTGCATATGGTCCTTGCGACCGGCCGAACCGAGGATGTACCTCCCGGACGGATCCGCCTTCGTGGCTTGACTCGACCCTGGTTCGGAGTCGGCCGGCAGGTTGAGCACTACCTTCGTGCAACTCGATGGGGCTTTCACGGCCGGTACGGCGTTCGCGGTCGGAGCCAGCGTGATGAGTAATCCGGTGGTGGCCGCTGCGGCGACCAGCTTCCACATCATATCTGTCTTCCCCCTGATGGCATCGCGGAATGATGCCTGCAGGGTCACACGCTCGGCCGGGGGCGCGACAGCTCTTCAGCAATACGCGAAAAGCTTGAAAACCGGTCACTTTCGTGTTTTACGGTCAGGACCGGAATTGCTGCTATCAGTTAACCCCACTTGAACAATTCCGGCAACCTTTCACACAACGCCAGCGTCAAACACCGTTGCCCTCCACCCCTCCCTCTCTGTTCTTTCCTTCCTTCAGTAGTGCCAGTAGTAGCGGCCGTCTGCGTTCCAGGTGACTGGGACGGTGGTGCGGTTGGTGAATGCCATGCCCAGCCCGCGGGCGAGTTCGAGAGTGCGGGAGAGCTGGAGGGAGTAGGGGTGCTGATTGTCGTCCCACCACTGCTCGAACTGGGTGATGCAGGTCTGGCCGGCGAAGTACGGGTTGGAGCACGGGTGCGGCGGCGACCATTTCTGCAGGTGACGGAAGTTCACGGTCGTGGAGCCGTTCGGCGGTTTGATCGTGCCGGTGGCGTCGAGGCAGTAGCCCGTCGCCGGGATGTTCCATTTGACGTAGTGCTGGCGGCCGCCGGACGACGGGATCGAGGCCAGGTTCTGACACTTGGCATCCCCGATCTTCTCGGAGGTGACGCGCTGGATCTGCGTCAGTGGCTTCCCGGCGCCGTCGTTGTATCCGTCCAGCAGGACCCAATCGCCCTCGTGGATGAAGTGCTCGGCCGATGTCGGTGGCCAGGTCTTCGGGTCGCCCCAGGAGATGTCGGCCGTGGTCGCGGTCAACGGCGTCCAGGCCCATTGACCGGCCGCCGTCCCGCCGGCGAAATACTGCCCGGCCGACCGCTCGAACATCAGCGAGTACTGCCCGTAGTTCTCCGCCGTCGTACTCGCGTCCGAGGCCGCCGAAGTCCCGACCCCGACCACCAGCGCCACAACCGCCGCCAGCACCCCAACCCTCGTCATCGCCATAGCCGCGAGGCTAACGCCCTCCTGGGCCGCACCCGGCGCGACTTTGTGCACCCAGTCTGTACACAGCGGCCCCCGACGTACGGATCCCGTGCACAAAGTGGGGTTTCGGGGCTCGCCGGGGGCTCACGCGGCCCTGGGAGTGGGGGGCCGGTGGGGATCTGGTTAGGTTGGGGTATGACTGAGAAGCCAGAGATCGACTTTCCGGAGGGCCCGCCGCCGGCGGATCTGGAGATCACCGACATCACCGAGGGTGACGGCGACGAGGCCAAGGCCGGGTCGCGGGTGAACGTGCACTACGTGGGCGTGGCCCACTCGACCGGCGAGGAGTTCGACGCGTCGTACAACCGCGGCGCACCGCTCGCCTTCCAGCTCGGCGTCGGCCAGGTCATCCAGGGCTGGGACACCGGCGTTCAGGGTATGAAGGTCGGCGGCCGGCGCAGGCTGGTCATCCCGCCGCACCTCGGGTACGGCGACCGCGGCGCCGGCAACGCGATCAAGCCGGGCGAGACCCTCATCTTCGTGGTGGACCTGATCAGCGTCAGCTGAAGCTGCTCGAACGGTAGAAGCGGGACAACAACCCCCGGGTGCGTCACAATGACGCGCCTGGGGGTTTTCGCGTAGTTGTACTCATCCGCCGCGCCCAACGGCCCGCTTGACTGGGAGGCATGACGACGATGGTGGCGACCCCTACTCCGACCCCGGCGCCGAGTCCGGACCCAGCCTCGGCCTCGGCGCCGGCTCCGCGGGCGACCTGGGTGCGGTACGGCGACCTGGCCGCGAAGGTGCTGTTGTTCGGTTTGTTGCTCTCGGCATTGATCTGGCCGGACCTGAGCGGGATCAAAGGGAAGGCGTCGACCGCACGGTTGATCGTCTACCCGATCGGCGCGATGGTGCTGCCGCTGTGGTGGTGGGCGTACGGACGAACCAAGAGCAAGCTCCATCGCAGCTTCCCGTGGCGCGCCGACCTGCTGATGACGCTGCCCTGGCTGATCGACCTGATCGGCAACCGCCTGAACCTGTTCGACACCGTCGACTGGTGGGACGACGCCATGCACTTCGTGCTGTGGGGATTCCTCACCGCCGGCGTCCTGCTCGCGTTCGCCCCGCGGAACCTGTCCCGCGGCCTGACCACCTTCGTCGCGCTCGGCTTCGGCGCCACCGCAGCGGTTGTGTGGGAGCTCGGTGAGTACGTCGCCTTCGTCCGCAACTCGCCAGAGCTCCAGACCGCCTACACCGACACCCTCGGCGACCTCGCCCTAGGCACCCTCGGCGCCCTCCTGGCGGGGCTGATCGTCTACCAGGTAAGCGCCGCCGGCAGGAACGACTGACTCAGGCGTCGACCGGGCGATGGAGTGTCTCGAGAAGCTGAGCCACGACCGTCTCGGGCGAACGGATCCAGTCCGCGGTCAGGACGTGGTGTACGCGCCAGCCGGTTGTCGTGAGAGCCCGCGGGTGAGTGGTCAGCCGCTCCAGCAGGGTGTCCGCGGCAACCCGCTCGGGAGAGTCCACGAGTACGGCGAGCCGGTGCCCCTCGTCCCCCGGCAACTTCAACGCCAGATCACACCGGAACACCGACTCCCCCACACCCGTCTCCACCTCAACTCCCCGAGCCTCCAACGCCTCCCGAAGCTGCTCAACCACCGCCGCCCCCTCGCCCCTGGCGGTCGCGCCGTGTGGCGCAGGCCTCCCCGCGTGCGGCGCAGTCCTCCCCGCGGGCTCGGCGCCCCTCGTCGCAGGTCCAGCGGACGTCCGTGACGGACCGACGGCGTACGGCTTGAGGGCTGACTTGGCTGCGGCCGAGTCGCCGCGGGACACAGCGGTCGCGTAGCTGAGGAAGCGGCGCAAGGTGTTGGCGCCGTCGTTATAGGTGTTGGTGATCGCCTCGGGCTCGATGCTGCTGATGACGACCATGTGCTGACGCGCGCGGCTGAAGATGACGTTGAGGCGCTTCTCGCCCCCGGATGTGTTGATCGGACCGAAGTTCATCAGCATCCGGCCGTCCGGACCGGCGGCGTAGCACACGCTCATCAGGATGATGTCGCGCTCGTCGCCCTGCACGTTCTCCAGGTTCTTCACGAACAACCCGGCGTCCTGCTCGTCCTGCGTCCGCACCTGCTCGGCCTCGTACCGCGCCCCGAAGACCGGATCCGCCTCCGCCAGCTCGTCGAGGGCCCGCTCGATCTCCCCCTGCTGCGCCTCGGAGAACGCAACGATCCCCAGACTCTGCCCGGTCTCCCGACCAAGCAGCTCCCGGACCAACTCCGCGATATACCGAGCCTCGCCGGGATTGGTACGCCGGACATAGACACCGTCGACGAGCCGCACCGCCGTGATGCTCCCGGCCAGCACACCGTCGCAGACCTCACCCACCGCCGAGTCCGACCGCACCGTCCACGGTGGCGCGGCAGCAGCAGGCAGCCGATCCGGGATCGTTGCCAGCCGCCCCTGATAGAACGCCGCGTTGCTGAACGAGATCAACGCCTCCGACCGACTCCGGTAGTGCCACGTCAGCATCGAGGAAGCCAACCGCAGTGCACTGATCGAGAGGAAGCTGTCCTCGGTCAGTACGACGCCAACCTGCTCAGCCGCCCCACCTTCCTCGACAGGATCCGAATCCGCCCGCACCCGGAAGTACTGCATCGGCGGCAACTGCATCTGATCGCCCACCACGATCACCTGCGGTGCCCGATGCAACGCCGGAATCGCTTCCTCCACAGGGATCTGACTCGCCTCGTCGTACACGACGACATCGAAAGCGCCGGTCAGCGGCAACGTGTCCGACACCGACGACGGACTCATGAGCCAGACCGGCCGCAGCTTCGACACCACCGAACCCGGCGCCCCGGACGCGAGATCCCGGATCGACCGGTACCGCATCACCTTGCCGAACTCGTGCTCCAGTTCCCGCCGCCCCGCAGCGAACGTCTTCTTCCGCTCCCGATCCTCCGGCGACATCCCCGTCACGCTCTGCTCGGAGTGCGCCACCTCGGCGAGGAACCGCCGCCGGACCTGCGCCACCACGAGCTCCGCGTTCACCAGAGCCAGCTCGTCGTACACGACGCCCAACTCACCGACGATCGAATCCACCCGCGCCGAGGACAGCTGCAGCGACGCAGCTGTCCGTGACCGGTACCACTCCGCCGCACACACCGCATACTCGAGCTGATCCGGTGAGGCATCCAAGCGCCGCACAGCGGTCCGAACCGCCGCCGAAGCCTCCGCCAGCTCCTGCAGCGCCGGCGCCACAGCCCGTACGACGGAATCCGACGCGGCCAGTTGCTCTGCCAACGAACGCACGCCATCGACGGTCAGCGTCTCGTAGTCGGACGCCAACAACTCGTCAGTCAGCTCCGTCGCAGCATCAACCGCATCCGCGAGTCGCGCCAACCGAGCCGGAGCGTCGTCGTCCCGCAGGACGAACTGCCAGTCGTCCAGCAACGGATTCTTCCGCAACGACGACAACTGCTCGGCGAGGACGATGGGATCGTCCACACCCCAATCACGCCGCGTCTGCTCGACATGCCTTGCCACGCTGGCTGACGCGTACTGTGCGTAGGCCAGCTCGTCGAGCACTTCACGAACTGACGGCCGCACGGCACGCGTCGAAGCGTCGAAGCGATCCCGAACCAGCGTGCGCACCCGCCGCCAATCCCCACTCAGGAACGAGAACACCCGAACTTCCCAGGTTTTGGCAACAGTGAGTGCGGCCAAGGTGTCGGCCGGTGCCAGCGGCTCACGCCACCCTGCCGCGTTCGCCCACGCATCCCGCTCGTACGTCAGCAAGGTATCCCGCGCGATGCACTCATCCCTCAAGCGACGGCCCATCGCCGACCGCGGTCTGATCGCCTTCACCCGACGCCGCGATACCAGCGGCTCGATCACCCGCCCCAACTCGGCAAGCACCCGCACCTGCGCCACCGACCACCCACGAGCCGGCGCCTCAGCGCCAACCTCGATCCCCGCCACCGAATCCCAGGCAACCCCCACGGCCCAGGCCTTCCAAGCAATATCGGTATCACCCCACCGCTCCTCCGCGAGAAACGCCAGTGGGGTCCGTGCCAACACCCCACCACTCGTCGGAGCCGCCGTAGCCAGCTCCCGCGCAAACTCGCGGACGACGGAGCGCCCGGCCCACCACTCGTCGGCACGCGGCGGATCCGCAGCCTCGAACCGGTGATCCCGCAGTTCAGCCAGCGCGTTGACGACCTCACGTAGCTTCGGCTCACCAACGCCCAGCCGCTGCTCGAACTCGCCGACCGTGGCCAGTAGCCGATCCACTCGGCCTACGAGCTCATCCCGGTGGGCGGTCACCGACTCCAGGTCGTCTTCAGCCGCCAGCCACGTCTCGTACGTCTCCCGCAACCCGTGCACGAAGGCCTTCTTGTCGGCCTGCGAGTCGTGGATCAACGCACACAACCCGTCCAGTCGCCGGCTCGCCAACCGTGCGTGCACAACATCCAGCGCAGCCCGCTTCTGACACACGAACAGCACCCGCCGTCCCTGCGCGACGAAGTCCGCGATCATATTGGTGATCGTCTGCGACTTACCTGTCCCCGGTGGTCCCTGGATGACGAAGCTCTCGCCCCGCCGCGCCCGGGCGATCGCCGCGACCTGCGAACCGTCCGCCGGCACGACCAGATGCCGATCGGCTGTCGGCAACTCCGGCAGCGCACTGCTGATCGGCCGCGGATGATCGGAGAACAGCTGGTCGAACGACGCCGACGAGTCCCCACTGACCAGCAGCTCGTCGTAGTCCCGGACGAGCCCGAGCGTGCGGTAGTTGAAGTTCGCCAGCGACACCGCACACAGATCGACGTCCCATGCGTACGGGCCACCCTCGGTGTCGAGCGAGTACGTGTCGGTCTCGATCGCGCCCGCCTGCCGCGGCTGCTCACCCAAGGCGATCCCGAGCGGCAGCGTCTGCTGCGCGATCTGCGCCCGGAAGATCTGCACCCCGAGCGGCTGATAGTCGGTACGGCGATACGAATAGGCGTAATGCTTCCCGCCGAAGTCGCCCGCGGGGTTGCCGTGCTTGCGGCGCTGATAGTTGCGCAGCTTGACCATCGCCCGGTGCCGAACCAGATCGATCCGCGGCTTCTCCCGCAACTGGAGCCGTAGCCCGGGCTCGGTCGTCTGGATCTCCTTCGCCAGCCGCTCGTGCAACCCGCGGATCGCATCCAGCTCGGACAGATCCACGGTCTCGGGCAGCGTGATCCCGTACAGCTGGCGCAACTGCTGCCGCAGCGTCGGGTTCACCTCGGCGATCGGGTCGGTGATGCGCAGCGTGTACGAGTCCCGCACTCCGCGCTTCTTCGTCAGCTCGACCTTGGCCAACACTAGCGGTGAGGCCAGCCGCGTCTCCGGATCGTTCTTCAGGTCGTGCCACCGCAGAAACGCCGGCACCAGCCGGAGCTGGTCCTGCCCGTAGTCCGCCTTGTCCCGTCGAGCCGTCGCGATCAGCTTGTCCAGCGTGTTCGCGGCGTACGGCGCCTCGTCGTACCGGACCCATTTTCCCAGCGGCTGCGCCTTGCCGAGCAGCTGTTTCGCCAGATCGTCACGCCAGGTGAAGAGGTGCTCGTCGCGGATCGTCCGCACATCGAGCATCAGCGGCACCGACACCTCGGTGACGTTCAGCGTCTGGGCGGTGGGGCGGAAGTTGATCAGCCGGTTCCTGCGGGACAGGTCGAACAGCCGGTCCCGCAGCGCGCCGAGCACCGCCGTACGCCGGTCGGTCGCCCCGCGGACGGTCGCTTCGACGTCGAAGTCGAGCGGCTGGTCGCGGTAGTTCTCGAGTTGCTCGATCAGCGAGTGCAGGTCCTGGGCGCGCTGATGCCGGTCCGGCTCGGCCATCTGGGCGGCCACCGAGGCGATCACCGGGTGCAGGCTCGGACCCAGCCGATGAAAGTTGCCATGGGCATCGATCAGCTCGGTGACGTCCGCGGTCCTGGACAGGTCGAGCCCGCAGCCGAGCGCGACCAGCAGCTGCCCCAGACTGAAGATGTCGGTGAGCGGGTCGTGGTGGCCGACGACGTGTTCCCAGCTCTGCCAACCCGGGACGTGCACGGGTGCGGTGATGGCCTCGGCAACCGGCTCGGTGACGACGGTCTTCGCCCGCCCACCGCTCTCGCCGAGGTCGAGGTCGGTCTGCCGGTGCGCAACCACCTCGACGGCAGTCGGCCTCGATCCCTGCCGGGCATCAATCGCGGCAGGCGCAAGCGTCGGCCGAGTGGCGTCCTCGGGCGGGAAGCCGAGCCGATGCTGCTCGTCGACGGTGATCCGCTCGAGCCCGCGCAACGGCGCGACCAACCCGCGCTCGTGCACCTCGGCCGTCGCGTGGAGGAGCGGCAGCACAGCGGCTAGCAGCGCGTCGTTACCCAGGCCACCGGTGGAAACGGCCAGGGCAACCAGATCCTCAGCGCTCACCCGACCACCGCCTCAGCCGCGCGCACCAGCCGTGCGCGTTCCTTGTCGGTCCAGCCCAGCTCGTCGTCGGCGACATCGGCGTACCCGGTCAGGCCGGAGCGCCGGGCGATCGCGAGCGAGGCGACCAGCCCGTCCTCACCCGCCTCCGGATCACTGGTGGCGAGGTCGAGCAGGAGGTAGGACAGGTATCGCTTCGTGGCGTCGGTCAGCGGCCGCGGTCGTGGCAGTGGCGCGCCATCGACGGGCCGGATCGACAGCGGTTCGTCGAAGCGGACAGCTCCCCCAGGCACGCCGAGCGGCCCGGGCGGGTCCGCAAATCCCGCAGCAGCCGTGGCGACCGCGTCCGTACGCAGTCCGTCGGCAAACGCGATCGCAGCAGCGAAATCACGGCTCAGCTCGCGCAGCAGCGCTGCGTCGAGCAGGTCCGGCGCGTCTACGTCGAGTGGTCCGGTCACTAGCGCCTCAACGTTCTCACCGGCCAGCCAGTTCCGCAGCGCCCAGGCCCGCCCGACCGCCTCCGGGTGTGTGGTCCCTCGACTCCCGGAGCTCAGATCAAGTCCGTCCGCCTGTCGCAGGTAGGCCTCCGGGTCCGCAGTACTCAGCCCGGTCTCCAGCTTCAGGAGCGCGCGAATCGCCGTACTCAGATCGCCGCACGCGGTCAGGGCACCCCGATCGGCGAACAGTTCGGTCGCGAGCGACCAGCGCCGATGCGTCTCGAGATACTGCGGCGGGGTACGAGCGTCGCCCGCGGCCGCATCGAGCAGGCGATCGACGGCCAGATACCCACCGTCCTCCGCCTGCCACAACAGCCGATGGGCCAGCTCGTGCCCGATGACCGCGGTCAGCTCGTCCTCGTCCAGCCGATCGAGCAACGGCCCCTGAAAGACGATGACCGGCTGGTCTTGATGGATGTAGACGGCGTTGGGGTCGCCGTTCACCTGGAAGTACTCGACGTCCGCGGACATCTCCAACGCCTCGGCCGCCCGTCTCCCGGCCCGATGCACGGCGGGATGCGATGCAGGCTCCAAGCGGTAGGCGTTCCGCAGCAAGACTTCGCCAACTGAGTCGACCGGCCCACCCAGCAACGCGGCCCACGCGTGCTCGTCCTGGCGGCGGACAACCGCGAGGACAGCTCGGTGGTACCCCAGTACGGACAACATGGCGACACCCTAACCACCCCCGCCGACGAATTAGCGACGGTCGTTGTTCCGGCCCAATAACCACAGGAGATAGGGCGCTCCGACGAGTGCGGTGAGGGCACCGACTGGGATCTCGACCGGCGGTAGCACCGTTCGGGCGGCCAGGTCGGCGGCCACCAGGATCACGGCGCCGGTCAACGCCGAGCCGACCAACGGAAGTTGCGGCGTACGCGTAAGTCGTCGCGCCAACTGTGGAGCTGTCAACGCGACGAACCCGATCGGCCCTGCGGCGCCCGTTGCGGTAGCAGCAAGGACGACCCCAAGGACAGTCAGCCCGAGCCGAGCCCGCTGCACGCGGACGCCGAGCCCGGCCGCGGTGTCGTCGTCGAAGCCCAATGGCCGCACGGCCCGGCCCGCCCACACCAGCCCCGGCGCACACAGCACGAGCACGACGGCCAGCGGGCCGGCCTGCTCCCAGCCCCGCCCGTTGAGGCTCCCGGTGAGCCAGAGCTTCAGCTGCTCGGCAGCCTCCAGTTGGCTGTCCGTCAGATACAGCTGGACGACTGCCGAGAGTACGACGCCGATCCCGACTCCGATGAGTACGAACCGATTCGCGTGCATCCCACGCCGCCAAGCCAGCACGTAGACGAGCGTCGCCGCAGCGACGCCGCCGGCGACCGACACGACCGGCATCGCCCCGGGCGACCGCACTGCGCCGGTTGCCAGCGCCAGCACGGTCGCAGCGGCCGCGCCGTGGCCGACACCGATGACGTCCGGGCTGGCGAGCGGATTGCGGGTAACAGTCTGGATCAACGCACCCGCAGCACCGAGTGCGCACCCGACCATCGCCCCGAGCACGATCCGCGGCACCCGCAGCTCGTTGACGACTAGGTCGTACTGCCCGCCGCCGCGCACTGTCCGCCACACCTCAGCCGGTGTTATGAACGTCTGCCCGACACAGACCGCCACAACCATCACCACCACAAGCAGGACCAGCAGTACGACGGCGACCACGATCGACCGCCGATGCAGGAGCCAGGACAGACGTGTCCGCGGCCGCAGAACGGCGATCCCGTCCGGCAGTCCACGCCACGTCGTACTCACGCGCCCGCGACTTTCCGCCGTACCAGGATCACCAGCACCGGTACGCCCACGAGTGCGGTCATGACTCCCGCGGGCACCTCGGCCGGCGCACGGACCACCCGACCGACGACGTCGGCAGCCAGCAGCAGTGCGGCCCCGAGAAGCGCGGACAGCGGAAGCATGTGCCGATGACCGCTCGGAACGAGACGACGAGCCAAATGCGGTACGGCGAGACCGACAAAGGCGATCGGCCCGGCAGCAGCCACGGCAGCAGCCGTCAGCAGAGTCGCACCGAGTGCCGCGGCTGCACGGATGAGATGCACGCGGTGTCCGAGCGCCCTAGCAGTGTCGTCGCCTAGCTCAAGAGCGTCGAGGCCACGCGCACACACCAACACCAGGAGAGCGCCAACGACCAGGAATGGCAGCATCCGGCCAACAGTGCCGGCGTCACGTCCGCTCAAGGCGCCGACCTGCCAGAAACGGAACTGGTCCAGCGTCGCGGAGCTGGTGGTCAACACGACCGTAGTGGCCCCGGCCGCCATGGCGGACAACGCCGTACCGGCTAGTGCGAGCTTCACCGGGGACGCGCCACCCCGTCCGCGCACAGAGATCGCATAGACCAGGCAGGCCGCAAAGACTGCGCCGACGAACGCGAACCAGACGTATCCACTGAAACCGTCGGCCAGCCCAAAGGCGATGGCGAACACCACTCCGGCCGCCGCACCCTGGCTCAGCCCGAGGATGCCCGGATCAGCGAGCGGGTTGCGGGTCACAGCCTGCAGTGCTGCCCCCGCCAACCCCAACGCCGCGCCGGCGGTCAGCCCGACCTCGGTCCGAGGTATCCGCAACGACCGGACCACCAATGCGTCCCGGCTGCCGCCACCGTGCAGCACTGCGTCGAGTACGGCGGACAGCGGCACCGGACGGGTACCGACGGCAAGGCTGAGGACTGCGACGCCGGCCACCAGCACAACGGCGGCCACCGGCCAGACGACGCGGGACCTCACTTGCCGAGGTGCTCAGCGAGCTCTTGGATGACGAGACGCGCCGCGGCCGGACCTGCGTTCAGGTACCACGGATCGTCGTCGACCTTGATCGCGTGACCGGCCGTCACGCCCTTCAGCGACTTCCACAGCGGACCGGCCAGCACACTCGCCGCATCGGTCTTGGCCGGATCACCCTGCACAGAGTAGAAGATCCAGTCGCCGTCCGCGGTGTCGATGCTTTCGGCGCCGACGTCCTGCGAGATCGCCCGGAACTGTTGCGATTCCGGCCGGCCCAGCCCCATGTCCACGGCGATCGACCCGGTGAACGACGAGACGCCGAACATCCGGATGCGGTCCGGCGTGAACCGGACCATCGACACCGTCGTCCGGCTCAGGCCCTTACCGCGTGCGGCCGCGTCGGTCGCGAGGTTGTCGAGCAGCTGCCGGGCCGCTTGTCCCTCACCGAGCGCGTCGCCGACCAGCAGCAGGTCGCGCTTCCAGTTGATGCCGTTGCCGGCCGTCACCACCGTCGGCGCGATCTTCGCCAGCTTGGGATAGAGCTCGCCGAGCGAATCGTTGGCCAGGATCAGGTCGGGTTTGACCTTGGCGAGCGACTCCAGATTCGGCGCCTGCCGGGTGCCCACGTCGGTCATGGCGGCGAGTTGCGTCTTGTACTGCGGGAAGCCGGTCGCCAGGTAGGTGGGGACAAGACCGGCGTTGGTGGCGCGGGTCGTGGCCGTCGGCACGATGCCCAGGGAGAGCAGGTCATCGAGCTGACCTGTGCTCAGTACGGCGATCCGCACCGGCTTGGCGTTGAGCGTCGTACTGCCCTTGAAATGCTTGATGGTCCGCGGGAAGACGCCGTCCTTCGCCACGTCGGAACCCATGCCGTCGGCCAGCGCACTGGGCGCGGCGGTCGGTCCGTCGGCGGAGCCCTTGGAGGCGCCCAGAACCGGATTCTGTGCTTGTTTCGAATCGTCACCGGCCGCGGACGAGCAGCCCGCCACCAGTCCCGCGAGCAGTACAACGGTCAAGGCGGCCTTCAGCTTCGGCACAAGCACTCCTGATCAGCGATCGACGGGGCGGCAGACGCCGTTGGCCGCGGCGGAGGCGGCGAGTGCTGCCGCGGCGGGAGACGCCGGAGCAGACGGCTCAGTGGCGGGAGACAACGGTTCGGCGGCAGGTGACGCAAGCCGCTCAGCACTGTCGACGACCGCGGCCTGGTCGGTGCGGGTGGTGTGACGGCCGATCGGCACGACCATCGGCGTACCGGCGACCGGATCGGGGATGACCTTCACCGCCAGCCCGAAGATGTCGTGCACGACCTCCTCGGTGATCACCTTGGCCGGGTCGCCTTCGCAGACGATCGCGCCGTCCTTCATCGCGATCAGGTGGTCGGCGAACCGGCAGGCCTGGTTGAGGTCGTGCAGCACGAGAACGATCGTTCGGTCCGCCGACTTGTTCAGATCGACGAGCAGATCGAGCACCTCGAACTGGTGGGTCAGGTCGAGGAACGTCGTCGGCTCGTCCAGCAGGAGAATGTCGGTCTCCTGGGCGAGCGCCATCGCGATCCACACCCGCTGCCGCTGGCCGCCGGACAGCTCGTCGATGGGCCGATCGGCCAGCGACAGGACGTCGGTCGAGGTCATGGCCTCGGCCACCGCCTCGTCGTCGGCCTTGGTCCATTGCCGAATCCACCGGGTCCGCGGGTACCGCCCGCGGCCGACCAGATCGGCGACCGTGATCCCCTCCGGCGCGGTCGGCGACTGCGGCAGCAGCCCGAGCTTGGTCGCCACCTCGCGGGTCGGGATCGACGAGATGCGCTTGCCGTCCAGCAGCACCGTCCCGCGCGAAGGCTTGAGCAGCCGGGCGAGCGTCTTCAGCAGCGTCGACTTGCCGCACGCGTTCGCCCCGACGATGACGGTGATCTTCCCGGTCGGGATCCGCACCGACAGGTCGTGGATGATCTCCCGCTGGTCGTAGCCGACCGCCAGGCTCTCGGCGGCCAAGCTGTGCTGTGTCTCGGGTTCCACAGAGTTCTCCATCTCTCAGCCACCACTCCCCACCCGGTTGACCCGAGCCAGCAAGAACATCAGGTACGGCGCGCCCACCACGCCGGTCACCACTCCGACCGGCAACTGCGTGTCTCCGAACGCGTGCTGCGCGATCAGATCCGACAACGCCACCACCAGCGCGCCGAGCAGCGCGGACGTGATCATCGCCGGCCCCGGCGACCGGGTCAGCCGCCGCGCGATCGGCGGCGCGACGAACGCGACGAACCCGATCGGCCCGGCCGCGGCCGTCGCGACGGCCGCCATCAGTACCGCGATCACGATCAGCCCGAGTCGCGAGCTCTCCACCCGCAGCCCCAGCCCGTACGCCGTCTCGTCCCCGAGCTGCAGGATGCGCAGCCGATGCACGAGGAACGCCGTCAACGGCGCCAGCACGACGAGCGTGATCGCGAGCGGCCGGACGTTCGACCAGTCCCGCCCGTTGAGGCTGCCGGTCAGCCAGATCAGCGCCTGCTGGGCGATCTCGACCCTTGCCTTGGTCAACAGGTACGACGTGAGGCTGGTCGCCATCGCGCCGATGCCGATACCGATCAGGATCAGCCGGTAGCTCGACACTCCGTGCCGCCAGGCGAGCACGTACATGATGAACGCGGTCAGGACGGCGCCGGCGATCGCGAACGCCGAGACCGCGACGCCTGTCAGCCCGAGCGTGATGATGGCGAACACCGCGAACGCGCTGGCGCCGTACGTGACTCCGATGATGTCCGGGCTGGCCAGCGGGTTGCGGGCGATGCTCTGGAAGATCGCACCGGACATGCCCAGCGCGGCACCGACCAGGAGCCCGGTGAGTGCCCTGGGCAACCGAAGCCGGTTGACGATGAACTCGGTCGCCCGGTCACCACCACCGAACAACGTCTTCACCACGTCGACGACCGGGATCTTGAAGTCACCCAGCGACAACGAGACGCAGAACACGACGAACACGAGGACGGCGAGGACCACGATCACCGCGATCGATCGCGCCTGCCGTGCGGCCCGGGCATGACCGACGATCCGAACAGCTTCCGCCGTGGTCGTCATCACAGGTCCGCCAGCTTGCGTCGTCGTACCAGGGCAATGAAGAAGGGTGCGCCGATGACCGCGGTGACGATGCCGACCTGCAGCTCACCGGGCTGCGCGACGATGCGCCCGAGGACGTCCGAGCCGAGCAGCAGGATCGGCGCGAGCAGCATCGAGTACGGCAGGATCCAGCGGTAGTCCGGGCCGGTCACCAACCGCGCCACGTGCGGGATCGTCAGCCCTATGAACCCGATCGGGCCGGCCGCGGCCGTGGCCGCGCCACACAGGACCACAACGACGACCGCGACGAACAGCCGGGCGAGTCCGACCCGCTGACCGAGCGACTTCGCCACCTCGTCGCCGAGGGACAGCGCGTTCAGCAGCCGGCCGGAGACCAGCGCGAGCACGATCCCGACCAGGATGAACGGCGCCACCTGCGCCGCAATGTCCGAACCACGGCCGGACAGCGACCCGACCGACCAGAACCGGAACTGGTCGAAGGTGTCCACATCGCCGATCAGCAACGCTGTCGTCAACGACCCGAGCAGTGCCGTCATCGCCGCGCCGGCAAGCGCCAGCTTCACCGGCGTCGCGCCTTCTCGGCCGAGCGACCCGAGCAGATAGACCGCGACCGATGCCGCCGCCGCACCCAGGAACGCGAGCCAGACGTACGCCGTCAGGCTCGTCAGCCCGAACCAATAGATGCCTCCGACAACAAACAGCGCGGCGCCGCCGTTGACGCCGAGGATGCCGGGATCGGCCAGCGGGTTCCGTGTCACGCCCTGCATCAACGCGCCCGACAATCCGAGCGCGGCACCGACCAGCAGGCCGATCAGCGTTCGCGGCACGCGCAGTGACCGGACGATCACGTGATCGGTATCCGCCTCGTTGTAGTGACGCAGCGCGTCGATCACGGTCGACAACGGGATCTGCTTGGACCCGACCGCGATGCTCAGCAACGTCATCAGCACCAGCAGGGCCAGACAGACGACCAGTCCCAGTACGAGCGTCGCCCGCCGGGTGCGCCGGGGTCGCTTCGAAGCGGTGCCGCCGTCGAGGGCGGCAGCGGGGCCGGTGGTTTCGGCCGCGGCAGTAGGCGGGGGCATTGGACTTTGGGATCCTCTTAGGTAAGGCTTACCTCTAGACGCCTCAGAATAACCCGGCCGTCCACGGGTCCGCACCCCTGCGTCTCCCTTGCAGAGTTTATGGAGCAACAGCATGACGACAGTGCTCGAGCGGCCGATCGTGTTCGACGCGGTCCTGGCCACCGTGGCCGCCGTTGACGACCTGAGCCCGCACTTGCGTCGCGTGACCTTTGTCGCACCGCGCATCGCCGACGTGGTCACCGCCGGGCCGGACCAGCGCATCAAGGTGCTGCTCGCCCCGCCGAACGGCGACGAGATCACCCTGCCGACCGGCCCCGAGTGGTACCCGCAGTGGTGTGCGCAACCGGTCGAGGAACGTTTCATCATGCGGACCTACACCGTCCGCGCCCTGCGTGCCGACGTCGCCGAGCTCGACATCGAGTTCGTCCAGCACGGTGTCAACGGACCGGCGTCGGCCTGGGTCAGCGAAGCGCAGCCGGGCCAACAGGTCGGTCTGATCCTGCCGTTCGCCGTCGACACGAGCTGCACCAAGGGCCTGCTGCACTCCGGGGTCGACTACGTCCCGCCGGCCACCAGCGTGCGCCGGATCCTGGTCGCCGACGAGACCGCGCTGCCGGCGCTCGCCGGGATTCTGGAGCAGCTGCCCGCAGCGGTCCACGCGACCGTCTTCGTCGAGGTGCCGGACGCCGCCGACGTCCGCGACCTGCCGACACCCGGCAGCGCCGACATCACCTGGATCACTCCGAGCACCGGGCTGTCGCTGTTCGAGACCCTCAAGGCCGCCGACCTGCCGTTCGACGCGGACTTCGCCTGGGTCGCCGGCGAGTCCTCGATGATCAAGTCGGTCCGCCGACACCTGGTCAACGCCGTCGGGATGCCGAAGGCAACCATCTCCTTCCAGGGCTACTGGAAGCGCGGCGAACCGCAGATTTAGAACGACGTACGCCGACGTCCAGGACGTCGGCGTACGTCGGATCAGGTCCGGGAGAGCTGATGGGCAGAACGTTCAGCCCTCCCGGAGGCCTTGTACTACGAGGGATTCTCGGCGTGCGTGAGGGTCTCCCACGCGACGAAGAGGTTGTTGGAGCCGGCCGGCCGGCGGGACTCCGTCAGGGCCTGGGTGTTCGCCATCGCGATCCCGAGGCGGGTGTGCAACGCGTTGTACCCGACCTCGGTGATCGGGCCGAGACCGCGGGTGACCGTACCGCCGCAGAGCCAGGACGGGACCGCCTCGAGGTTGCGCTCCCAGCGGGACTGGAAGCCGAGCGCCTGCCGCAGCCGCTCACCGAACTCGGGGTAGAGGTCGATGCCCTGGATGCGCGACGTCTCCAGCACGTGCGAGATCGACGAGATGCCGTAGCCGGTGTGGGTGAAGTCGCGACAGGTCTCCTGAGTCAGACCGGTCACGAACGTCCCCTGGCCCTGCCAGTAGCTGACGATCTTGTCGCGAGTGTTGAGGTTCTGGCTCGGGACGGTCTTCGGTAGCGCGCCGTCCGACTCCAGATAGACGTACGCCGGAACTCGCAGCCGGTACAGCGAGATCGCCTTGTCGTAGATCGTCTTGTCCTCGAGGAACACGCCGATGCCCTGCAGCGCCTCGGTCATGCTCAACTCCCAGTTCCCGTTGGAGTTGGAGCCGTTGATCATTTCCGGCACGTAGACGTTGCGCAGCATGGTCGCGAACCGGCCGGAGTTCGGCCAGTTCCCGTACAGGTACTTGATGATCTCCGCGGCCTTCGGCCACGACGACGCCGACCACGCGGTCTGCAGCGGCGCGTTGCTGTTGGTGTGGTCCTGGATGGTCGCCGACCACGCATCCATCAGCTGGATCGACTTCTGCGCGTAGGCGGTGTTGCCGGTGAGGTACCAGAGCAGCGCGTCGGTGTACGCCGCGATGGCGTCCTCACGTTCGTTGGTGCAGCCAAGGTTCGGGTTCGAGTACGGGCCGCATTCGACAACCGCACGTGGTGTGGGCGTGCGGGACAGGGAGGCGTACGTGCTGTTTTTCGCCTGGTTGAACGCGTTCGTCCAGGGCTGGGCGCCGGCCTGCACCTTCGCCTTGACGAAGTCGAGCTGAGCCTTGCTCACCCCGACACCGGGGTGGGTGAACGTCGCGGGGGCTTGGACGGCACTGGGTGCAACGGCTTGCGGCCCAACGGCTTGGGGCTCAGCCTTGGTGGCCGCGACCGCTGGGCTGCTGAGAGCCCCGGCGACCAATGCGGCACACGCGGCAGCCAGGGCCAACGTCTGAACTTTCATGGGCGGATGTCCTGTTCTTGGGGGCGGTAGGACACTGCGCTCCCCCGCATGCCGAAGGCACTAGCGCAGGGTCTTTTCGAAAGTTTGACGACGGACGGTGAACGCGTCAATATCCCAGCAGGAACAAGATTCACAGTGGAACAACAGAACGGATTTTCCCAGCTCAGTGGAACAAAGTGAGGATCTGTCCCATGAAACGACGCCAGTTCCTGACCGTCGGAACCGCAGTCATGGCCGCCCCGGCACTACCCTCCGTCACCGCCACCGCAACCGTCGCGCCCCCGCCCGACACGCTGCCGTCCCGGGCCACGATCGTTGCCACTGTCCGCCGCGTGGCCGATCAGTGGATCGCCACCCACACCGACTCCGGCGACAACGGCTGGGCTCGGTCGACCTTCTTCAGCGGCCTGATGGCCGCGTATCGGTTGACCGGTGACACCCGGTACCTGAATTACACCCGCGCGTGGGCCGAGAAGCACGCGTACGGCATCCCCGGCGGCGTCACCACCCGGCACGCCGACAACCACAACTGCATCCAGACCTACCTCGATCTGTACGAGCTCGAGCCATCGGCGAACAAACTCACCGCCGCGACGGACACCCTGCGGCGGATGGTCGACAGCACCAAGATCGACGACTGGTGGTGGTGCGACGCGCTCCACATGGCGATGCCGCCGTTCGCCCGATTCGGCAAGCTGCGCGGCGACACGTCGTACTGGACGAAGCTTTACCAGCTCTACAACCACAGCAAGCGGACGCGGCAGTTGTGGATCCCGTCGAGCGGACTGTGGTACCGCGACGAGCGATTCAAGCCGGGCGGAATCCTTTCTCCTGATGGGAAACCGGTGGTCTGGTCGCGCGGCAACGGGTGGGTCGCGGCAGCTCACGTCAAGACGCTGAAGGCGATGGCGAACGACGAATACGCGGCGACCCTCAAGCAGCTGGTGACTGCGTTGAGGCCGATCCAACGCACGGACGGCTTCTGGAACGTCAACCTCGCCGACCCGCAGCACCTACCGGGTCCGGAGACGAGTGGTACGACGTTCTTCGCGTATGCCGCCGCGTACGCGGTCAAGACGGGGTTGTTGCCGAGTGCAACCTATCTGCCGATGGCGGCGCGCGCCTGGAACGGGATGGTCGCGACCGCGGTGCACCCGGACGGCTTCCTGGGGTACGTCCAGAAGGTCGGTGATCGGCCGGAGTCGAGCCAGCCGATCACCTACGACTCCACGGCGGACTTCGGCGTCGGCGGCTTCTTGCTGGCCGGCGCAGAACTGGCCGCACTCGCTACCTGACGGGGCTTCTGGCGGCTCAGGTCAGCCGGCTTGGGCCGCCAGCTCTCCCGATCGGACACCGGCCGCGTCCAGCATCGCGGCCGCGGTGGCGACGCCGAGGCCGGCCAGCGGCTGCGCCCGGACGACGGACCGCGCGTTCGCGCCGTCGAAGATCATCGTCAGCTGGATTGCCAGCGTGCCCGGGTCCTCCGCGCCCGCCGCCACCAGCTCACGGTGGAAGAAGTCGGTCAGCTGCTGCTTGAAATGCCGCGCCACCACCGAGCCCGGGTGCTCCGGGTTCTTCAGCTCCACCGCCGTACTCACGAACGGGCAGCCGAGGAAGTTGCCAGCGGCAACCACCGCGTCCTGCCCCTCGAACACGGCCAGGATCCGATCCCGGGCCGGCCGCCCGTCGGCGGCATCCGGGTGCAGCAGCGCCTGGTACGCCGGACCACGGCTGGCCAGGCTCTCCGCGATCAACTCGTCCTTCGAGCGGAACAGCTGGTACATCGACTTCTTCGACACCCCGGCCGCCTTGCAGACCGCGTCGACTCCGATGTTGACGCCGTCGCGGTAGAAGAGGTCGCCAGCGGCGTCGAGGAGCCGCTCACGGGGAGTTGTCGAGGTGGTCATAGCAACGAGAGTACCGGCTGGATTTGCGTTTCGAAACCGATCGGTTTACGGTACTGGAAACAGATCGGTTTCCATGGAGGAGTTTCAGATGACATCACTCGCAGGCGCCGTTGTCCTGGTCACCGGCGGACAGCGCGGAATCGGCAAGGCCATCGTCGACGATCTGCTCGATCGCGGCGTCGCCAAGGTCTACGCGACCGCGCGGAGCCCCAAACCCAGCGACGACCCGCGCGTGGTCCCGCTCCCGCTGGAGGTCACTGACCAGGCCTCGATCGAGGCGCTGGCTGCGGCCGCACCCGACGTCACCGTGCTGATCAACAACGCCGGCGGGTCCTCACCGGCCACCTACCTGGACGCTCCGATCGAAGACATCCGCGCCGTCTTCGACATCAACTTCTTCGGTCCGCTGGAGCTCACCCGCGCGTTCGTCCCGATCATCGAGCGCAACGGCGGCGGTCACATCCTCAACGCCCACTCCGTCCTGTCGTGGGTCGCCCGCCACGGCGCGTACTCCGCGACGAAGGCGGCGTTCTGGCTGCAGACCAACGCGATCCGGCTCGAGCTGCTCGACCGCGGCATCGGCGTCACCGGCCTGCACATGGGGTACGTCGACACCGACATGGCGGCCGCGGTCACGTCCCCGAAGTCCAAGCCCGAAGACATCGCCAAGCAGGCCCTCGACGGCATCGAGACCGGCGCCTACGAGGTGATCGCCGACGACTTCACCCGCAACGTCAAGGCCACCTTGTCCGGCGATCTGACCGCCGTATACCCAGAGCTGGTCTAACCGACATAGAGATCGCGGTCGCGGGTGTACTCCATCGCGGCCGCGATACCGTCGGCGATCTCCACGCCGTACTCGCGTTCGACGACGCGCAGGGCGAGATCGATGCCGGCAGTGATGCCGCCGGCGGTGATCAGCGTGCCGTCATCGACGACGCGGTTCGTCTTGAGCTCGGCGCCGAAGGCTTCGAGCTCGGCCCAGGCGTTGCGGTTCGTGGTGGCCGGGCGGCCCTTGACCAGCCCGGCCTCCGCGAGCAGCATCCCGCCGGTGCAGACCGAACCGATCCAGCTCAGGCTGGGCGCGAGCTCGGCGATCCTCGCGGTCATCACACCGCGCCGGGCTTCAGCCCAACTGCCCTTCTCGGCGCGGTTCATCCAGCCACCACCCGGGACGAACAGGGCGTCCGGCGTACCGAGTGCTCCGGGCGCCTTGAACTGCAGGCCGTTCATGCCGGTCACCACGGTCGGACCGTCCAGCCCGACGAGTGCGAGCTCGAGGTCGGTTCGCCGCGAGGCGCTGCTCCACACCTCGAACGGGCCCATCACGTCCATCTCGTCGACGCCGTCGAACACCAGGATCTCGATTCGCATGAGACAACCCAAGCGGTTGCGGCGCCGGATCACGAGTGGCCGGATGGTCGGTGTTCGCTAGGTTCCGGCCATGGCCGGTCTCTCTCGGCGCAGGCTTGGTGCCGCTGGGCGCCTGACTCTCGTACTGCGGGTGAGAGATCGGCTACACCTGGTGGTGACATCCCGCCGCCCCAGGAGGTCCGCCTTGTCTCGCCCGCTTCTGGTACTCACCGCGATTCTCTCGACCGTCGGCGCCACTCTGGTGATGGCACCGACCCAAGCCGCCGCTGCTGCGACCAGTTGTGACGCGGCGGCCGCCGGGTTCACTCCAGTGCTGCAGCTCGACCTGCCCGAACGAGCCAACTACCTGAACAAGACTCCGCCGTACAGCCTCGACCGGACGGCCGAGATCGGCGCCAACTTCGACCGTGTCGGGTACTGCGTCGAGCTGAACGGACCGAGCGGCCCGCAGTGGGTGTGGACGGCGATGGAGCCGTTCAGCACGGATGCTCGCCGCATCGGCCTGCCGACGCTCCCGGGCGAGATCACTCGTCAGCGCGTGGGTGACCTCGAGGTGCGCTCGAACGTGGCCGGCGTGACGCAGGGCGCCGGTCAGACCGGCTATCTGGAGATGTGGCCGAACCAGTACGCGCAGACCGCCAGCGCCCAGGTGGCCAACGCGTCCGCGACGACGTTCGACGCTGACGACAGCCCGACCACGCCGCTGGGCTATGGCTCGTTCCAGGTGTCGCAGGTGGGGCCGACTCGGCCGTCGACGGTGCCGGCCAAGCCAGTGTTCGCGATCAACACCTTCACCCAGGCGGACACCAGCCTGCTGTCCCTGGGAATCGGAGCCCGGCCGACCGCCGACCCGGACTGGACGTTCGCAGCCAACGCTGCGGGATACACCCAGCGCAGGCTGACCGCGTTCGTACGTACGGCGCTCGTCTCGGTCACTGAATCGCCACAGGACCGGCAAGTCGTGCCGCGCGACGCGCAAGGCGGTGCGAACGTCCCTGTAGCCGGACGTCTCACCGACACGCGAGTCACGAGCGTCCAGCTCAGGGTGATCGGTAACGGCCGGACTGACACCTATACATCCGCTGCGAGCACGTTCCGGTTCACACCGCGCATCACGGCTGGTCTGCACGAGTACACGTTCGAGCTGCATGCGTTGGGCGCCGGACTCGATCGAGTGGTGGCCCGGCGCGAGGGCGTCGTGTCTGGTGACGTGTACGTCGTACAGGGTCAGTCGAACGCGGAAGCGTCGATGTACAACGGATCCGCTGCGGCCGAGGAGTCGCCGTACGTGCGGAGTTTCGGCAGCCCGGTCGCCGATCCGTCGATCTCCGGTGCGGACCACGTGTGGAACTACGCGACCGCCGATGTGTCCCGGCAGACCGGCTCGGTCGGGCAGTGGGCGATCCGGATGGCCAAGCGGATCGTCGACACGTACAAGGTGCCGGTGGCGCTGCTCAACGGTTCGCACGGCGGCCAGCCGATCAGCTTCTTCCAGCGCAACGACGCGAACCCGAACGACCTCAACACCAACTACGGCCGGCTCCGGCAGCGCCTCGCCGCCGCAGGTGCCCTCGGCCATCTCAAAGGCGTGCTCTGGTACCAGGGCGAGAACGACAGCGACAACGCGGCTGTGCACGTGGCCGGCTTCAAGACACTGCTGCAGGACTGGCAATCCGACTTCGGTCCGACGAAGTACTACGTCTACCAAGTCCGTACGTCGCCTTGTGGCAACAGCACCCTGACCAACCTGCGCGAAGCGCAACGCGAAATGGGTGACACCCTTGGCGTCACGGTGTTGTCGACCACTGGGCTGTCCGGTCATGACGGCTGTCACTACGCCTATGCGAACGGTTATCGCGAGATGGGCGACCACACCTTCGCCGTACTCGCTCGCGATCTGTACGGCGGCCCCTCGGCCGGTGTGGCTCCGCCGAACCCGCGCACCGTCACCAAGAGTGGTTCGCAACTCACAGTGCAGTTGCGGTCCAACGATCCGCTCACTGTCGAGGCCGGAGTAGCTGCGGACTTCCGGGTGGACGGCTCATCGGTCACGGTGACGTCCGTCGCATATCAGACCGGCAGGTTGGTGCTGACGCTCTCCGGTCCGCCAACCGGAGCGACCACGCTCACCTATCAGGCGCACCTGCGGGCGGGGCCCTGGATCACCAACGCCATCGGGACCGGACTGCTCACGTTCACACTGCCGATCACCTGACCGGTGCGGCCGCCCTGCTGCCCCTTGTGTTGCACCATCGTGTTGAGCGAGCGGACCTGATTGGTCTGCTGCCGACGTACGGTAGATGGCATGTCAGTCACAGGGGGACCGCCTTCTACACCTGTGGAAGAGGTGGAGGAGCGGGTCGGGCCGTACCGGTTGATCCGGCGGCTCGGGCAGGGCGGCATGGGTGTCGTCTACCTGGCCGAAGGGCCTGAGCATCAAGAGGTCGCGCTCAAGGTGCTGCGTCCACACATCGCCCACGACGCGACCGCACGGGCTCGGTTGCAGCGCGAAGCAACCACACTGCAGAAGGTGAACCACCCCGGGGTGGCAGGCATCCTCGATCACGACCTGGAAGGCGATCAGCCCTATCTGGTCACCCGATTCGTTCCGGGCCGGCCGCTGGACGAGCAGGTGGACGAACGCGGACCGCTGACCCCACGCAAGTGGCTGCCACTGGCCGGCTGCCTGGCCGAGTCGCTGGAGGCGATCCACGCGGCCGGTGTGATACACCGCGACCTCAAGCCGGGCAACGTGATGATGTTCAACGGCAAGCCGGTGATGATCGACTTCGGCATCGCGCAGGCCGCTGACGACCTCCGGCTCACGCAGACCGGTCTCGTCATTGGTACGCCGGGCTACCTGGCACCTGAGCTCATCGAGGGCGAGATGGTGTCGGAATCGGCAGACTGGTGGGGCTGGGCGGCCACTGTGTCGTTCGCCGCGACCGGACGACGGCCGTTCGGCAAGGGCCCGTTCGAGGCTGTCTTGCATCGAGTGCACAGCGGCCAGGCCGATCTGGAGGGTCTGGACCCGCGGCTGAAGCCTCTGCTCGCCGCCGCGCTGTCACCGGCCAAGAAGGACCGGCCCACGCAGACCGAGATCATGGAAGGCCTCAACCGGTACGCCGAGGGACGTGACGCCCTGCCGGTCCGCGAGACGCCGACTGCGATCGCCGTACCGCCGACACTGCAGCTCCATCCGCCGACGGCGATGATGACGCGCGCGCTGCCTTCCGACTCTCCTGAAGAGCCGACGCCCACCGACGTGGCGCAGTTGGTACCGCCGGTGATCCCGCCGCTGTCGGCCTTCGCGCCGATCCGCGACAAACTCCGCGAGGCAGCTGCAGCCAGGCGCGCGGCCGCCGCCGGAGCCGCAGGCGCTGGTGCTGGTGCTGGTGCTGGGGGCGCTTACGCTGCGGGAGCCGGCGGCGCTGGTGTGGCTGGGGCTGGTGTGGGTGCGCCGGTGCATCCTGCGCTGTACAGTCCGGCGCCTGGCGCGGCTGCTCCTGCTGCGATGCCGCTGCCTTACCAAAGCTCACCACAGCCGTATCCGGGTGTGTCGCCGTACCAGAGCCCGGTGCCGGCGCCGTACCGGAGCCGCGAGCCTTCGGCGTACCAGCCCGGGCAGAACGGCCAGCCTGGTCAGGCTGTACAGCGCGTCCAGCCGGGGCAGCTGGCGCATCCGCAGAAGGCTCCGCCCACCGGTCGCCGGACGGTGGTGATCGTCGGGTTCATGGTGATGCTGACCGGACTGGTCGCGCTGTACCCGAGTGTGGGTTCACTGATCACGATCGTGCTGTTCGTGATCGCACGCACTGTCGATCGCTCCAGCACGGCTCTGATGCGACGCCGGCAAATGCGCGGCCGATCCGGCAAGTCCGACGGCGTAGTCGCCGCAGCCTCGACACCACTGCAGCTAGTCACGGCCGGTCTGGTCACGCTGCCGTGTCTGATCTTGCCCCTGATCATGGGCGGCCTCATCGGCGGCAGCGTCACCGGAGTCGCGGCAACGGCCTACGGTCTGGACTGGAAACCCTTGTCAGCCATCGGATTCGGCTCGGCAGCCCTCACCGCACTCTTCACCGCGTGGTGGGGCCCCGGTGGCAGTTCACTCCGTCGCGGCGCGCACATCGCCGCCCGCAACGCCTTCCGCCCGTCCTGGCTCTCCGCAACCGTGGCCGTCGTCCTCCTGGCCATCGGCGCCCTCACCTTCTACCAAGCCACCCAAGGCGCCGGCAACTCCTGGGCCCGCCACCCCATCGACACCTCATCCCTCAACCACCGCCCCTCCCTGAACGACCTCCGCCAAGCCCCCTTCATCCGAAACCTCCCCCTCATCGGCAACTGACAACAGCCCCGATTCAGAGCGAGATGATCGGCACCTTCCACCGCGTGTTGCCCCGCCACGCACCGGTGCGCGCAGCCTCTGCCAGATGCGCAATGTCCCCTCGATCCGAAGTCACACAGGTCGCGGCAGACTGAAAGCAACAAGCCACGACCTGCGCGTCGACCACGTCGGCTCGATCGGCCACCGCCAGCAATTCTCCGACCCTGGTGGCAAGGTCGTGGGTCAGCGGCACAACCTCACATCCGTCGACGAGACGCCGTAGGTCTCGCTGCTGGTGACCACGCCAGACCTGCGCGAGCGCTGCGGCGGGAATGCTGGGCTCGACTCCACGCATCAACGCTCGCAGGTGAATCGCCCACAGCCGCGGGTCATTCCGCTCTGCGGCGATCAGTGCGCCGGCGTCGTAGACCAGTTGCGTCACGCCTTCGAACTGCCCTTGGCGTCGTCATCGGCCGCTTCACGCTGAGCTTCGGCCAGCGCCCGGTCAGCCCAATCGAGCTGGTCGGGGCTCAGGGCACCATGGTCGGACTCCCAGTCCGACACGGCTTCAAGCCCGCGATAGAGCCGCTCACTCTTGGCCACCAGCTCGTTGATGTACGCCGACGGCGTCGTCTCCGCCGCACGCGCTCGACGCTCGACCGCCGTCCACAGATCCTCATCGAAGGACAGCGTCTTCTTCTTGACCACCATGGCCACATGGTATGACCGCGGTGTGACCATTGCCAACCCGGCCGGGCAGTGGGATCCCGCCGGCCGGGGCCGGCCGGTCAGAGTTGGACGATTTGGGTTCGTTCGGGGCCTACTCCGATGGCGGAGATGGGGGCTCCGCTGAGGGATTCGATGGCTCGGACGTAGGACTGGGCCTGCTTCGGGAGGTCTTCGAAGGTGCGGCAGCCGGTGATGTCCTCGGACCAGCCGTCGAACTCTTCGTAGACGGGTACGGCGTGGTGGAAGTCGGTCTGCGTCATCGGCATCTCCTCGTGCCGTACGCCGTTGACGTCGTACGCAACGCAGACCGGGATTGTCGAGCGACCAGTCAAGGTGTCCAGTTTTGTGAGGACGAAGTCCGACAGGCCGTTCACGCGGGCGGCGTATCTGGCGATGACTGCGTCGTACCAACCACAGCGCCGCGGGCGGCCGGTCGTCGTACCGAACTCGGCGCCCTGCTGCCGCAGCCACTCACCGTCGGCGTCCAGGAGCTCGGTCGGGAACGGACCCTCGCCGACCCGCGTCGTGTACGCCTTGACGACCGCCATCACTCGATCGATCCGCGTCGGCGGGATGCCGGAACCCGTGCACGCGCCGGCCGAGATCGCGTTCGACGAGGTGACGAACGGATACGTCCCGTGGTCGACGTCGAGCAGCGTCGCCTGCCCGGCCTCCATCAGGACGGTCTTGCCGTCGTCGAGCGCCTGGTTCAGCAGCAGGCCGGTGTCGGCGACCATCGGCCGGAGGCGGTCGGCGTACCCGAGCAGCTCGTCGAGGACCTCGCGGATCTCGACCGCACGCCGGTTGTACACCTTCACCAGCAGCTGGTTCTTCTGCTCGAGCGCACCGGTGACCTTCTGCTCGAGGATCTTCTCGTCGTACAGATCCTGGACGCGGATGCCGACCCGGTTCATCTTGTCGGCGTACGTCGGCCCGATCCCGCGGCCCGTGGTCCCGATCTTGCGGCTGCCGAGGAACCGCTCGGCGACCTTGTCGAGGGTCCGGTTGTACGGCGGAATCAGGTGCGCGTTCGCGCTGATCACCAGCCGGGAGGTGTCCACCCCGCGCGCGTCGAGCGCATCGAGCTCCTCGAACAGCACGCTCAGGTCGACGACGACGCCGTTCCCGATCACCGGCGTGACTCCCGGGGTCAGGATCCCGCTCGGGAGCAGGTGCAGCGCGTACTTCTCGGCGCCGATCACGACCGTGTGGCCGGCGTTGTTCCCGCCGTTGAACTTCACCACGTAGTCGATGACCTCGCCCGTGTTCCCGAGCAGATCGGTCGCTTTACCCTTACCCTCATCGCCCCACTGGGCGCCGACGAGCACGATTGCGGGCATCTCAGCCCTCCTCTTCACGCGCCGGCGGAAACGGCCTCACACCCCGTGGTCGCCGACGCTGGAAACGGTGAAGCCCGGAGACGTTCACCGCACGTTCATCCGGCGACGCATCCAGGCTCTTGCGACAGAAGCCTACCGGAACGCGAGGCCTGCGTTCGGCGCCCGCGTTCCGGTCCTGTCCACAAGATCACACCCGTCTCTTTCAAGTGATTGACGGGTTGCCATTTAGCGTGATCACGTGCACACTCTTAGTCAGCGGCCCGCCGAAACTGCCGCAGGGGACGGTTCCGGCGGGCCGCTGACCTGTGCTCTGCGCGAGGCTCCGCGATCGTGATCAGTCGAGGCCTTCGGGGTTCGAGGCCAGCCACTCCTTGACCCGGCGATCGGCCTCTTCCCGGGACACGTCCTCCACCTTCGTGAGGATCGCCCAGCGATGGCCGAACGGGTCGATCACCGCGCCGAACCGGTCCCCGGTCATGAAGGTCTGCACCTCTTCCACCGGCTTCGCCCCGGCCGCGACGGCCTTCGCGTAGGTCGCATCCACGTCCGGCACGTAGTGCACGAGCGACGAGTGCACCCACTCGCCGTTCGGCGCGCGCAGTCCGATCTGCGGCATCTGATCGCTGAGCTGCAGCATCGAGTTACCGAACTTCAGTTCGGCCTGGCCGACCCGCCCGTCCGGCAGGTCCTGCCGGCTGATCACCTCGGCCCCGAACACCGACTGGTAGAACTCGATCGCCTTCGGGCCGTCCGCAACGGCGAGGTACGGGGTGAGTGAGTGATAACCGTCGGGGATGGGGTTTACCGTGTTCGTCGTCATGGTCTTAGTCAACGCGGCGACCCGGGTAGCGGTCTTGTAAGAAAGCGACAGCAGAGTGACCACTCCATCCGAGAGCGAGAAGGGCATCCTGCATCCGCGGGAGCAGGCCCGGCATCGCTCGTTGAGCCGGCTCGCTCCTGGGCCTGAGGCCGGCCGGTTCGTGGAGTGGTACTGGATCGTCGAGTGGGATCTCGAGACGCCGTACACGGCCGAGGTTCTGCCGTTCCCTGCGGTCAACGTGACGTTCGAGCAACCGGGTGGTGCGTTCGTGAACGGCGTCTGCACCCGGAAGTTCGAGCGGGAGCTTGTCGGGCGCGGTGGGGCGTTCGGCGTGAAGTTCTGGGCCGGTGGGTTCGGCGCGGTGACCGGGCTGGACGTCGCGTCCTTCCGGGACCAGGTGTTGCCGCTGACCGCGGTCTTCCCGGACGGCGATCGGCTCGCGGACCTGATCTTCGCCGAGGATTCCGACGTACGACGTCGCGCGATCTTCGAGGCATTCCTGCATGACCACCTGGCGCCGCCGGATCCGTCGTACGACCTGGTCCGGGAGATCGTCACCGCCATGGCCGCGGACCGCTCGGTGACCCGGGTCGATCAGGTCACCGAGCGCTTCGGCGTACCGATCCGCACTCTGCAACGACTCTTCCGTCGCTACGTCGGCGTGGGCCCCAAGTGGGTCCTCCGCCGCTACCGCCTCCACGACGGCGCCGAACTCCTGGCCCAGGGCGAAGTCTCCGAACTAGCCGAGCTCTCCGCCTCCCTCGGCTACTTCGACCAGGCCCACTTCTCCAAGGAGTTCAAACAACAAATAGGCCTGACCCCCGCCGAATACGCCCTCCGAGCCAGCACCGAACGTCAAATCACCTACCGCTAGTGCTCCGGCAAGTAATGCGGGGGTCGTAACGATGGAGTGGGCACCCGGCCGAGCCGATTTCATGGGTCAACCAGTGAAATCGGGGGATCCACACCCGCGTTCAGGGTCAGCAACCCCCGATTTCATGGGCCGACCCAGGAAATCGGCCAGATCGGGTGCTCCGAGATGACTGTCGCAGGCACCACCGACCAACTACGCGAGGCACTAGGTCAACGCTTTGTCGCTCGTTGTCTTCGTCCTGGCTGTGGAAACCACGACCGCCATCGCGGTCGCAAGCAACGTCGCGGCCAAGGCGACGACGTAGCCGTACTTGGCGTTGTAGGCGTCGACCAGGTGGCCGGAGAGGGCGGCTCCTAGGGCTATGCCGGCCGCGTTGCCTGAGTTGAGCCAGGTGAAGGCTTGGGTGAAGACTCCGGGTTGGACCGAGGACTCGGCTATGACCGAGGACAGGGTTTGGAAGGGGGCGATTGCCAAGCCTGGTAGGGCTAATGCGAAGGCTGCGGTGAGTGGGGTGTTGGCGGCTAGTAGGGGGAGGGTTGCCAGGGTCAGGCCGGCTAGGACGATGACTAGTTGGGTTTGCGGTGGTGTGCGCCAACGCCTTGCGCCGTAGGCGAGTCCGGCGAACAGGCCGACCAGACTGGTGATGCTGTAGAGCGGTCCGGCCAGCTGTGGTGTTCCTCGCGCGACGGCGAACGCCGTGACGGACACTTGCATGCTGCCGAAGAACAGGCCGATACCTACGCTGGTGCCGCTCAACGCCAGGAAAGGCTTGTTCAGCAGGCGACTTGCGCTCTCACGTTGACCACGTGCTGTTGGGGGCGGCGCCGTACGACGTTGCACGGCTAGAAATACGCCCCCGGCCAGAGCGAGGCTCGTGGCGAGGATCGAACCTGCTACTGGGCTGCTCAGTGAGCCGACCGTGCCTATCAGCAGTGGGCCGATCAGAAAGGCGAGCCCGACGCCCAGCGCCTCAAGAGCGAAGGCTGATGGCAGTAGCGTCGTCCCACGCAGTGCGTAGGACCAGCGGGCGGCGACTTGAGCACCTAGCTGTGGAAGTGACCCACCAGCCAGGACCCCTCCCAGCACGAGCCACCAGAGTGGTGCGTGCGCGACCGTCAGACCGATGAGAAGTGCCACCGCGATCGCATGCGCGAGCAGGGTGATCGGCAGCATCCGGGTCTGACCGAATCGGTCGATCAGGCGAGCCACCTGTGGACCTGCTAGTCCCTCGGCGACCGCGTAAGCACCAGTCACGGTGCCGGCCGCCGCGTACGAGCCAGTGGATCCGTGGACCAGCCAGACGATGCCGAGGCCTGTCATAGCGAGACCGATCCGGGCTGGTGCCGCGGCCAAGTAGAACTTCCACGCCCCGGGAGTACGCAGGACTTCCCCGTAGGTGTGCGTGCGGAGCCGTCCGGTGAGTGCCGGCACGGTAATGCCTTCCGCTGCCCGGAGGGGCGGGGACTCGACCGTGGGCGTCCTGCTTCACCGGTCTGTCCGTCCGCCTAGAACCGTCCATGTTCGGCAGGTAACGGGGACGCTCGCCGCCTGCCGGCACTGTCAACGGGCAGAAATCAGTTTCAGGTTGACCCGCTCAGCTTACCGTCTTTCAGCACCGGCACCGAGCGACTGCTGTCGACCTCCGCCGCGATCGCCACATCCTCGGCGAACCCGTACCTCGTGAGCTCACGCCCCCCCGACGCAGTCGTGCAGCAGTGCCGGCAGCTCGTCGGCGACAGCGTCGTACGCCGCAACCGCCGCTCTCGCCTCCGGTGAGAATCCCTCCAGCTGCAATGCGCTCAGGAATCCACCAGCTCCCCAGAGATCCTCCACAGCCGGCCGGAGCGACCCGTCCCGCCACCGCTCACCGGCCGCGATGGCAACAACCTTGAGCTCGTCGGTCCGCCGTGCGTTGACCCATTCGGCCGCAGCGCGTCGGTTCCGCAGGGACACCGCAATGACGGTGGCTCCGCTGTCGCTGAGCTGTTGCGTGATGGTCGATCCGTTGGGTGACGGGAGGACCAGCCGCCTGACGCCTTGGGCGCGGCGGATAGTCGCGGCGGACAGGCTGATGTCGCCCGGGCCGGCTTCGGATCTGCCGACCGCGAGGGTGGCGTCGTACTGCTTGGCGTAGGCAACGGCTGTTTCGTCACGCCAGCGGTACGGGTACACATCGATGCCTTGGTCAACTGCGACCGTCACTGCCGTCGTGAATGACAGCACGTCCACCACAGCCACGATCGAGCCGGGTACGGCGGCCGCACCGGCCGGACCCCAGTCGAAGCCGACGCGGAAGTTGTTCTGCGCGTAGGGGCTGGTCATTCAGCGGATCCTTCCGTCCTCGCGACCAGCCCCGCAAAGGTTCAGCTGAGGACGTCGGCCGCGGTCGGTGAGGAGTCCCGCAGGAAGGTGGCGCAGCGCTCGGCCTCGTCGTTCTCGCCGATCAGGGCCGCTGCCTTTCCGAGTACGGCGAGGCACCGCAGGAACCCGCGGTTCGGCTCGTGCTCCCACGGGACCGGCCCGTGGCCCTTCCAGCCGTTCCGCCGGAGCAGGTCCAGGCCGCGGTGGTATCCGGTCCGCGCATACGCGTACGCCTCGATGGTGCGACCGTCGGCCAGCGCCGCTTCGGCCAGCACGCCCCAGGCCAGCGACGAGGTGGGGAACTTGGCGGCGACGTCCACCGCAGCTGCCCCGGCGGCGAGTTCCGCCGCGGCCGGGTCGACTGGGAGTAGTGTCTCGGGTGGACCTGAGAGCAGATTGTTCAATTCCATAGGCACATCTTCGCCGATCACGCTGCCGTAGCGGCACGTGACCGTCCGACGAAATCCGTTGACCGTTCACCGACCGGCCACGGATGCTTGAGACCCTGCGTCAAGACCGCCGTGGTTCCCAGCTACGGCCGGAAGGAGGCACCGGATGAGCGTCATAGTCCTGAACGCGTCATACGAGCCGCTGCACACCGTCTCGATCCAGCACGCCATCCGGATGCTGGTGCGAGAGGTCGCAGTGGTGGAAGAGGCGCACGGAGAGCGGACGATCGGCCCTTTTCCGGTTCCCCGAGTGCTGCGCCTGGTCCGGTACGTCGTGACACATTGGCGCTACGCGGCCGGTCGGATGAAGTACAGCAAGCACGGTGTGCTCCGGCGTGATCGCTTCCGGTGTGCCTACTGCGGCCTGGACAACGCCGACACCATGGACCACGTCCAACCCAGATCCAGGGGCGGCCGCACCGAGTGGCTGAACGCCGTGGCCGCCCATGCCGCCTGCAACGAGCGCAAAGGCAACCGCACCCCCGCCGAAGCCAACATGCCGCTCCTCTGGCAACCCTGGGTACCAACTCGCGCCGAGCTCGTCATAGAAAAATGACGAGCTATTTTTATGCCCTCAGACCTCCGGATCACCACGGTCGCTGAGCGCCCCGACCTGGCCGGAGCCGAGTTCGACGCGGGCCCGTGGCCCGAGTTCATGCGACACAACCGCGTGTCCGACGCCTACTTCTGGCAAACCCTCACGGCCTTCCCGACGACCTGTCTGGTGGCGACCTGTGCGGGTGACGTCGTCGGCGACGCTCACGCCGTCCAACTGTCGTCGCGGGCCGAGCTCCCAGCGGGAGGCTGGGAGCAAGCGGTCGTCTGGGCATTCGCGGACGCTCGTCGCGGCGTCACCCCGGACGCGGCCTGCGCACTGAACATCAGCGTCGCCCAGAGCTTTCAGGGACAAGGGGTCGCCGGGCGGTTGCTGGCCGCGCTACGGGACGCTGTGGCGGACCTCGGTCTCGCCGACCTGTACGCGCCGGTCCGACCGAGCCGAAAGCACCTGGAACCCCGTACGCCGATGCGCGACTATGCCGCCCGCGTCCGAGCAGACGGCCTGCCGTTCGACCCGTGGCTTCGTACGCACGTCCGAGCCGGTGGACAGGTCGTCGGCCTGGCGCCCGCGTCCTGGGTGGTTGCGGGCTCGCTCGAGGAGTGGCGGCGGTGGACAGGTCTGCCCTTTGATCGGAGCGGACCGGTTGAGGTCCCAGGAGCCCTGGCGCTCGTCCAATGTGATGTCGAGAGCGACTGTGCTGTGTATGTGGAATCCAACGTCTGGGTTCGACATCGGGTCTGATCCCCAGGTTCTCCACAGGCTGGAAATTGTTCGTCGGATCGGGGCGTGATCACGGCACGTTCTAGGGCATGAACCCTCAACTTGCAGTCATGGCCTCGATCCGGGGTGGCGTGTTCACTCGTGCCGATGCGCGGGCCTGTGGCTACCCCGATCCGCACATCGATTCCTTGCTGGACACCGGCGGCTGGCGCCGCATCCGGCCGGGCACCTACGCCGAGCGTCGTGCTCTGATTCTCATCACCAACGAAGTCGTCCACCTACGGAAGCTGTCGCGCGTCCTCCGCTCCGGCGGGCCGAACGTCTACGCCAGCCACCAATCGGCCGCGGCTCTGCATGCCTTGCCGCTGTGGGGTCTCGACCTGACGTGTGTCCACGTGACTGCCCCGGCCGGCCGCTCGGGTTGTGTCGGCGGCGTGCACCGGCATGTCCGCGATCCAGTCGGCCCAGGCATCCAACTGTGGAACAAGCTCCGCATGTCCTCACCCGCCCGCGCCATCGCCGAGGTGGCCGCGACCGCGCCGACAGCCGCGGCGATCGTCCTGGCCGACGCCGCCCTGTACGCCGGCCTCGTCACGCAGCGCAGTCTGAAGCGCGCGGCCCATGATCACGGCAACGAGCGCTCCCTCGAGGTCGTGTCCCGCGCCTGCACAGACTCGTCGTCAGTCGCCGAGTCACGCCTGCGCATCATCCTCACGCAAGCCGGCTTCCCTCGCCCGGCCGTGTGCGCCGCTCCGGACGCCGAAGCCTCAACCCACGCGGACACGACAGCGCTCTGGTTCCCCGAGGAGCGCACGGTCGTCGAGTTCGAGCCCCGTTTCCCCTTCTGGTACGACGAATTCGAGCCCGACGCCGATGAGTCGATCGAGCCCTCACCGGCTCCAGACCCATCCGCACCGGAGCCCGTCGAGCACTGCTGGATCCCCTGGGCCGACCTCAACGACCCACCCGCGGTGATCGACCGAGTCCGCTCCACTTTCTCCCGAGCAGCCCGCCGTACCGGGGTCCGCCACTTCGACCTCGCCCGAGTTCGGTAACCACCGAATCGTGGCGTTGCACCAGCTATCCGTTGCTCTTCAGGGCGGCGGCGAACAGGGGGACGACCTTCTCCAAGGCGTACCCGACCGAAAGGACCGAGTCCGTGGCAAACGCAGAACTGATGGTCTTGTCGTCGAAGACGACCGACCGGCCGGCCTTCACCGACGGCACCGCACGGAACAACGGATCGTCGGTGATCTGTTGCGCCGTGATCCCGATCGGTGCCATGACCGTGAGGTCGGCATCCAGCATCCCGAGGTTCTCCTGCGAGATCGGCACCGAGAAGCTGGTGGTCGCCTTCGCCTGGACCGCCGGATTGTTGCGGAAGCCGAGCCGCTCGACGAAGTCCACGCGTCCGGTGCCGGCGACGTACGCGCCGTACCCGTCGCTGGTCCTGGCGCCCAGAGTGATGGTCTTCCCTTCGAACTCCGGATGCTGCCTCTTCGCTGCGGCGAACTTGTCCTCGGTGTCGGCGATCAGCTTGCGGCCTTGCTCGACCCGGCCGAGCGCCGCGGCGATCATCTCGGTCTGCTGTTCCCAGCTGGTCTTGTACGAGTCGCCACCGTTCGGGACGCCGACCGTCGGCGCGATCGCCTTCAAGGTGTCGTACCGGTCCTGCTTGCCGCTGGACTTCACATCCAGGATCAGGTCCGGCCGGAGCGCGGCGATCTTCTCGTACTGCGGCTCGAGTGTGTTGATCAGCTGCGGCGCCTGCTGGTACCTGCCCTTCGCCCACGGGCCGACACCCTCCCCGCCGAACGCGAGCCAGTCGCTGGCCGCGATCGGCTGGACCCCGAGCGCCAGTGCGGTCTCGGCATCACCCCAGCCCAGCGCGACCACGCGCTGCGGATCCGCCGGCACGCTCACGTCACCGAACTTCGTCGCCACCTTGGCGGCCTGGGCCGAGACCTCCTGTTCCGAGCCGGAACCGGACCCACAGGCGGCGAGCACGACAGCCGTCAGACCAGCGACCGCCAGAGCGAAAGGTTTGCGCATGCGCCTAAGGATAGGCTTACCTAATCTACTTCGTGCACTCGGCCCGAAACGCGGACGGGCCCGCCCCGGAGTAGTCCCCGAGGCAGGCCCGCTCGCAACAGCTCGGACGTCAGCCGTTCAGCGACGTGCCCGTCGAACGCAGGCTCTCGCAGGCTTCGCCCACGCGCTTGGCCATGCCCTCTTCGGCCAGCTTGCCCCAGGCGCGCGGGTCGTAGACCTTCTTGTTGCCGACGTCGCCGTCCACCTTCAGCACGCCGTCGTAATTGCTGAACATGTGGCCCGCGGCCGGGCGGGTGAACGCGTACTGGGTGTCGGTGTCGACGTTCATCTTGATGACGCCGTAGTCGACCGCGGCCCGGATCTCCTCGAGGGTCGAGCCGGATCCACCGTGGAAGACCAGGTCGAACGGGCGCTCCTTGCCGACCTTGGCGCCGACCTGGTCCTGGATCTCCTTCAGGATCTCCGGCCGGAGCTTGACCGCGCCCGGCTTGTAGACGCCGTGCACGTTGCCGAAGGTCAGCGCGGTGATGTAGTGGCCGTTCTCACCGGTGCCGAGGGCCTCGACCGTGGCCAGGCCGTCCTCGACGGTGGTGTAGAGCTTCTCGTTGATCTCGTTGGCGACACCGTCCTCCTCGCCACCGACGACGCCGACCTCGATCTCGAGCACGATCTTGGCCGCGGCCGTCTTGGCCAGCAGCTCCTTGGCGATCTCCAGGTTCTCCGCCAGCGGGACCGCCGAGCCGTCCCACATGTGCGACTGGAACAGCGGGTTCTCGCCCCGGGCGACGCGCTCGGCGGAGATCTCCAGCAGCGGGCGGACGAAGCCGTCCAGCTTGTCCTTCGGGCAGTGGTCGGTGTGCAGCGCGATGTTCACCGGGTAGTTCTTGGCGACCTCGTGCGCGTACGCGGCCAGGGCGACCGAGCCGGTCACCATGTTCTTCACGGTCGACCCGGACAGGTACTCCGCACCGCCGGTGGAGATCTGGACGATGCCGTCCGAGCCCGCTTCGGCGAAACCGCGGATCGCGGCGATCAGCGTCTGCGACGAGCTGACGTTGATGGCCGGGTAGGCGAAGCGGTTCTGCTTGGCCTTGTCCAGCATCTCGGCGTAGACCTCAGGGGTGGCAATAGGCATGTCTCGCGGTACTCCTCACAACACTGTTCATGGGGGTTGAGCTCCAGTATGGCCACCGGGTACTTCGTCGGATCCGGCGGCCTGCCTGCCGGACCGGCCCGGTGGCCGGGGAGCAAGTGGCAGGATTGCAGACCAGTTGGTGAACAGGACAGATCCAGTTCGTTGCGTCCTGATGACACCTGGATTCCCGGCTCAGGCCGTCCCGGATCTCGGGCCGCGGGGAGTCAGGGCCATGTGCAGCCGGTAGCGGTCGGCCCGGTAGGCCGACCAGGACAGCTCGACGACCTTGCGGCCGGCGAAGGTGGTGCGCTCGAGGACCAGCAGGGGTGCCCGCCTGGCCACGCCGAGCACCCGGGCGACATGGCCGTCGGCGTTGTCCGCCCGGACGGTCTGTTCACCGGAGGTGACGACGACGTCGTACTCGCTGGCAAAGACGTCGTACAGGGTGCCGAGCTCGCGGCCGAGCAGGCCGGGGAAGAGCGCGGACGGGTAGTAGCCGACCTCGTAGGCCATCGGCGAGGCGTCAGCGGTGCGGAGTCGTTCGACCCGGATCACCTTGGTGCCCTTGGCGACCCGCAGGCCCTTCGCGGTCTCGTCGGAGGCCTCGATCTCGGTGGCCGACAGGACCACCGTCCCGGGCTCCAGGCCGCGGGCCCGCATCTCCCGGGAGAAGGACGTGAGGTGCAACTGGGAGTCGACCTGGGGGCCGGTGACGAACGTTCCCTTGCCGTGCACGCGCTCCAGGGCGCCGGACTCGACCAGGTCGCTGATCGCCTGCCGGACGGTCACCCGGGAGACGTTCAGCTTGTCCACGAGGGCGCGCTCGGAGGGGATCGGGTCGCCGGGGTGCAGCTCGACGTCGATCAGCCGTTCCAGTACCGATCGGACCTGGGCCCGCTTGGTCGCCACCATCGAATCTCGATCCTCCAGACCTCGGCGGGACTCGGGGGTGCCCCGGGGTGCCGCTCACTGCTATCGTGCGCAGCATACCTGTTAAGACCAGATAGGACCAGTGATCTTAGTGGTGTCTCTCCCCGCGCAGGAAACCCAGATGGCGCGCGAGATCGCCGAGCAGCCGGCCGCCCTGGCCGCGACGTTCGAGCATGTTCTGCCGCTCCGCCACGACATCACGCGGCTCGCTGCCGGCCGGCGGAACGTGATCTTCCTGGCCCGGGGATCCTCGGACAACGCGGGCGTGTACGGCCGCTACCTGACCGAGATCCACGCCGGCCGGCAGGCGTCGCTGGCCGCCCCGTCGGTGGCGACCCTGTACGGCGCCAACCTCGACCTCTCGAACTCGCTCGTGGTCGCGGTCAGCCAGTCGGGTGCGACCCAGGAGATCGTCGACACCGCGGAGTGGGCCAAGCGCAACGGCGCCGCGATCGTCGGCATCACGAACGACGGCGACAGCCCGCTGGCCTCGACCGCCGACGTCGCGCTGATCACGCAGGCCGGCAAGGAGCTCGCCGTACCGGCGACCAAGACCTACACCACGCAGCTGGCCGCGATCACCGTCGCGGTCGACGCGCTGGCGCAGAAGCCGGGCACGCTGGACGCCGACATCGCGCGAGTTCCCGACGCGGCGTCGAAGATGCTGGAAGGCTCGGTCGAGGCCGCCGCGGACCTGCTCGCCGGCGCGCACGACGTGCTCGCGAGTGGTCGCGGGCTCACCTTCGGCACGACCCTCGAGGTCGCGCTCAAGCTGGAGGAGACCTGCCTGCAGCCGGTCCGCGGCCTCTCGTACGCCGACCTGAAGCACGGCCCGATCGCGGTCGTCGACTCCGACCTCGTCACCATCCTGGTCGCGGCCGCCGACGGACCCGCGCTGCCCGGGATGACCGAGCTGGCCGGACTCGTCCGGGAGAAGGGCAGCAAGATCCTCGGCATCGGCGGCAACCCCACGTTCGCCTCCCGCTGCGACGTCAACCTCGTCGGCCCCGACCTCCCCGAGACCCTCGCTCCCCTGGCCCTGATCATCCCCGCCCAACGAGCCATCGAGTCCCTGGCCCGCAAACTAGGCCTCAACCCCGACGCCCCCCGAGGCCTCCGCAAGGTAACCCAAACCGACTGATCCGAGGGTCCGATCAAAGTGCTCATTTGGTGAGCGCTTTGGCTGGGAAGGTGGTGGTCATAGGGAGCGCCGAGGGAAGGACCACCACCATGTTGCGAGGACTTGCCACTGTCAGTTTCTACGCCGCCGATGTGAAGGGAGCGCGGGACTGGTACTCGAAGCTGCTCGGCATCGACGCGTATTACGCGGTGCCGGACGTGGAGACTCCGGCCTACGTCGAGTTCCGGTTCGGGGACCTGGAGTGTGAGCTCGGGATCATCGATGCGAAGTATGCGCCGCACCAGGTCGGCAGCGGTGGGGGCGCGATCGTTTACTGGCACGTGGACGACGTCGAGGCTGAGCTCGCCCGGATGGTCGAGCTGGGTGCGACAGTGAACGAAGGAGTCGTTGAACGAGGCAACAACACCGGCTTCCGGACCGCATCGGTGGTGGACCCGTTCGGCAACCTCATCGGCATCATGAACAACCCGCATTACCTGCAGATCCTCGCCGAACTGAAGAGCTGACGTCGGAGTCAGACGTGGCCGCGGTGGGTCAGGGCCGTGGTGATCTGGTCGGCGGCTGCTTGGAGGTGCGGGAGGACGTCGGTCCGGAGTGAGGCGAGGGTCGAGCGGGAGGCGTGGGCCGAGACATTGAGGGCGGCGATGATGCGACCGCGGGCGTCGTGGATGGGGGCAGCGATCGACCGCAGCCCCAGCTCGAGCTCTTGGTCGACGAGTGCATAGCCGTCGGTCCGAGCGCGGTCGATCGTCTCGCGGAGCTTGTCGGCGCCCGTCACCGTGCGCGAGGTGAGTGCCTCCGCGTGCAAGCTCGAGAGGTACGACGTCAGCTCGTCATCGGCGAGGCCCGCGAGGAGGACTCGGCCCATCGACGTCGGGTACGCCGGAAGCCGGGCGCCGACCCCGAGCGCGACGGTCATGATCCGGCTGGTCGGCACGCGGGCGACGTACACGATGTCGGGGAGGTCGAGCGTCGCGATCGAGCAGGACTCGCGCGTTGTGGCGCTCAGCTCCTCCATGAACGGGCCGGCGAGTTCGCCGAGGTCCAGCGAGGACAGGTACGCCCAGCCGAGCGCGAGCACTCGCGGGGTGAGCGAGAAGCGCCGGCTGTCGCTGCGGACGTACCCGAGCTCCTCGAGCGTGAGCAGGATCCGCCGGGCGGTCGCCGGAGTGATCCCGACGGCGCGTGCGACCTCGCTCAAGGTCAGCGACGGAGCAGCGGCCGAGAACGCGCGGATCACGGCGAGTCCACGCTCCAGACCCTGCAGAAACGTGCCGGTAGACGCCTCACCCGCCATCGGCTAGCCTACTTTTCGTTGAAAGAAGAACTATTCGCTCAGCGAAATCCTAGCGGAGCAGCCCATGCCCGGTCCAGTTCCTCCCGGCGACCCCACACCCGTCGAGTTCGCCCACACGTACCTGCCCGGGCGGGTCGTGTTCGGTGCCGGGACCCTCGATCAGGTGGCCGATGAGGTCGAGGCCCTGGGCGTACGACGGACGCTGCTGATCGCGACCAAGTCAGCTCGAGACGCGGCCGACGTGGTCGAGGCCGAGCTGGGTGATCGGTTCGCCGGACGGATCGACGGTGTGGCTCAGCACGTACCGACCGACGTCGCGGAGGCCGCGCGAGCGAAGGCACGTGAGGTAGGCGCCGACGGCATCGTGGCGATCGGCGGCGGCTCCGCGATCGGCCTGGCCAAGGCCATCGCCCTTGTCGGCGGCGTGCCGATTGTGGCTGTCCCGACGACCTATGCCGGCTCGGAGATGACGCCCGTGTGGGGTGAGACCACGAGCGGCCGCAAGGCAACGGGCACCGACCTCCGAGTGTTACCGAGGACTGTGGTCTACGACGCCGTACTCAGCCAGCACCTCCCGAAGAATGTCACGGCAGCCAGCGTCGCCAACGCGCTCGCGCATTGCGTCGAGGCGGTCTGGACAACCAAGGCCGATCCGATCACCGAGACGACCGCGGTTGAAGGCGTACGGGCGCTGACCACCGGACTCCGGAAGATCCTCCAGGCTCCCACCGATCTAGATGCCCGAGGCAACCTTCTGTACGGCGCCTGCCTCGCCGGATCCGCACTCGCGACCGCCGGCACCGGCCTGCACCACAAGCTCTGCCATCTCCTCGGCGGCACCTACAACCTCCCGCACGCCGAGACCCACGCCGCGGTCCTGCCTCAAGTGACCCGCGTCAATGCGCCCGCCGTACCCAGAGCCAAGGCCCGGCTGGAAGAGGCGCTGCAGACCGACGACCTGGCTGCCGGGCTCTACGACCTGTTCAGAGCCGCTGACGTACCGGTCAGCCTGCGGGAGTTGGGCTTGAGCCACGATCAAGCCAGGGAAGCCGCCCACGCGTTCCAACCGACGGCCAACCCGATCCCGGTGACCGAGGAGCTCGTCCAAGAGATCCTCACCCGCGCATGGGCCGGGACGCGGCCCGACGGCCTGTAGATACGAGGAGCGACCGGATGGATTTGCAAGGCGACGAGTTGACCGACGCCGTGGTGGCCAGCTTCGACAACAGCACGAGCCCACGCACGAAGGTCGTGATGAGCGCGCTGGTCCGGCACCTGCACGCGTTCGCGCGGGAGGTGAACCTGTCCGAGGACGAGTACTTCACCGCGATCGACTTCCTCACCCGGACCGGTCAGATCTCGACCGAGACTCGACAGGAGTTCGTGCTGCTGGCCGACGTGCTCGGCCTGTCGATGCTGACTGTCGGTCTCAGCAATCCGAGTACGTCGGGTGCCACCGAATCAACTGTGTTCGGCCCCTTCTTCGTCGAGGGCTCGCCCGGCGTCGAGCTCGGCGCGGACATCGCGAACGGCGCCCCTGGACAGCCGTGCCTGGTGAGCGGGCGGGTCCTCACGACGAAGGGCGAGCCGATCGCCGGCGCACTGGTCGAGACCTGGCAGGCCGACGAGGACGGCTTCTACGACGTACAGAAGGACGTCGACGGGCCGCAGAACCGCGCCCACCTGACGACCGATGCCGATGGCAACTATTCGTTCTGGGCGGTGAAGCCGGTCGCCTACCCGATCCCCGATGACGGTCCGGTCGGCGAACTGCTGCGCGCCGGCGGTCGCGGCCCGATGCGGCCGGCCCACATCCACTTCATGGTGACGGCGCCCGGCTACGCGCGGCTGATCACGCACGTCTTCGCGCGCGGCGACGAGTTCCTCGGGAACGACGCGGTGTTCGGCGTCAAGGACTCGTTGATCGCGGACTTCACCGAACACCCGGCCGGTAGCACCGCACCGGACGGCAAGACACCTGACAAGCCCTACTACACCGTCAGCTACGACTTGGTGCTCGCCACCACCGAGGAGACGCAGCAATGATCACCACAGACGTGCTCATCGTCGGCAGCGGCCCGGCCGGCGGCGCCGCCTCACTCTTCCTGTCCACGTACGGCGTCGACAACATTGTGCTGTCCCGCTACGGCTGGACCGCCAACACGCCGCGCGCACACATCACCAACCAGCGCACGATCGAGTTGATGCGCGACATGGGCATCGAGGACCAGGTTGTCGCCAAGGGGACCGCGCATCACCTGATGGGTGAGACTGCGTTCTGCACCAGCCTGGCCGGCGAGGAGATCGGCCGGATCCGCACGTGGGGCACGCATCCGCGTCGGCTGGCCGACTACACCGAGGCGAGCCCGACTCTGCCGTGTGACCTGCCGCAGACGCTGTTCGAGCCGATCCTGATCAGCACGGCGGCCAGCCGCGGCGCACAGCTCCGGTTCAACACCGAGTACCTCTCACTCGAGCAGGACGAGGACGGTGTGACCGCGACGGTCCGAGACCGCCGGAGCGACGAGACGTACCAGATCCGCGCCAAGTACCTGATCGGCGCGGACGGTGGTCGCAGCAAGGTCGCACAGGACATCGACCTGCCGATGGCCGGCGCGATGGACATCGAGGGCTCGATGAACATCGTCTTCGAGGCCGACCTGTCCCGGTACGTCGCACATCGCCCGAGCGTCCTGTACTGGGTCCTCCAGCCGGGCGCGCAGATCGGCGGCATCGGCGCCGGGCTGGTCCGGATGGTCCGGCCGTGGAGCGAGTGGCTGATCGTCTGGGGCTACGACATCAATCAGCCGGCCCCGGTGGTCGACGAGGCGATGGCGACCGAGATCGTGCACAACCTGGTCGGCGACGACACGATCGACGTGAAGCTGAAGGGCACGTCGGTCTGGAGCGTCAACCACATGTACGCCGAACAGGCCTCGAAGGGCCGCGTCTTCTGCATGGGCGACGCGATCCATCGGCATCCGCCGAGCAACGGACTCGGCTCGAACACGTCGATCCAGGACGCGTACAACCTCGCGTGGAAGCTCGCCCTGGTCCTGAAGGGACAGGCCGGGTCCGACCTGCTCGCGACGTACGACACGGAACGGACGCCGATCGCCAAGCAGATCGTGGATCGCGCGAACAAGAGCCGGACCCAGTTCGGCCAGATCTTCCGCGCGTTGGGGATGACACCGGATGCGCCCGCCGGACGGACGATCGAGTCGCGGAAGGACGACACCCCGAAGGGCGCGGCGCAGCGCGAGGAGTTGCGGGCCGCGATCGAGCTGAAGGACTACGAGTTCAACGCACACGGGGTGGAGCTCGGGCAGCGGTACCACTCGACCGCCGTGATCCCGGACGGTACGCCGGAGCCGTCGTACGACCGGGATCGGGAGCTCTACTACCACCCGACGACGTGGCCGGGAGCGCGGATCCCGCACTCCTGGCTGACGCGCGGGTCCGAGACCGTCAGCACACTCGATGTGGTCGGCAAGGGACGGTTCACGCTGCTCACCGGGATCGGCGGCGAGGCGTGGGTCAAGGCGGCGCAATCGGTGTCGGAGAGCCTCGGCGTACCGATCGAAGCGTTGGTGATCGGGCCGGGTCACGAGCTCGAAGACCTGTACGGCGATTGGTCCCGCGTGCGTGAGATCCCGGACGGCGGATGCCTGCTGGTCCGCCCGGACCAGCACATCGCCTACCGGTCCTTCGACCAGCCCGACGACCCCGCCGAGGCCCTACGCCAAGCCCTGACCAACCTCCTGAGCCGCTAACCCCACCGCGCCGGTTGGGCGGCGCGGCAGGTTGTCAGGCGGCGGAGGAGCCGCGCCGGGTTGAGCGGCGCGGCGTGGTGTCAGGCGGCGGAGACCTGGTCGGCCTCGCGCAGGATGCGGTCGAGGATCGCCGAGATCTCGGCGGCTTCGGCGTCCAGCAACGTGATCAGCGCGACCCGGGACGTCTCGGTGCGCGCCTCCAGAGCCGCCGCGCTCAACGCACGCACGGTCCCGAGCTCATGGATCAGTTCGTCCCACAGTGAACCCATCAACTACCCCCTATTCCCGTCACAAACCCATACGACGTGCGTACACGTCGCCCCGCCCGAGTTGGGGCTGACTTTGGTCGAGAAGCCTCACTTCTGTCACCGGGATCAACGCGGGACGCCGGACGAGGTTACGGACGTGTCAGGAATCTTCTGTCCGAGTCAGGAATCGCCAACTGTGCGGCGGCACCAGCAACGGATCGCCCGCCGGCACGCCGGGCTCCGGTTGCGCGTCGATTGTGAACCCGGTCGCGTCGACCGGAAAGCGTTCTTCCTGATCGGAGATGTTCAGCAGGAGTAGCACGGAGGCGTCTGCGGCAACGGTCCGCAAGGCAACCAACCGGTTGGCCAGGTGCTCGACGGTCGTCCGGCCGCGAGTCAGCCACGGGTTGCGCCGCCGTACGCCGATCAAACGTTGGTGTAACCGGTACGTCGGCCAGCCCTCCGGCGCGAGTCCGTGAGGCGTATCCGGGAACGCCGGCCGAACAGCGTCATCGCCGCCGGCCCGCTCCTCCTTCAGCCCGCGGAACGCCTGCTCGTCGCCGGCGTAAATGCTCGGTACGCCGCCCACCGCGAACAGGATCGCGAGCGCATGACCGAGATGCCGTTCATCCTCCAACTGCGTCGCGAGCCGAGTCACATCGTGGTTGCCGACGAATGTCTGCGGCACGAACGTGTCCAACAGCGCATCATGGCGACCAAGGGCGTACGCGAGCTCGAAGAAGTTGCCGTCGTTGAGCGAACTCCAGATCGCCTTCCAGAGCTCGTACTGCGTGACCGAGTCGAGGCCGCTGCGAGCGACGTACCCGGCGTAGTCGCCGTGGATGACTTCACCGAAGAACCACGCGTCCGGAAAACTCTTGCGTGGCAGGACATCGCGCCAGAACTCAGCCGGTACGGCGTAGGCCACGTCGAGCCGCCAACCGTCGACGCCTCGATCGAGCCAGTGGGACAAGACGTCGGCGACATACTGCGCCACGGCGGGATGACCGTGGTCGAGTGCGACCAGTTGCTCGTGGCCCTCAAACGTGACCGGCGTGCCATCCGGCGTACGACGGAACCAATCGTTGGGTGCGGCAACGGATCGCGGCGCGAAGGCAGGCGCGACGTGATTGAAGACGCCGTCGAGCAGCACGCGAAGGCCGCGGTCGTGGGCGGCGGCGATGAGGTGGTCGAAGTCGGCGTCGTCGCCCAGGCGCGGGTCGATGCGGAAGTGGTCGATCGTGTCGTAGCCGTGGGTCTCGGACGCGAAGACCGGGCCTAACAGGAGCCCTGAGCAACCGAGCTCGATGGCGTAGTCGAGCCAGTTCTCCAGGTGGGGCAGGCGATGGGCAATCGTCGTACGGGCGTTCTTCTCGGCGCCGGTGAATCCGAGCGGATACACCTGCCACAAGATTGCGTGGTCAGGCCACATGGAATCTCCTGATGACGGTAGGGGTGAGCGCGATCGTGCAGCCGATGACGGTGTCGATCATGCGATAGCCGACGGTCGAGAGCGAGGGGGTCCGGCCGAGGTCCAGCAAGAGTACGAGCAGTGGGGTCATGATTGTCGCGTAGGCGGCATAGTTGCGCTCCTTGAGCAACGGTCTGGCGCCGGCGAGGAGCGCGACCACCGCGACGATCACCCAGGACGGCGGGACGCAGAGGATCAGCGCGCCGCCGATCAGCACACCGACGCACGTGCCCAAGCACCTTTGTGTTGCCCGAAGCAACGAACCGCCCTTCCGCCGGACGACGATGACCACGGCGACCGCGATCCAGTACGCCTTGTCCTGATGCCACAGAACGCCGACCACCTCAGCCAACGCCAGACAAGGCACCAACTGCAAGGCATACCGCCAGCCGTCCATCCGACCCAGGTTGCGCGTCCACCGTCGCCACAAGATCCGGTACGACGGTCCCGCCGGCTGCTCGTGGTCACGCGTAAACGGCACGGCGCACAACGTCAGCAGCACCGACCATGCGGCGCCGACGGCAAACCACCGCGTGACTCCGAGCGGATCGGCCGCCGCGCCCAGCCCGCTCGCAATCACCAGAAACGTCACAAACCGCGTGGTCGCCTCAGCCATCCACCGACTGAATCCTCCAACCACAGCAGCCACCGCGGCCAACCCAACAATCCCCGCGGCGGTGACCCATCCACTCCCACCCAACCAAGCCCCACCGAACCCGGCCGCAGTAACCACCACCCCAATCCCCCCAACCCGAACCACCAAACGCCAGAGGGGCAAACCGGCAGTGGGCGCCGTTGTGGTGCTGAGGGTGGTTGCCATCGCGGCCAGGGCTGCGGACGTGGCGTGAACGAGGTGGCCGGAGGTTACGCCGTACGCGACGGGGGCTGCCATCGCCAGGGCCGCCACCACGGGCTGGGTGCGATGGATCGGGGTATCGCGGGACCAGCGGAGGATGTCACGCGGCGCGAGGACGGTCATAGTAAGATGAGCTTAGCATTTCCAAGCCTGAGCAACGGAGTATCGATCAGTGGATGCGTATGATTCGCGGGAGACCGCCGTGGCGTTGCGGCGGGCCAGCACGCGGCTGGCGTTGCGGTTGCGGGCCGAGCGGGACACGGAGTCACCCGGCCGGACGGGAATCGCCGTACTCGGGCAGCTGCATCGGCGAGGTGCGCTGACCGCGAGCGAGATCGCCGCTGCCGAGCGCGTCCAGCCACAGTCCCTCACCCGCGTGCTGGCTAGCCTCGAGGAGCAGCAGCTCATCAGCCGGTCCCAGGACACCCGGGACCGCCGCCGTCACACCATCGAGCTGACAGAGCGCGGCCGCAAGCTCCTAGCCGATCACATGCAGAGCTCGGACGACTGGCTCGCAGATGCGATCGAAGCGCGCCTCAACCCGACCGAGCGCGCCGTCCTCAACCTCGCCGCCGCACTCCTCGATCAACTGCTGGATACCTGACCAAACGTGTGCCGCCGGATCCACGCGTGCATCGCGATCGCCGCGGCCGCACTGGCGTTGATCGACCGAGTCGAACCAAACTGCGCGATCGACAACACCGCAGTGCAGATCTCGTGAGCCTCAGCAGTCAGCCCGGGCCCCTCCTGCCCGAAAAGCAGCACACACCCAGCAGGCAACGCGAAAGTCTCCAACGGCACCGACCCCGGCAGGTTGTCGATCCCGATCACCGGCAGCCCAAGGTCAGCGGCGTACGACGCCAAGTCCGCCAACTGTGGGTGGTGCCGCACATGCTGGTAGCGATCGGTCACCATCGCCCCACGCCGGTTCCACTTCCGGTTGCCGACGATGTGCACCTCGGACGCGAGGAACGCGTTCGCCGTCCGCACCACCGACCCGATGTTCAGATCGTGCTGCCAGTTCTCGATCGCGACGTGGAACGGGTTCCGCTGCTGATCGAGGTCCTCGACGATCGCCGAGAGCTTCCAGTACCGGTACTTGTCGACCACGTTCCGCCGGTCCCCGCCCGCCAGTAGCTCCGGATCCAGGCGCGCGTCATCCGGCCATTCGCCCTGCCACGGCCCAACTCCGACCTCGGCCGGCCCGACCATGTCCGCTCCGCGAAGATCATCGCCACTCAGCTCCCGCACAGCTGGGGACGCTACCCTGTCCGCGTGCTTCTACAAGTTGCGATGCTGCTGCCGAGCTGGATGGACCCGGAGTACCTGCTGAACTGGCTGGGTGACTGGGCCCTCTGGGGCACTGCCGCGGTCGTGTTCATCGAGTGCGGATTGCTGTTCCCGATCCTGCCCGGCGACTCGCTGCTGTTCGCCGTCGGTCTGTTCATCGCGGCCGGGACCATCAACGTCCCCCTCTGGCTCGCGTGCGTGATCCTCACGGTCGCGGCGTTCCTCGGCAACGTCTCGGGGTACTACATCGGCCGAGCCCTCGGTACGAGACTCTTCCGCAATCCGAACGCCCGTTTCCTGAAACCGAAGTACATCGAGCAGACCCACGACTTCTTCGACCGGTACGGCCCGCGGGCGCTGGTGCTGGCGCGGTTCGTCCCGATCGTGCGGACGTTCATCACGATCGTTGCCGGGGCCGGCAAGATGGACCCGAAGAAGTTCTTCCTCTGGACCGGAATCGGCGCCGTCCTCTGGGCGTGCGGCGTCACTCTGCTCGGCCACGCGCTCGGCAACGTCGGGTTCATCCACAAGAACCTCGAGGCCGCGCTCGTCCTGCTCGTGCTGATCTCGCTGATCCCGATGGCCGTCGAGTACTTCCTGGCCAAACGCCGCAACCGGAGGTCCGGCGGCGACACGGCGAAGCCCGCAGGCCCCAAGCACGCCGCCACGAACAACAACGACTGACCATGACGATCCCCCTGCTCGAGGACGATCTCACCGAGCCGGGAGTCATCGAGCCGTCCGAGCACTTCACTCCGAACGGCGCACCTCGGCGAGCGGTCATGTGCTTCTTCACCGAGGTGGTGGAGAAGGCAGGCGGCTCGATTCACGCGCGGCTGGGTACCCAGGATCGCCGTCCCGTCTACGTCACGACCTGGGAAGGCGAGCAGATCGCCTACTTCTTTCCAGGAATCGGCGCTCCGGCAGCCTGCGCGGCGATGGAAGAAGCCATCGTGATGGGTTGCCGGGACTTCGTCGCCGTCGGCGGGGCAGGCGCGTTGATCCCGGAGCTCAAGCTGGGCGAGGTTGTGATCGCGGACCAGGCCCTGCGTGACGAAGGAACGTCGTACCACTATCTGGCTCCGTCGCGATTCGTGCGTGCGGACGAGACGGTGAACGCCGCGATCGCCGCGAGCCTCGACGCGACTGACGTGCCGTACCGCAGCGGTACGACGTGGACCACCGACGCGATCTTCCGTGAGCCGCGCTCGCGGGTGGACCGCCGATTGGCAGAGGGCTGCATCACGGTCGAGATGGAGGCTTCGGCCTTCTTCGCGGTAGCGAAGTATCGCGGCGTCCGCGTGGGCCAGATGCTGTACGCGGGCGACACACTGGCCGGCGAAACCTACGACAACCGCGACTGGGTCAACGCGAAAGACATCCGCACAGCCCTCTTCGAACGCGCCCTAGCGGCCGCCGCGCGCCTCTGAAGGCGTCAGTGACCGAAGGGGAACAGGGCGTCGGACCAGACATAGTCGTTGCTCAAGGCACTTAAGTCGGCGATCTCCACCGGGCCGGTGAGTAGGGGGCCCACCACCTGACCGGAGCCGAGTGAGCAGGCCACTCGGATCCGGTCTGCCGCGTGGTACCAGACCAGCGCCCCCCGTGGCGCCGCCCCCTCGCGAAGCAGGGCGTGGTGGTCGAGCCAACGCACCGCGTCGGCGGCATCGTGCCAGCCGCTGTCCTGGGCATAGCCGAACGCCATCCGCTGAAACTTCAGCGGCCAGTCCTGCCACGCCTCCGAGCCCACCCGCTCCAGCTGCCAGTTCAACGCCGCCTCGGTGTCCCGCGGGTTCGACACCCGCGGGACATTTCGGCGCTCCACGACAACATCCCCCCAGGCCATAGTTCTCCCCCGATTCCCCGAACCGCCGGCCTGTCCGCCGTCGTGCGACGCAATCCTGTCGTGGGCCGATACAGCCGCCGTACATTTGAATGGTCAACAACACAGGGTGATCAGCTGACTGCGAGCATCAACCGCCTGTGTCATCAACTGCCTGTGTCATCAACTGCCTGTGTCATCAACCGCCGGTGTCATCAACCGGCAGCTGCACCCGAGTCGAACGTCGTCAGCTCCCGGCGGCACTCGGCGGCGCGGGCGTCGTTCCCGGCCTGCTGCCAGGCGCGGGCGGCCCGATCGAGGGTACGGCGGGCCGAGTCGAGGTTGCCCGTGGACAGATAGAGCCGGCCGAGGTGCTGTGCGGACTGACCTTCCAGGCTGCGGTCGCCGAGCCGATGACCGAGGTCGATGGCGTCCAGGAGCATCTTCCGGGCCGCGGCGACCTCGCCGAGCTCCATCAGCGCCTGCCCGAGATCCGCGCGGGCGTAGGTCGCGCAGTGGTCGTCGCCCATCCCGCTGAAGATCGCCAGCGCGGTCCTCAGTTGGCGGACCGCCTGGTCGTGCCGCCCTTGCCGGGCCCGGAGCGCCGCGATCCGTCGTCGGACCTTGGCCTCGCGGTGACTGTCCACGCGCTGCGCCGCGAGCCGGAAGGCGACCGCAAGGTAACTCGCGGCGGTTTCCGTATCCCCCTTGGTCAGAAAGGCATTGGCTGCCGCGGTCCGGGCCAGCGCTTCGGCGTTCGCGTTGCCGACCTCGACGAACGCTTCGATCGCGGTCTCGTAGTACGCAAGGCCCTCGTCGGCCGAACTCCGCAAGCGCAGCCACGTGCCGATCCCCACGGCCGTGATCCCCTCACCGAGTCGGTCGCCGACCTCGACGAAGATCGGCGCGGCCGCCTCGAAATGCCGCCAGGCGGCCTCCCAGTCGTCCTTGTAGAGCGCGAGCTGACCGAGATTGCGATGCATGATCGCCTCACCCCGCCGATCCCCGGCGGCGATCGCGCTGAGCAAGCCCTGCTGATGCGATCCGTTCCAGTCGTCGAAGCCGGCACGCATGTCCAGGTACGGACCCCAGGCGGCCGCGATCCGCCAGGCATACTCGTGCAGGCCGTTCTGGGCGGCGGCCCGGATCGCCGGCACGAACGTGCTGCGCTCGCTGTCGAACCACGCGAACGCATCGGTGTCGCTGAACGGCGCGGGGTCCGGAGCCGTCAACGGACCGGTGTGCTCCAGGACGCCGAAGTACTCGAAGGCGAGTGCGTTGTTGGCCCGGCGCATCTTGTTGAGGATCGCGTCGAGCACGATCTCCACGTCCTTGACCGCCTGCGCCTTCTGCCGCTCGTCGCCGACACCGAGTGCGTGCAGTCGAAGCAGATCGTGGACGCGGTAGCGCGCCGTCCCACGCTGGTCGACCGAGCTGATTCGGACCAGGTTCACTTCGATCAGCCGGTCGAGACTTCGCCGTACGGACGCCGGCGACGCGACCGCCTCGAGGGCCCTGGCGGAGAAGACACCTACTGCGAAGTGGCCGATCAAGCGATAGAGCCGGGCCTCCTCCGCGCTGAGTGCGTCGTAGCTGAGGTCCGCACTGGTCCGTACGGCGAGCTCGCCGATGCTCAGCTCATCCAGCCGTGACGTTTCGTCGCGCAGCCGGCGGGCCAGCTCGCGTGGGCTCAGGTCGGGGCGCTGGGCCAGCCGGCTACCGACGATCCGGATCGCGAGCGGCAGGTTCGCGCAGGCGGCGAGGATCTCCTCGGCCTCGGGCGAGGACCGGTCGACGCGGCCCGCGCCCGCGACCGATTCGAGGAGTGCGGTGGCTTCGCCGTCGTCGAACGTGTCGAGCGGCATGCTGTCCGCGCCGGCCAGATCCATCAGCCGGTTGCGGCTGGTGACGACGACCGCGGAGGCGCCGGTACCCGGCATCAGCGGAGTGACCTGGCCGGACGTGGCGACGTCGTCGAGGATGATCAGAACCCGGCGACTGGCCAGCTCGGACCGCAGCATCGCCGACCGCCGCTCGGGATCGGTCGGGATCGCGAAGTCGGGCAGGTTGAGGCTGAGCAGCAGATCGGTGAGCGCGGCGGCCGGATCGCGGGGCTGCGTCGCGCCGTGCATGTCCAGGTAGATCTGCCCGTCCGGGAACGAGTCCCGGACCAGATGCCCGAGCCGCACGGCGAGGGACGTCTTGCCGGTCCCGGGTGCCCCGGAAATGACCGCGATCGGTGGGCGCACCGGATCCCGACCACAGACCAGGTCGCGGAGTTGCTCCAGGTGGTCGGAGCGGCCGCTGAAATCGGCCAGGTCGAGCGGCAGCTGACTCGGCGGTCGCTGCGGGTCGGTCAGCTCGGGCGCCGCGTACGGGCCGGGTGGTGGCGCCTCCGGGTCGGGGCGTTCCGTCGTACGGGCTGCTGGGATGCCTGGGTTCGGCCAGTTGGCGGAGCGGCCGTTCTCGGCGCGGGCGCCGGCGGCTTCGAGCTCGGCGCCGGGCTTGATGTCGAGCTCGTCGGCCAGCGTCTGCACGGCCTTGGCATAGGCAGCGCGAGCCTCACCGACCCGGCCGGCCGCGAGGAGGGCGTCGACGAGCCGGCGCCAGAGCTGTTCGTCGTACGGATCGTCGGTGAGCCGTGCACTCAGGAGCACGGCGGCTCCGCTCGCGTCGCCGTACTCGAGCCGCAGGTCGAGCAGGTTGTCGACCAGGCCGCGGTGCTGCGCCTCGAGCCGCGCGATCGTGCCTTCCCATGCGGCCGGGATGGTCAGGTCCTCCAGCGGGCGTCCACGCCAGAGTGAGTACGCGCGGGACAGCACCTGCGTCGCCTGGCGGCCCTCGCCGGCGTCGCGGAGGTGGCCGCCCTCGGCGAGCAGCGATTCGAACAGGCTGGCGTCGAGCTCGTCGACACCGACCTCGATGCTGTAGCCGGCCGCCGACGTGTCGATCGGAGCGGGCAGTCCGGCGTCCTGCAGCACGCCACGCAGGACGCGGACGTAAGTGCGGATGTTCGCCGTCGCGGACCGCGGCGGACTGCTCTCCCAGAGCGCGTCCGCGATCAGATCGGTCGAGACGAACCGGTTGGGGTGGAGAAGCAGGGTGGCCAGAAGTTGGCGCGGTTTCGCGGCCTTCAGCGGCTGGCCCTGGCTGTGGGTGAGACGCAGAGGTCCGAGGATTCCGTACCTCAGACTGTCCACTTGCCTATGCCTCTCCACTCTGGAACCGACCTATCGTGACATCGGTGTGTACCTACCGGGAAGTCCGATGTACGCCGGATGTATCTCACTGCGGCACTGTTGACACAGGTACCGGGGGGAGGGCAGGCCCGGTGGTGGCGACTTGACCGCCGTCACCACCAGGCTTGGCATTGGTGGGGAATCCGGGATCGGGGGTCCTGGATTACGGGAAGCCGGTGCCTACTACTGGCCACCGGTGAATGGCGGCTGTCCGTCCTGCGGAGCGGGGGAACCCGCAGGCGGGCCGCCCACCGGTGGCTGACCCTGCCCCTGGTACCCCTCGGGGCTCTGCGGTCCCGGCACCTGCGGCGCGGCGGAGTAGCCGCCCTGGTCGCCCGGCATCTGCGGGTGGATCTGACCCGACCCCGGCGCGCCGGCCTGCACCTGCGGCGGCGCCTGCTCACCGGCGACCGACCCGATCGTGCCGAACGAGACCTGCGGGACCGAGCGGACCGACTCGTCCTTCACCTCGAAGTAGCCGGCCTTCTCGAACTTGAACCCGCCCGCGATCAGGTTCGACGGGAAGGCCTCGATCCGGGTGTTGTAGTCGCCGACGTTGGCGTTGTAGAACCGGCGGCCGGCCGCGATCCGGTCCTCGGTGTCGGTCAGCTCGCGCTGCAGGCCGAGGAAGTTCTGGTTCGACTGGACCTGCGGGTAGGCCTCGACCGAGATCATCATCTGCCGCAGCGCGCCGGACAGCTCACCCTCGGCGGCGGCCCGCTGCTCCGGGGACGCGCCCTGCACGTTCACTGCCTGGGTGCGCAGCCGCGCGACCTCTTCGAACACGTGCCGCTCGTGCGCCGCGAACGCCCGGACCGTCTCGACCAGGTTCGGAATCAGGTCGTAGCGACGGTGCAGCTCGACGTCGATCTGCCGCCAGGACTCCTGAATCAGGTTCCGCTGCTTGACGAACCGGTTGTACGACGTGATCAGCACGATGGCCAAGATCACGACGATCACCACGACCGCGATGATGACGAAAGTCATTTCCCCTGCTCCCGAGTGTCGGTAATGCTGCCAGCGACTCTAACGCCGCCCCGGGTCCGCAGTCCGCAGCTGTGGATCAGTTGAGGCCGAGGTCTTCGAGGCCGAAGACGGTGCGGTACTCCAGACCCTCCGACTCGACCTTCTCGCGGGCTCCGGTCGCGCGGTCCACGATCACCGCGACCGCGACCACCTCGGCGCCGGCCGCGCGCAACGCCTCGACCGCGGTGAGCACCGATCCGCCGGTGGTCGAGGTGTCCTCGACGGCAAGGACTCGGCGGCCCTTCACGTCCGGCCCCTCGATCCGCCGCTGCAGACCGTGCGTCTTCTCGGCCTTCCGTACGACGAACGCGTCCAGCGACCGCCCGTCCCGCGCGGCCGCGTGCAGCATCGACATCGCGACCGGGTCGGCACCGAGCGTGAGTCCGCCGACGGCGTCGTACTCGAGGTCCTTGGTCAGCTCGAGCATCGCCGGACCGATCAGCGGCGCGGCCGCCGAGTCCAACGTGATCCGCCGAAGGTCGACGTAGTAGTCGGCTTCCTTGCCCGAAGCCAACGTCACCTTGCCATGCACGATGGCCTTGGTCTTGACCTGCTCCAGCAGTCCGTCCCGGTCGTAGCTCATAGGCGATGAGCTTAGAACAACCCGCGACTCAGGACTTCTTGGTGACCTTGACCAGCTGGCCGAAGGCTACTGATCTGTCCGGGGAGTGGAAGAGGTCCTGGCAGGTGGTGAGGGTGATGACCGACTTGGTCGGGACCTCGCGGGGTTTGCCGGGGACGGGGTCGAGGACCCAGTTGTCGGCCGGTTTGACGGTCAGGTCGCGCGGCGAGCCGTCGAGCTCGTAGGTGTAGACGGCGTCCGCGGTCTCGACGATGACCTGGTCGCCCTGGCGTAGCTCGAGCAGTTTCCGGAACGGAGAGCCGTGCGTGACCCGGTGTCCGGCGATCGCGAAGTTCCCCGGCTCGCCCGGCAGTTGTGTCTGTGGATAGTGGCCGATGCCGCGGGCAAGCTCGTTCTTGCCGACCCCTTCCACGACAGGCTTCTCCCAGTCGGCCCCGAACCTCGGGATCCGCAGCAGGGTGATCGGCGTACCGGCTTCTGGGTCTGCAGAAGGCTTCGTGGACGCCTTCCACTCGTCGCGCAGTGAGCCCTGCGCCTCGCCCATCTTCTGGTTCGAGCCGATCCCGGTCCCGAAGTACTGCCAGCCCACCCACCCGAGCAACCCCAGCCCGACCACCAACAAGACGATCCCCAGTCCCCTGATGGCCGATCGCATGGGGACCAGTATGCAGATGAACTGCAAAGGCTGTGCACGACGTGTCGATGGACGGGGGTGGTTGCCCGGGACGACGATGTGGACGACGCCGTCAGTGGAGGTGTGCCGTGAAGGCACTCGTGAAGGCCGAGGCCAAGCCCGGCCTGTGGTTGCAGGATGTGCCGGAACCGAAGATCGAGGCCGACGAGGTGCTCATCAAGGTGCTCCGGACGGGACTGTGCGGTACGGACCTGCACATCCAGAGCTGGGACCCCTGGGCGCAGAAGAACGTGCCGGTGCCGATGGTGACCGGCCACGAGTTCTGCGGTGAGGTGGTCGAGGTCGGCGTCGGCGTACGCGATGTCGCCGTGGGTGATCTGGTCAGCGGCGAGGGTCACCTGGTCTGCGGCCGCTGCCGCAACTGCCGGGCCGGCCGACGCCATCTCTGCATCAAGACCAAGGGCCTCGGCGTCCATGTGCCCGGCGCGTTCGCCGAGTACGTCGCTCTCCCCGCCGGCAACGCCTGGGTCCACCGGGATCCCGTCGACCTGGATGTCGCCGCGATCTTCGATCCGTTCGGGAACGCCGTACACACTGCGCTGTCGTTTCCGCTCGTCGGCGAGGACGTGCTGATCACCGGCGCCGGACCGATCGGCGTGATGGCCGCCGCCGTCGCTCTGCACGCGGGTGCGCGGAACGTGGTGATCACGGATCTGTCGGAGTACCGGCTCGACCTGGCCCGGAAGATCGGCGTGACCCGCGCGGTGAACGTCGGCACGGAGACCATCGCGGAGGCGCAGCAGAGCCTCGGTATGCGCGAAGGGTTCGACGTCGGGATGGAGATGTCCGGCCAACCAACCGCGCTGCGGGAGCTGCTCGCGAACATGACGCACGGCGGCAAGATCGCGATGCTCGGCCTGCCGGCCGACGAGATCGCGATCGACTGGGGCACGGTCGTGCTCAACATGCTGACGATCAAGGGCATCTACGGCCGGGAGATGTTCGAGACCTGGTACTCGATGTCGGTCATGCTGGAACGTGGTCTGGACCTGACGCCGGTGATCACCCACCGCTTCGGGTACGGCGACTTCGAGGCCGCCTTCGAGGTGGCCGGGCGTGGGCAGTGCGGCAAGGTGATCTTGGACTGGACGAACGAGGCTCTGGAGGAGAAGCACTGATGTTCGGGCGGATGCGGGACGACTTGACGGCGACCATCGGCGAGATCCGGGACGCCGGGCTGTACAAGTCCGAGCGGGTGATCACCTCACCCCAGCAGTCTCTGATCTCCGTTGCCTCCGGCAACGAGGTCTTGAACTTCTGTGCGAACAACTATCTCGGCCTGGCCGACCATCCCGAGGTGATCGCGGCGGCGCGGGACGCCTTGGACCGTTGGGGTTTCGGGATGGCGTCGGTGCGGTTCATCTGTGGTACGCAACAGATCCACAAGGATCTGGAGAGTGCCCTGAGCACCTTCCTCGGCACCGAGGAGACCATCCTCTACAGCTCCTGCTTCGATGCGAACGGCGGGCTCTTCGAGACCCTGCTCGGGTCCGAGGACGCGATCATCTCCGACGAGCTCAACCACGCCAGCATCATCGACGGCGTCCGGTTGTCGAAGGCCAAGCGCTACCGCTACAAGAACCGTGACATGGCCGACCTCGAAGCCCAGCTCAAGGACGCCGCCGACGCGCGCTACCGGCTGATCGCCACCGACGGCGTCTTCTCGATGGACGGGTACGTCGCTCCCCTCGACGAGATCTGCGACCTGGCCGACCGGTACGACGCTCTCGTCATGGTCGACGACTCCCACGCGGTCGGTTTCGTCGGCGCTGACGGCGCCGGCACGCCCTCGCTGTTCGGCGTGAAGGACCGCGTCGACATCGTCACCGGCACGCTCGGCAAGGCACTCGGCGGCGCATCCGGCGGTTACGTCTCCGCCCGCCGCGAGATCGTCGAACTCCTCCGCCAGCGCTCCCGCCCGTACCTCTTCTCGAACTCCCTGGCGCCGTCCGTCACCGCCGCGTCGCTCAAGGCCCTCGAACTCATCGCCGGCTCCAGCGACCTCCGCGACAAGCTCGCCGCCAACACCGCCCTCTTCCGCACCAAGATGACCGAGGCCGGCTTCGACGTACTCCCCGGCGACCACCCCATCTCCCCCGTCATGATCGGCGACGCCGCCCAAGCCGGCCGCCTGGCCGACAAACTCCTCGACCTGGGCATCTACGTCATCGGCTTCTCCTACCCCGTCGTCCCCCACAACAAGGCCCGAATCCGAGTCCAACTCTCCGCCGCCCACTCCACCTCAGACGTAGCACGAGCCATCACCGCCTTCACCGAAGCCCGCGCCGCCCTGGCCTGATACTTGGTACCCCGGCCAGCGCCGAGACGGCATCATGCAGGGTATGGCGATGAATCCAAGTCTCAGTCCCGAGGTTGAGTCGGCTCTGCAGGCGGAGGCGGAGGATCGCAGCCGATGCAACTCACTCGCGGTCACAGCGCAGGGCTTTGGACGCTGACTTTGTCGGTGGGCGCTGGGAGACTTTGGGGGTGGATGAGGTCGTGGTGCCGTTTGAGGTTCGGGTCGAGGACGGGGTTTTGCTGGACTTGGGGGAGCGGTTGCGGCGGACGCGGTTTCCTGCGCCGACGCGGGCCGGCGGGTGGGAGGCCGGGACCGAGGTTGGGTATCTGAAGGAGCTCGTCGGGTACTGGGGCGATGGGTTCGACTGGCGTGCGCAGGAGCGGCGGTTGAACGAGTGGCCGCAGTACACGGTCGAGCTCGACGGTGCGCAGATTCATTTTGTCCACGTCCGTTCGGGTCGCGAGGATGCGCTGCCACTGGTGCTCGCGCACGGTTGGCCGAGCCTGTTCACCGAGTACCTGCCGCTGGCCGAGCGGTTGCAGGACAGCTTCGATCTGGTCATCCCGTCACTGCCGGGACATGGCTACTCCGAGGTGTCGGCCGAGCCGGTGACCCGCGAGTGGATCGCCGAGCGATGGCACCGGCTGATGACGCAGGTGCTCGGCTACCAGCGGTACGGCGTGGTCGGCGGAGACGTCGGCGGTGACGTCGTCCACTGGATGGCCGGGCTGCATCCGGGGCAGGTGGTCGGGCTCCACACGATCCACCCGAAGGCATCGACCGAGGGCGGCCCGCTGTCGGCGGCCGAGCAGGCGTATCTCCACCAACGCGATGTCGACGAGGAAGAGGTCGACGGCGGCTACAGCCATCTGCAGGCCACCCGGCCGGACACCGTCGCCGCCGCCCTGCTGGACTCACCGTCGGGGCTGGCATCGTGGATCGTCGACAAGTTCGATGCCTGGGGCGACGGCCGGATCGACGAGGCCTTCGACCGTGACGAGCTGCTCACCATGCTCACGCTGTACTGGGTGACCGGCTGCATCGGTGCGTCGTTCCGCTCGTACTACGACTACGCGCACAACCCGGCACGCCCCCGCGTCACGGTCCCGGTCGCCGTGACCCTGAGCGCGGAAGACAGGTGGATCGCCCACCCGTCCTCGGTCCCGTATCCCCGCGAGTTGGCCGACCGCAGCTACGACGACATCCGCTTCTGGAACGAGCCCGGCAAGGGCGGTCACTTCTTCGCCTTGGAGCAGACCGAGTTGTTCGCCACCGACATCCGCGCCTTCTTCGGGTCCCTCACATGACGACGATCAGCCCGCGGGCGATCAATCGGGCCACACTGGCACGGCAGCTACTGCTCGAGCGCGAGAGCGTGCCGGCGGTCGAGGTGGTCGGTCGGCTGGCAGGGATGCAGGGGCAGGAGCCGAAGCATCCGTACGTCGGGCTCTGGACGCGGATCGAGGGATTCGAGGAATCGGAGCTCGATGCAGCCGTGGCTGAGCGGGACGTCGTGCGGGCGACGTTCTTTCGGGGGACGTTGCATCTGCTGACCGCGGAGGACTACCGGCGGTTTCGTACGACGGTGAGCCCGGTGCTCGAGGCTGGGTTGAAGGTCCTGGCCGATCGGGCCACGGGCCTGGAGCCGACGAAGGTGGTCGCGGCCGCGACGAAGTTGCTGGCCAAGGAGCCGTTGACGTTTACCGAGGTGCGGGACGCGCTGCAGCTCGAGTTCCCGGAGGTGAACGAGCGGGCCCTCGGGTTCTGCACCCGGATGATGGTGCCGCTGGTGATGTATCCGACGGACGCCCGGTGGAGCTGGTCGGCAAACGCCCGTTTCACACCGGCTGAGGACTGGATCGGCGCGAAGCTGCACAAGCGCGCCGAAGCCCAGGAGCTGGTGACGAGATACCTGCGCGCGTTCGGACCGGCGACGCCCGCGGACTTCCAGACCTGGTCGGGCCTACCGAAAGCCAAACCATGGTTCGACGAGCTGGAGCTGGAGACTTTTACGGACCAGGCCGGTAAGACGCTGTACGACGTACCCGATGGGCCGCGGCCGGATCCGGACACTACGGCGCCGGTCCGGTTCCTGCCCGAGTTCGACAACCTGCTGCTCTCTCACGCGAAACGGGACCGGATCATCGCGGACGAGCACAAACCGGCCGTCTACACGAAGAACCTGCGGGTCAAGGCGACGTACACGGTCGACGGGCTGGTCGCCGGGCTCTGGACGGCCGAGAAGAAGCGTGGTGTGGCGACTCTCACTGTCACGCCGTTCGGCCGGACTCTGAAGAAGACGTTGACCGACCTTGAGCGTGAAGGGAGCGCGTTGCTGGCGTTCCTGGAGCCGGATGCGAAGTCCTACGCGGTGGTTACGGGCGGTTGATGAGGTTGTTGTCACACGTCGGATGACTGGGCCAGACCCTGTTGGAGGGCTGGAATAGACAGATGAGCACAGTCCCCACCATCACTCTGGACAACGGCGTCGAGATCCCGCAGCTGGGCCTGGGCGTCTGGCAGGTCGAGGACGACATCGTCACCGACGTCGTCACGACCGCGTTCGAGGCCGGGTACCGGCACATCGACTCGGCGGCCGCCTACAACAACGAGGCAGGCGTCGGCCGGGCCGTCGCCGCGTCCGGCATCCCGCGTGACGAGCTGTTCATCACCACCAAGCTGCAGAACGACGACCAGGGCTACGACAGCACCCTGCGGGCGTTCGACCAGAGCATCGGGAAGCTCGGCCTCGAGTACGTCGACCTGTACCTGATCCACTGGCAGTGCCTGAAGCAGGACAAGTACGTCGACACCTGGAAGGCGTTCCAGCAGCTGTACGCCGACAAGCGGGTCCGCGCGATCGGCGTCTCGAACTTCCACGAGACGGCGCTGCGGCGCATCTTCGAGGAGACCTCGATCCGCCCCGCGGTGAACCAGATCGAACTGCACCCGGCGCTGCCGCAGGACGAGCTGCGCGCGTTCAACGCGGAGAACGACATCATCACCGAGGCGTGGAGCCCGCTCGCCTCCGGTGAGCTGCTCGCGGACGCCACCCTCAAGGACATCGGCGCCAAGTACGGCAAGTCGCCGGCCCAGGTCGTCATCCGCTGGCACCTGCAGCTCGGCAACATCGTGATCCCGAAGTCGAAGACGCCGGACCGCATCCGGGAGAACATCGCGGTCTTCGACTTCAAGCTCGACAACGACGACATGGCCGCGATCGCCGACCTCGAAACCGGCGTCCGCACCGGCGGCGACCCCGACACCCTCGGCTAGGCATTACCTGACCCGGGCTCAGGTCAGACGAGCTCCAGGAATCGCGTGAGGACCGGGGAACGGTTGTCGGGCGACCACACCACGGAGAGTTGCCAGGGCGGCAGGTCGTCAGACAACTCGCGGTAGACGACCGCCTCCGGGTTGGTCGGCGGCGTCGGGCTGATCAGCAATGAGATGCCGAGGCCGGCCTGGACGAGCGACACGATCGTCTGTACGTCGGAAGCCTCCTGCTCGATCCGTGGCGTGAAGCCGGCGGCCCGGCAGAACGCGACGATCGTGTCGTGGACGGCCGGACCGCTCGGGCGTGAGTAGAACACGAACGGCTCGTCGGCGAGCTCGGCCAGCCGGAGCCGCTTGCGCCGGGCCAGCCGATGCCGCGCCGGCAACACCACGACCAGCGGGTCCGCCGAAACCACTCGCGACACGAGCCCGGGCGCCAACTCGACGACGGTCGTCGCACCACGCTTGCCAGACGCTTTCGATCCAAGCCCAACGCCCGACCCGAGCCCGACCGCCGGCGTGCTCGGCCGGAGCAGGCCGACATCGATCCGCCCGTCGCGCAGCGCCTCGGTCTGCCGGAGCGTCGTCAGCGATTCCAGGTCGAGCACCACTTCTGGATAGGCCTCCCGAAACGCACCGAGGATCCGCGGAAGCGCCTCGAACGTCGCCGACTGGACGAACCTCAGCCGTAGCGTCCCGAGCTCACCGCGTTGCGTCCGCTGCGCCGCGCGTACGGCCTCGTCCGACCGACGCAGCAGGTCCTTCGCCTCGGCGAGGAACGTGTCACCGGCGGCGGTCATCACGAACCGCTTGCGGACCCGGGCGAACAGCTCCACCCCGAGGTCGCGCTCGAGCGCGGCGATCTGGCGGCTCAGCGACGGCTGGGTCAGGTGCAGCCGGATCGCGGCCCGGCCGACGTTCAGCTCCTCGGCCACCACGACGAACGATCTGAGCTGGCGTAGTTCCATACGACCAATCATGCACCAGCAACATCAACAGTGTGGAGAACTTTCATTGGACGTATCAAGGCACGCTTTCCTACTGTCGAAGGGTCGAAAGGAACCACCGTGAACTACGTCCCGTTCTCCATGATCAAGGCGATCCACGAGCAGACCCACTCCGCGACGCCGCATGCTCCCGTCCGCCCGCACACTCCGCGCTCACGTCCACTCCGCGCGCTCAAGCGCCTGCTCCAGCGCAGCAGGGCCGAGGAGCTGTGCGAAGCTGAGGTTCGTGATCGAGGTACGACGCCTGCGCGTGTTGCGAGCGCTTGCTGACCACGGGACCGTGACCGCGGCCGCCGAGGTGCTGCATCTGACGCCCTCGGCGGTCTCCCAGCAATTGGCCGCGCTCGAATCCGAGGTCGGCCAGGAACTGCTCGAACGCCGCGGCCGCCGGGTAGCGATCACCTCGGCCGGCCGCCTGCTTCTCGCCCACACCGACACCATCCTGGCCGAGGTCGAACGCGCCGAAGACGCGATGCGCCTGCACGCGAACGGGACCAACGGCGAGATCCGCGTCACCGCATTCGCGACCGCGATCAGCCTGCTCGTCGCGCCCGCGCTCAGCCGGCTGCGCGAGACGAGCCCCGGCCTCGACCTCGTCGTACGCGATGCCGAAGGCCACCAGGGCATCACTCAACTGCTCGACGGCGACGCCGACATCGCGATCGCGGTCGAGCACCGCGGCTCACCTCGCGCCGACGACCAGCGCTTGGTCCGAATCCCCTTGTACGCCGAGCCTTTCGTGGCCGTCCTCCCGCCGTCGCACCCGGCCACGGCGTACGACGCGATCGAACTGTCGATGCTCGCGGGCGACGACTGGGTGATGACGGCACCGGGTAATCCGATCCGCGACGTCGTACTGCTGGCGTGTGAGCAGGCCGGGTTCCAGCCACGGATCGTGCATCAGTCCGACGACTTCCAGGCCGTAGCCGCCTTGGTCGAGGCCGGCGGCGGAGTCTCGCTCGTCCCACGGCTGGCCGTACCGGCACTCGCGGTCATCCGGCCGCTGACCGAGCCCGTCCCGACCCGGCGCGTGTACGCCGCCATCCGGGCGAGCCGGGCCGATCACCCGCTGATCACCGCGACTCTCGCTGTACTGACCGAGGTCGCCGAGAAGCTGTGATGTGAGCCGGGTCACACAACGGATCGTGAGCCGGGCGTGGTCAGCGGGGTGTGAGAGTTCAACTCAGTGTGGTGATTCCCGCGTACAACGAGGAGCGGCGGCTTCCGCAGACCTTGCGGGCCGTGACTGCCTATCTGGGCACGACGTGCGAGGACTGGGAGGTCCTGGTCGTCGATGACGGCTCGGCGGATGCAACCGCGCCGGCTGTCCGGGCCGTGGCCGACGAACGCGTCCGCCTCATCCGCTGGCCGGTCAACCGCGGCAAGGGGCACGCGGTGCGCGTCGGCATACTCGCCTCGCGTGGCGATCGGGTGCTGATGTGCGACGCGGACAACGCGACGCCGGTCGAACAGCTCGGCGTCCTGCAGGCGGCGCTCGATCGTGGGGCGTACGCCGCGATCGGATCGCGCGCGCTGCCGGCGTCGGAGTTGGAGGTGCGGCAAACCGCATTGCGGGAGGTGTGCGGCCGGATCGGCAACGCGCTCATCCAGGCGGTCGCCGTACCAGGAATCCAGGACACCCAGTGCGGATTCAAGTTGTACGACGGACCACGCGGACGGCTCGTGTACCAGCTGGCCCGGGTGGACGGATGGTGCTCGGATGCCGAGGTGTTGCATCTGTTCCACCGGCTCGGACTGGAGGTCGCGGAGGTTCCGGTTCGATGGTCGGACCAGGCAGGCTCAAAGCTGCGCGCGAGCGGGTATCTGGCTGGGTTGTTGGAGCTGGCGCGGATACGTCGCTACCACCACGCTTTGCCGGCGCTGGAGAATCTCGTCCAACCAGAACTGCTTCCACCTCGCGTCGCTGTCCACGCCTCATGAGTCTGAGTACATCGGTCGCGGTACCAACGCGATCGCGGGTGGCGGTGGGATTGATTGCCGGCGGCTACTTGGTGGTTGGCGTGGTTCTGCTGCACGGGTTGTGGGCGGATCCGAACGGGCGGTATCTGTGGGACGGCGGTCAGGATCAAGAGCAATGGCAGTGGTTCTTCGACATTACTGCGCATCGGGTCCTGCATGGCCACAACCCGTTGTTTACAACGCTTCTGAACTATCCGCTCGGCGTCAACTTGATGGCGAACACCGCCATGCTCGGCCTGAGTGTCCCGCTGATCCCGGTCACGGTCCTGCTCGGCTCCGGGGTGACCTGGGCAGTCGTCCTCACCCTCGGCCTGGCCGGTACGGCGTTCGCCTGGTACTGGATGTTCTCCCGCCGGATCGCCTCGACGCCGGCCGCGATCGTCGGCGGCGCCTTCTGCGGCTTCGCGCCGTCGATGATCTCGCACGCAAACGCACACCCGAACTTTGTCGTACTCGCCGTGATCCCCCTCCTCCTGCTCCCCCGCCCTCCCGGCCGACGGACCGCGATCATCCTCGGCCTCCTCATCGCCTATCAGGTGTTCCTTGGCGAAGAAGTTTTGTTGCTAGCGGCAACCGGTCTGATGATCTTCGCGCTGGTCTACGCGACCGTCCATCCCTGGGAAGCGCGCACCTTCGCCCACCGATACGTCACCACGCTCGCGGGCGCCGGGGCTCTTGCTGTCGCGATCATCGCGCTCCCGTTGCTCTGGCAGTTCGCGGGTCCACAGAGCTACCACAGCCTGGTTCACGGACCTTCGGGGAACACTCTCGACGCGTTCACCGCCTTCTCGACCCGATCGCTCGTCGGTGATCCAGCGGTCGCGCGCGAGCTGTCGATGAATCGGACCGAGGAGAACGCGTTCTTCGGCTGGCCGTTGATCATCCTCACTCTCGGCCTGGTGATTGCCCTGCGCAAGCACCCGACGGTCCGGATCCTCGGCATCACCACGGCTCTCGTCGCCTGGTTGTCGATGGGCCCGACGATCGCGGCATTCGGTACCGAACTTCCGGGGCCCTGGGCAATCGTCTCCCGGCTCCCGCTGTACGAGTCGGTGATCGAGTCCCGGCTGGCCATGGTGTGCGTGCCACTGATCGGAGCACTCCTTGCCATCAGCATCCACCACCTCCAGCAGGTCGGCACCGAGGTGTACCGGCGGCTTGGGTATGGCGTGATTGCTGTGGCGCTGCTGCCGATCGTTCCGACGCCGTTGGTGACTGTGGCCCGTGCGCCGGTGCCTGAGTTCTTCACTGCCGGGCTCTGGCGTGATTACGTGCGGCCCGGGCACACCGTCGTACCGGCTCCGCCTCCTGATCCGGCGGATGCCCGGGCGATGCGGTGGCAGGCGGCGGCCGGGTTCGGGTTCGCGCTGCCGGAGGGGTACTTCGTAGGCCCGCATGGGCCAGATCGCGAGGGCGGGTACGGCGCCGAGGCTCGGCCGACCGCGACCCTGATGCGGCAGGTCGCCAACGGTGGTGAGTGCACGATCGACCCGGCCCAGGTCGAAGCGGATCTGCGGTTCTGGCGAGCGGAAGCCGTCGTACTGGAACCGGGCCGCGACCAGCTCCGTACCTGTTTGGACGAGTTGCTGGGCCGCAGTTCGTTCGTTGGCGGTGTGTGGGTGTGGCACCTGGAGCGCGGATGATGGTCGGACGGAGGGAGGTGCGGCCGTGCGGGCTCAGGACGAACAGCAGTACGTCGACTACGTGACGACCCGCCTGCCCGACCTGCGGAGGCTGGCCGGGTCCCTCACCAAGGACGCCCATCGAGCCGACGACGTCGTCCAGGCCGCGATCACCAAGCTGTACGTGCATTGGCACAAAGCCAAGGCGGCCGACAACCTGGATGCGTACGTGCGGACCATCGTGGTCCGCACCTTCCTGAACGAACGGCGGCTCGGCTGGTCGTCGAAGGTTCGCCTGGTCGAGACCCCGATCGAAACGCCCGCGACCCGCGCGCCCGAAGTGGAGACGCGGATGGTCGTCGCCGACGCACTGACGCGAATCCCGCCCAAGACTCGGGCCGTCCTGGTGCTGCGCTTCCTGTACGACCTGTCGGTCCGCGATACCGCCTCCACGTTGGGATGTCCGGAGAACACCGTGAAGAGCCAGACCGCCCGTGGGCTGACCATGTTGCGTCGCCTGCTCGGCGATCGCCTCGAACCCGTCCTGAGGAAGGAGTGAACCCATGAGCCCCGATCAAGAGGACTACGCAGGCCTGCTCAAGGCGCTGCGCGAGTCCCCGGACGAGGCGCTGGAGGGCATCAGCGTCGACCGCGCGGTCCGCGACGGCCGCAGGACGGTCCGTCGCCGCCGCTTCCTCGGCGGCGTCGGCGTGGCGGCCGTCGTCGGCGCTGTGTCCGCATCACCCCTGCTGCTGGACGCACTCCGCGACGACAAGGCGCAACCCGCCGGTCCACCCCCAGGCTCGACCGAACTCTTCGACGTCTGGAACCGGGAGTTCGACGTCGGCACGGCCGGCGGTGTCGCTCCATCGGCCTACACCACCGGGCGCCGGTTCCAGGTCATCGAGTTGACTGCGACAGATCCGACGAAGTCCGCCGGCGTCGACGGTGTGGCGACGCTTTACGCCCCAGGGACCCACGCCGATCTCAGCACGGTGGATCGGCTCCAGGACATCGAAGGCCGACCGGTCTACGCATGGACCGATGCATCGGGGGTCCACATCTCCTGGCAGTACGCCGACAACGCGTGGGGAACTGTCGTCCTGTACGTCAACTGGCCCGACCGGACCGACCGCGCTCGGCACATCGCCGAGGCCATCCACCGCCGGAAGAATCCGGCCCGCTTGCGGGTCCCGTTCACGCTGAGCCAGGACATCGTCCCGAATGATTTCAAGGTCGTCGGAGTCAGGCTGCCCTACGTCACGCCGGACGCGTCGCGCAACATCTCCATCGATCTGGCCGACGCCGATCCCGACGATCCGGCCGCAGGATCAGCGCTGGTGAGCGTCGGCATCGTCCGTGCGGATCCGCACCTCAAGACCACCGGCAAGGTCGACGGGCGTCCGGCGCTGGTCGAGGCCAACAGCGCGATCATCCTGGGGCTCGGCAGCGGTTACGCAGCCCAGGCAGCCGGCGCCGACGCACTCAGCCCGAAGTCGATCGCCGCATCCGTCCGCCTGATCAGCGATCCCGCCAAACAGTCGCTCGGCACCGACGATCCGATCCGGTAGGAGCTCAGGTCCGTCGACGGCCGTCGAGACCGACGGTGGAGACGCGGGCGATCAGGGTGCGCGGGGTGTAGCGGGCGGCGGCGACGATCAGCTTGTACCGCAAGCTGGGCACGGACACCGCCGTACCGCGCATCAGGTCCTTCCAGCCGGCCTCGACCACGTCGGTCGCGTCCAGCCACATGAACGACGGGATGATGGTCTTGTCCATCCCCATCCGCTCGTGAAACTCCGTGTGTACGAAGCCTGGGCACAACGCCATCACCGCGACGCCTTTGGAGTGCAGCTCGATCGACAGTCCCTCGCTGAAGTTCGTCACCCACGCCTTGTGCGCGCTGTAGCTCCCCCGCTGCAGGAACCCCGATACCGACGACACGTTGATCACGGCACCGGATCCACGCTCGATCATCGGGAGTACGGCGGCATGCGTGAGCCGCAGGACGACGCGGACCAGCAGGTCGAGCTGCTTCTCCTCGACGTCGATCGGGTTGGCCCAGAACGGTTTCTTCTGGCCGAATCCGGCGTTGTTCACCAGCACTTCGATCGGGCCGGTCCGGAATCGCTCCTCCACCCGGGCCAGGTCGTCGGTGTCGGTCAGGTCAGCGGCGAGCACCTCGCAGGCGACCCCGTGCAGCCGGGTCAGATCGGCCGCGGTCTCCTTGAGCCGCGCCTCGTCGCGCGAGACCAGCACGAGGTCGTACCCCTCGAGGGCCAGCTTGTTCGCGAACGCCCGGCCGATCCCTGTCGTCGGCCCGGTAATCAGCGCAGTCGCCACGTGTCCAGTCCTCCCATAGGTGCCAGGACCCAGTCTGTCACGACTGCAAGTCGTCTGAGGACTTACGCTGCAGGCGAAGATTGAGGAGGTGGCGAATGGCAGCCACGGACAAGGCGTTGGCGGGTTTGCGGCAGATGATCGCGTCGGGGGAGCTCGGGCCCGGGGCGAAGTTTCCGCCGGAGCCGGAGTTGTGCGACCACCTCGGGGTGTCTCGCAGCTCGTTGCGCGAGGCAACACGCTCGCTCGCCGCGCTCGGCGTGATCGAGTCCCGGCACGGCTCCGGGACGTACGTTTCGGCTCTGGATCCGGCGAAGATCATCAGCCGGTTCTCCCTGTCGGTCCAGCTGATCCCGCTCGAAGGCGTCCTCGAACTGATCGAGGTACGACGGGTGCTCGAGGCCCACGCGACCGCCGCGGCCGCGGCGCGTCAGGACGATGAGCTGGAAGCTCGCCTGAGTGACATCCTCGACCGCCTCGAAGCCACCACCGACGCGACCGAGATCCAGCACCTCGATGCCGAGTTCCACGACGCGATCTGTACGGCGGGCGGCAATCCGACCGTCACCGCCCTCACCGGCGTCATCCGCGGCCGGGGTGGTCACTACCGCATCTTCGAACCCGGCGCCGACTTCGACGCGATCAAACAGACCAGCGACCGCGGCCACCGAGCCATCCTCGCCGCCATCGCGAACCGCGACCCCTCGGCGGCCGCCACCGCAGCGTCCGCGCACATCGCCCAGACCGAACTCTGGCTCCGCGCCCTCCGCCCCGAGCCGCAACCGAACCCCGGATAAGGTTCGGAAATTTCTGTCGACTGTCGAGATCTTGCGTAACTGAAGTCGGCTGCATAACCTCCAAGCACTTCTTCTGGAGGGGGATCCGCTGATGTCCCGTTCACCCCTGCGCCTCACCGCCGTGGCCCTGACCACCGCGCTGCTCGGCGCGCTCCTCACGTCCCAAGCGTCTGCCCATCCGGACCCTCGGGTGACCCGGGCAGGTCTCGATCCGGCCCTCGTGGCCGGGCGGGGCGCGACCGTACCGTTCGTCGAGCAGGAGGCTGAGAATGCCTTCTTCACCGGCGAGACGATCGGGCCGAGCCGCGACGCGTACACGTTGCCGGCCGAGGCTTCCGGGCGTACCGCCGTACGACTGCAAGCCAAGCAGTACGTCGAGTTCACGCTGACCAAAGCCGCGAACGCGCTGACCCTGCGATACAGCATCCCGGACGCACCGACCGGCGGTGGGATCACCGCGCCGCTGGACCTGACGGTCAACGGTCAGCACAAGCGGACGCTGACGCTGACGTCGCAGTACGCCTGGCTGTACGGGATGTATCCGTTCTCCAACGACCCGAACGTCGACCCGACCCCGGGGTGGTGGAAGCCCGAGCCGGACCCGGTCGCCAAGCCGTTCCGTCCGAACCACTTCTACGACGAGCAGCGCGTGCTGCTGGACCGGACCTATCGGGCCGGCGATCGGGTGCGGTTCGCCGTACCCAAGAACACCAACGCTGCTTGGTATGTACTCGACGTCGCCGACTTCGAGCTCGTGAAGGCGCCGCTGCACCAGCCGGCCAGGTCGCTCGACGTGCGGCTCTTCGGCGCCGACCCCACCGGCCGCCACGACGCCGCACCCGCGATCGAACGCACGATCGCGGCCGCGCAGCGGATCGGCTGGTCGGTCTTCATCCCGGCCGGCACGTTCCAGGTGAACCGGCACATCGTTGTCGACAAGGTGACGATCCGTGGCGCCGGCAACTGGTGGACGATCATCAAGGGCAAGGTCCTGCCGCTCGCCGAGCCCGCACCGGACAAGTCCGTGCACAGCGCACCCGGCTTCTACGGCAAGTACGCCGACGCCGGCGGCAGCACCCAGGTCCACCTGTCCGACTTCGCGATCGAGAGCGACGTCCGCGAACGTATCGACACCGACCAGGTCAACGGAATCGGTGGCGCGATCGGCGGCGGCTCGACGATCGAGAACCTCTACCTGCACCACACCAAGGTCGGTATCTGGCTGGACGGCCCGATGGACGGTCTACTGATCCGCAACAACGTCATCACCGACGCGGTCGCCGACGGGATGAACCTGCACCTCGGCGTCTCCAACGTCCGCGCCACCAACAACTTCGTCCGCAACAGCGGCGACGACGGCCTCGCGATGTGGTCGGAGTCGAATCCCGGCGGGCTGGTCAACCACAACAACGTGTACGACCACAACACCGTCCAGACGCCGGTACTCGCGAACGACATCGCCATCTACGGTGGTCGCGACAACGCCGTCACGGACAACCTGGTCGCCGACCCGATCCGCGAAGGCAGCACGCTGCACGCCGGATCGCGGTTCAACGCGACGCCGTTCGAGGGCACGTTGACGTTCGCCCGCAACACCACGGTCCGCGGCGGCCCACGCGATCTCAACTGGGACATCGGTCTCGGCGCCATCTGGCTGTACGCATTGCAGTCCTCGATGTCCGGCACGATCGAGATCACGGACAGTTCGTTCCTGGACTCGACGTACAACGCGATGATGTTCGTGGTCGACTGGCCGGTCAAGGACGACTACGGGATCACGAATGTTGCCGTCCGCAACATCAAGGTCGACGGCACCGGGACCAACGTGGTCAACGCCCGGGTCGGCGGGTGGGCGACGTTCGAGAACGTCGACGCGCGGAACGTCGGGGCTCCGTTCGTCAACAACTGCGGGACGTTCCACTTCAACGGGCCGCCGGAGTTCGACGTACGGCTGCTGGCCGGTAACGACGGCGGCTGGACCGGTGCGACGTGGTGCGAGGACCGCCCCGCCGTCGTACCCCCGCCGCCGCCGTCACCCTGGAGCTGACCGATCCTCAGGCCATCACAATCGACCGGTCTCGGCCGGCTCCCGCGGGGGAGTCACCGGGGTCGGCGATTGTGATGGCCTGGAGCTCCGGAAGGCGAGCATGAGGACGATCGAACCCGTGAGGACGATCGCGGCGGAGACCAGAGCTGCGGTGTGCATGGCGTGGACGAACGAGTCGTTCGCCAGCTTGACCAGGTCGGGGCGACCCAAGGCACCCGCCGCGTGCCGGGTCGCCTCGGCCGACGTACCGGCATCGGCCGGGAGACCGGCCAGCGACGGAGCGATCCGATGCTGGTACGTCGACGAGACGACCGTCCCGATGACGGCGACCCCGAGCACGCTGCCGACCTGACGCAGCGCGTTGTTGACCGCCGACCCGGCGCCGATCCGATCCAGTGGCAAGGTCGCGAGTACGGCGGCCGTGGTCGGCGCCGTGGTCATACCGATGCAGAGGCCGATGACGACACCGACCATGCCGATCCACACCAGCGAGGTGTTGACGTCGTACAGCAGGTTGGTGCCGAAGCAGAGGCTCAGGACGAAGACCGCCGTACCCGAGACCTTGGCGACGCCGAAGCGCGCCGCGAGCCGCGCGCCGAGCTGTGAGCCGACGATCACACCCATTGCCCCGGGCAACGACATGAGGCCGGCCGTGAGGGCACTCATGCCGCGCGCGCCCTGCAGGTAGAAGACGGTGTAGAAGCTCTGGCCGGTCAGGGCGAGGAAGACGACCGCCAAGGCGAAGTTGCCGGCCGCGAAGCGACGATTGCGGAACAGGCGTGGGTCGAAGCTCGGCTGCTCCTCGCGCGCCTCGGAGTAGATGAAGGCGGCGAGCAGGACGAGACCGGCGGCGATACTCGCCCAGACCTGCCAGCGATCCCAGCCGCCCTGGTGGCCGCCGGCGATCAGCCCGTACGACAGACCGAGCAGGCCGAGGGTGGACAGGCCGAGGCCGAGCGGATCCAGGCGACGCCGCTGCGGGCTGCGGGGGTTCGGCAGGACGAGCAGGGCGCCGATCACGCCGAAGGCGACGAGCGGCAGGTTGATCGTGAAGACCGAACCCCACCAGAAGTGGTCGATCAGCAGACCGCCGACCACGGGTCCGACGGCGACGCCGACACCGGCCGACGAACCCCAGACCGCGATCGCGGCGGCCCGGCGTTCCGGCGGGAAGACCCAGCCGATGATCGCCATCGACGGCGGCATGATCAGCGCGCCGCCGAGGCCCATGGCCGCGCGGGCCAGGATCAGGGCGGTCGGGTCGGTGGCCCAGGCGGCCCAGGCCGACGCACCACCGAAGATCAGCAGACCGAGGACGAGCACGGTCCGATGGCCGTAGCGGTCGCCGAGGGCTCCGGCGAGGAAGAGCGCGGTGGCGAACAGGAGCGAATAGATGCCGACGGCCCACTGGAGTTGGCCGGGCGTGGCACCGAGCCCGTGGACGGGGTCGGCGATGCGTTCGAGAGCTATCCCGAGGACGGTCGAGTCGATCCAGATGAGTACGGCCGAGACGACCAGGATCGCGAGAATGCGGCGTTGCCGGCGGGGGTCGATCGTGGACACGAAGTCTCCTATAATTGTCAGGACCCTGACGAGACCTCCATCGTCACCGATTGACAGGAACCTGTCAATCTATGATGCGGACTCCAGCCACTCACCAACCACGAACCCGGCCTCGCCAGGACAAGGTCCTGAGCCTGAGCAGGCGCCCAACCATCCGATTGACGAGTGCCACCGGTCCGCCCCTCCCCCGACCCCGCAGAATGCCCCCCTCCTTCCTTCCCTTGCCCCTCCACGGACCCGGCCCCTCGTTCCCCTCTTCTCTTTCCTTCCTTCCCTTGTCCCTTCAGGGACACGGCAGAATGGGGACCATGGACGCCTACCAGGACGACGGCTGCGTGACGTTTCTTGTCCGGCATGCGTGGCTGAGCATGCGGTCGGCCCTCGCGGAGGTGCTCGACGAGCACGGGCTGTCGGTGCAGCAGTACGGGACGCTGCTGTGCGTGCGGAAGGATCCGGGCCTGACGATCGCCGACGTCGGCCGCGTGGTCGGCACCACCCGGCAGTCCGCGAACGAGTTGGTCACCGGGATGGAGCGTGCCGGCCTGGTCGAGCGCTCGCCGAATCCGAACGACCGCCGGACCCAGCGCCTGAACCTGACCGCCGCGGGGGCGCGGAAGCTCGACGAGGCCACACCGGCGATCCGGAAGCTCGAGGACGAGCTCGAGGCGTCGTTCAGCCAGACCGATCGGGACAACGCGCGCGCCTGGCTGACGCGCATGGTGGAGACCGCCGGCGGTTAAGGTCGAGGGCATGCGCGCACACGCTGAGCGGTTGACCGGCCTCGGTACGACGATCTTCGCCGAGATGTCGGCACTCGCGGTGGCGACCCGGTCGATCAACCTCGGCCAAGGGTTCCCCGACACCGATGGACCTGACTCGTTGCTCGAGGATGCGATCGCGGCGATCCGCGCCGGCGCGAACCAGTACCCGCCCGCGCGTGGGGTGCCCTCGCTGCGGCAGGCGATCGTCGACCATCAGAAGCGGTTCTACGGGCTTTCGTACGACCCGGACACGCAGGTGCTCGTCACCACCGGTGCCACCGAGGCGATCGCGGCCGCCCTGCTCGCCTTCGTCGAGCCGGGCGACGAGGTGATCGCGCTCGAGCCGTACTACGACTCGTACGCGGCCGGGATCGCGTTCGCCGGGGGTCGGCGGGTGCCGGTGACGTTGCGGGCGCCGTCGTACCGGCTTGATCTGGACGAGCTACGGGCCGCGGTCACGGCGCGGACGAAGGTGCTGCTGATCAACTCACCACACAACCCGACCGGCACCGTTCTCACGGACGAGGAGCTGCGCGGGATCAGCTCGCTGGCGGTGGAGCGCGATCTCGTCGTCATCACGGACGAGGTCTACGAACACCTCGTGTACGACGGACTCCAGCACCGGCCGTTGGCGTCGTACGACGGGATGGCCGAGCGGACCGTGTCGATCAGTAGCGCTGGTAAGACCTTTGCCGTCACGGGGTGGAAGATCGGGTGGGTCACCGGGTCGGCCGAGGTGGTGACTGCGGTGGCGACGGCCAAGCAGTTCCTCACGTTCACGTCCGGGGCGCCGTTCCAGCCCGCCGTCGCGCATGCACTTGCCTTAGGCAACGACTACTTCGACGCCCTCTGCGCCGACCTCCAGTCCCGCCGCGACCTGCTCTCCGACGGCCTGGCCGAGCTGGGCTTCGAAGTCCACCGCCCCCAAGGCACCTACTTCGTCACCACCGACATCCGCCCCCTCGGCCACACCGACGGCATCACCTTCTGCCGCGAACTCCCCGAACGCACCGGCGTAGTAGCCATCCCCCACCAAGTCTTCTACGACAACCCCGACCCCGGCCGCCCCCTGGTCCGCTGGGCCTTCTGCAAACAACCCACAATCCTCCACCAAGCCCTGACCCGCCTCCAAAAACTCTGACCCAGCGAGGCTGTGAATGGTGCGCGACATGGCCCGGTGGAGTGTGAGAGACTGGTCGTAGCTCGCCACGCGCTGCCTGGTGAGAAGTGAAGCTGGGATTCCCTCCGGATGAAGGGCCCCAGCTTTCGCGTTTCATCGGATCGGCACGTGATGAACCTCAACCAGATCCGAGAGGGTCAGGAGCCACCGGGGTTCGCCCAGCTGCGCGGACGTGACAGCCCCTGCTACGACGTCAGGAAGCCAAAGCATCGGCTCCTGCAGCGGCCGCCCGAACTCGATGAACGGCCGGTGAGACACCAGACCTTTGCGGCGAGCGCTGTCGATCACGGGTGACAAGCGCGAGCTGGCGTGACACAATGCGATCAGCTCACGGGCGCTGCTCGATCGAGAAGTGAGGCTGGGAACCCCTCCGGAGGGTGGGACCCAGCCTTCGCGCTGTCTAGCGCACGACGACATCGTGCCGTGTGAGGATCTCCGCCATCGCGAGCATCCACCGCGGCTCCCCGAAGTTGGCAGCCGTCACCGCCCCGGCAATGGCGTCCGGGATCCAGAGCATCGGATCATCCTTCGGCCGAGCAAAACGAACCACGAGGTTGCTTGGCACGACGCCCTTGGTGCGCGCACTGTCGACCAGCCTGATGTCCCGGCGGTCGGGGACCGCGGACCGCGACTCGAGCCAGACGTCGCCTACGCCGAACGCGGCCAGCTCGTGCAGCAACCGCTCCAGGCAGCATCGCCGAGCGCGTTCCTGCTTCGGACCGTGCAAGGGCGAGCCGACGACCACGATCGCGGCCAGGTCGACACTCGCGATCAGCGCCGCGATCTCGTCCCGGCGCTTCGCCGGCTCTTTGGCCCAGTGCAACCGACCGTTACGTCGCACGGTGAGCGCCCGGAGCCGATCCCTCACATCGGGACATTCGGCAGGATCTGCCACAACTGCTGCCATCGTGTAGGTCCCGTCTTTGCCCGGGCAGTCGACGACGATCGACTCGTCGACCCAGGCGGCCAGGGTGAATTCGGGGGGAGGGTGGCTTGGCACTCACGGATTGTGCACGAATCCGGTAGGTGATGCGTCGCGTTGTCCACAGGTTTTGTGGGGCAGGTGGGGGCAGATGGGTGGGGCAGGGGGTGGCCTGGTCAGCGGGGGTGGAACCAGTGTTTGGTGGGGGATTGGAGCATGAGGGTCAGGAGGGTGGCGTGGATGGCTAGGCCTAGGAGGCTGGCGGGGAGGGCCATGATGCCGCCGGCTATGCCCATGGCGGCTACGGCTATGAGGAGGTACCGGGACCAGGGGCGGCGCTTGCGGAGGTAGAGGGCTGGGAGGGTGTAGAGGACGGCGCAGAACATCGCGGCGGCTACGGCGGCGGGCTGGTTGTCCTTGGAGCCGGTGAGGACCTCGGAGATTTGTTCGCCGGCCGACGTGACGGTCAGGGCGGCCAGGAGTACGCAGAGGGCGCCCAGGCCCAGGGAGATGACCGACGCGATGGTGACCTGCTTCGGCGGGGCCTGCGGGTAGGCGCGGGCGCCGTACACACCGCTGTAGGCGCCGGGACGACCACCGTACGGCGGCTGCACAGGCGGCACCGGGGGAACGGACGGACCGCCGAAGACACCTCGGTACGGACCGGGCCTGTCCTCAGTCGGATCGCTGCCGTGCGGATCGCTCATGCGGTGATGTGTTCCTTCCAGCTGTCCCCAGCCTCGATCCTCCCAGACCCACCAAACCACACCCCAGAAAGACAGGCAGACAACAGCCGGGCCTGGTGTGGACCAGGCCCGGCTGTTGAGCTCGTCGGTCAGACGGGGGTTACTTCCAGGGCGTCCTTGGACTCGTTGAGGGTCACCTTGACGGTTTCCCCGTCGCGGACGGTGCCGTTCAGGATGCCGCGGGCGAGCTCGTCGCCGATCGCGGACTGCACGAGCCGCCGGAGCGGGCGAGCGCCGTACACGGGGTCGTACCCGGTCATGGCGAGCCACTCCATCGCGCCTTCGTCGACGTCCAGGGTGATCCGGCGGTCGACCAGTCGACGCTGCAGCGCCTTGATCTGCAGAGCGACGATCTGGGTCAGCTCCTCGGTGCCGAGCGCGTCGAACAGCACGATCTCGTCGAGCCGGTTGATGAACTCCGGCTTGAACGACTGCCGGACGACGGCCATCACCTGGTCACGCTTCACCTTGTCGTCCAGCGCCATGTCGGCCAGGTACGCCGAGCCCAGGTTGCTGGTCAGGATCAGGATCACGTTGCGGAAGTCGACCGTACGACCCTGGCCGTCGGTCAGCCGACCGTCGTCCAGCACCTGCAGCAGGATGTCGAAGACCTCCGGGTGGGCCTTCTCGACCTCGTCGAGCAGGATCACCGAGTACGGGCGCCGCCGGACGGCCTCGGTGAGCTGGCCACCCTCTTCGTACCCGACGTAGCCGGGAGGAGCACCGACGAGCCGCGAGACGCTGTGCTTCTCGCCGTACTCCGACATGTCGATCCGGACCATCGCCCGCTCGTCGTCGAACAGGAAGTCCGCCAACGCCTTCGCCAGCTCCGTCTTACCGACACCCGTCGGACCGAGGAACAGGAACGACCCGGTCGGTCGATCCGGATCCGAGATGCCCGCCCGCGCTCGCCGGACAGCGTCCGAAACGGCCTTGACCGCTTCCCGCTGACCGATCAGGCGGCGGCCCAGCTCGTCCTCCATCCGCAGCAGCTTGCCGGTCTCGCCCTCGAGCAGCCGGCCGGTCGGGATGCCGGTCCACATCGCGATCACCTCGGCGATCTCGGTCGGGCCGACCTCCTCGTTCACCATCGCGTCGGGGCCGTCGACGACCTCGGGCTCGGCCGAGGCCTCCTCCAGCTCCTTGGTGAGCTCGGGGATGTCGCCGTACAGGATCTTGGAGGCGGTCTCGAAGTCGCCTTCGCGCTGGGCCCGCTCGGCCTGGCCACGGAGCTCGTCGATCCGCTCCTTGACCTCACCGATCCGGTTCAGGCCGGACTTCTCCTTCTCCCAGCGAGCCTCGAGCGCGCGCAGCTCCTCCTGACGGTCGGCCAGGTCGGCACGCAGCCGCCCGAGCCGCTCCTGCGACGAGGCGTCCTCCTCGCGGGACAGCGCGAGCTCCTCCATCTTCAGGCGGTCGACGGTCCGGCGGAGCGAGTCGATCTCGACCGGGGACGAGTCGATCTCCATCCGCAGCCGCGACGCGGCCTCGTCGACCAGGTCGATCGCCTTGTCCGGCAACTGGCGGCCGGTGATGTACCGGTTCGAGAGGGTTGCCGCCGCGACCAACGCACTGTCGGAGATGGCCACCTTGTGGTGCGCCTCGTACCGCTCCTTCAGCCCACGCAGGATCGCGATGGAGTCCTCGACGGAGGGCTCACCGACGAAGACCTGCTGGAACCGGCGCTCCAGCGCAGGGTCCTTCTCGATCCGGGTCCGGTACTCGTCGAGGGTGGTCGCACCGATCATCCGGAGCTCACCGCGCGCGAGCATCGGCTTCAGCATGTTGCCCGCATCCATCGCGCCTTCACCGGTCGCGCCGGCGCCGACAACGGTGTGCAGCTCGTCGATGAAGGTGATGATCTGACCGTCGGACTCCTTGATCTCGGTCAGCACGGCCTTCAGCCGCTCCTCGAACTCGCCGCGGTACTTCGCACCGGCGACCATCGCCCCGAGGTCGAGGCTGATCAGCCGGCGGCCACGCAGCGACTCGGGCACGTCTCCGGCCACGATCCGCTGGGCCAGCCCCTCGACGACGGCGGTCTTGCCGACGCCGGGCTCACCGATCAGGACAGGGTTGTTCTTCGTACGACGGGACAGCACCTGGACCACCCGACGAATCTCGGAGTCGCGGCCGATCACCGGGTCGAGCTTGCCGTCCTTGGCCCGCTCGGTCAGGTCGACGCCGTACTTCTCCAGGGTCTTCGTGGTTCCTTCGGCCTCCGGCGAGGTGATCCGGCGGTTGCCGCGCATCTGGTCGAACGCCTGCAGGAGCGCGTTCGCGGTCACCCCGAGGGCCGACTTCGCGACGCCGTCGACCGTGGCGAGCGCGATCAGCAGGTGCTCGGTCGAGACATACTCGTCCCCGAGCCCCAGCGCGCGCTGCTCCGCCTGGTTCAGCACTTCGCCCGTCTTCGGTGACAGGCTCGGTGCCTGCACGCTCCCGCCACTCGCCTTCGGCAGCCGGCTCAGCTGCTCGGCGGTCTTGCGTCGTACGGCGTCGACGTCACCACCGGCCGCCTCGAGGAGACTCACAGTGGTCCCCTCCGGCTGCGCGAGCAGCCCCGACAGCAGGTGTATCGGTTCCACGGTCGGGTTGCCCGCCGCGGAGGTCTGACGGATCGCGACCGACAGGGTTTCCCGGGCCAGCGTCGTCAACCGCTGAACATCCATCGAGTTTCCAACCTTTCAAGCTCACAGAACAGGACTCACAGAAGACAACCTATCCAGACTTGAGTGCATTCCACTCAACTCTGAGAAATATCCGGGACATCTCAGGGTCCAGCTCCGCCCTCACCACTAGTTGTATCCGTTTTGGCACCCTCGGCCACCACCGATCGAGGACCTGTGGACAAGCGTCAGGGGGTGGCGCCCACCGGCGCCACCCCCTTCGGGCAGCCCAAAGATCACTGCAGGACGAAGCTCAGTACTGGTACGCGCCGGAGTCCCAGCTGGTCAGGCCCGTGAGCAGCTTGTCGGCCAGGTCGTAGGCATAGCCGGACTTCTCCGCGCGACCGATGGCTGGACTGCCGGTCTTCAGGCGGAGGTCGGTGGTCCAGACGGGATCAGCCCGCACCGAGTGCGGGCCGAGCGTGAACTGGTAGACGCTGCCCTGGTAGACCCCACGGTCCTCATCAGCGGCGTCGGCCGGGTTGCCGGTGTCGAAGGAATCGTCGTACCCGACCTTCTTGCCGACCTTCACGATGTTGTTGCGCAGCTTCAGGATGCCCGGGCCGCAGCCGGCGTCGCAGCTCCAGCCGTCGCCGTTCGGCAGGTTGACGGAGTTGTTGATCGCAAGCGTCCGCCGTACCGGACCGATCTGGCTCTGGGCGCCGCGGGTGATCAGGAAGGTGCCGGACGGTTTGGTCGACGTGACGGTGTTGTAGGCGAACACGTTGTCGTCGGCGGTCTTGCCCTCCTCGTGGCCGAGCTCGGTGAAGGTGTCGTTGTCGGCGGTCTTGTTGTACTCGACGTGGTTGCGGTTGCCGTTGAAGATCTCGACCGCGCCGCCGTCGTACCCGTAGTCGTGGCTGGTGTGGAAGCTGCCGGTGATCGTGTTGTGCTGGATCGTGTTGTCGTCACCGTGCACCAGGATCCCGAACGCGCCGGAGTCGTCGTCGGGATGGGTGTCGTCGTCGACGCTCATCTTGTTGTTGTCGACGATCGTGCTCCAGTGGATCGTGTTCGCGTTCGAGCCGTCGACGATCGAGATACCGGCGACGTTGTTGTCTGCCTGGACAGTGTCGAGCTCGATGCGCTGACCCCAGAGCTCGAAGCCGGCCCAGTTGCATCCGCTCGCGCGCAGGTCGCCGATGAAGACGTCCGAGCCGGTCACGTTCACACACGTGAGCACCGGGCCGCCGATCTTCGGCAACGCGCCGGATCCGTAGGCGCCGACCGTGATGCCGTCGTCCGACAGCTCGAGCGTGCCGGTCCAGGAAGCCCCACGTTTGAAGAGGATCCGGTCACCGGCAGTGAATCCGGACCCGTTGACCTTGGCGAGACTCTTCCACGCCGTACCGGGGTCTTTGCCCGAGTTCGAGTCTTTGCCCGCGGAGGCGTCGATGTAGTAGGTGGTCGCGGCCGGCGCGGCGTACGCGATTCCGGCGGAGCTGAGGAGAAGGGCGGTGGTCAGTACTGCGGTTGGCTTCTGCACAGGGTCCTCGTTCTGAACGGGGGTGGCAGCGGCGTCGCAGATATTTTTCAGCCTGGCACTACAGGCAGTCAATGACTACCGACCGGCCGAAACCAGACCCGCGTCGTAGGCCAGAATGACGGCCTGGACCCGGTCCCGGAGTCCGGTTTTGGTCAGCATCCGGCTGACGTGGGTCTTGACGGTGTGCTCGGTCAGGTGCAGTTCGGCCGCGATCTCGGCGTTCGAGTTGCCCTTGGCAACCAATTCCAGGACCTCCCGCTCGCGCGCGGTCAGGACGTCGAGCCGCGCGGCCACGGCCGGGTCGAGCCGGGTGTCGGCGAACCGGTCGATCAGCCGCCGCGTCACCGGTGGCGCGAGCAGCGCATCGCCGGCCGCGATCACCCGGACCGCGTTGATCAGCTCGTCCCGCGACGACCGCTTCAGCAGGAACCCACTCGCCCCGGCCCGGAGCGCGTCGTACACGTACTCGTCCAGGTCGAACGTCGTGAGGATCAGCACCTTCGGACCGCCGGCCAACCGCCGGGTCGCCTCGATCCCGTCCATCACCGGCATCCGCACATCCATCAGCACCACGGCAAGATCCAGTACGGCGGACGCCTGGCGGACCGCGTCGGCACCGTCGACCGCCTGGGCAACGACCTGGATATCCGGCTGCCCGTCCAGGATCATCGAGATCCCGTCCCGGACCAGATCCTGATCGTCGACCACCATCACCTTGATCACTTGGCGTCTCCCAGCGGGATCCAGCCCTTGATCACGGTGCCGGCGCCGGGTGCGGTCTCGATGTCCAGCGTGCCGTGGTGGACCCGGACGCGCTCGCCCATCCCGGTCAGGCCGTGCCGGCCACCCTTACGCGCGGCGGCCGGCTCGAATCCCGCACCGTCGTCGGCAACCGCCACCGCGATCCCGTCGTCGCTGATCTCCACCGTCACCCGCACTCTCGTCGCCTTCGCGTGCCGCACCGCGTTGGTCAGTCCCTCCTGCACCAGACGGTACGCGGTCAGCTGATGCCCCTCCGGCGGCGCAGCCGTGTTGCCGACCAACTCCAGCTCGACCGGGAGCTGCTCGGACGACACGTCATTCACAAGCTGGCGCAGATCCCCGAGCCCGGGCTGCGGTGCCAACTGCGGATCGGGTACGCCGCCCTCGTCCCGCAACGCCGACAGCAGCCGATCCAGCTCGCCCAGCGCCCGCCGCCCCGCATCGCCGATCCGCTGATAGCCGGCCAGTACGTCGGCCTCCCCGCGCTGGACCAGGTCCGGGCCGGTCTCGGCCTGAATCACCATCAGGTTCACGGCATGCGCCACCACATCGTGCAAGTCGCGCGCGATGATGGACCGCTCGGTCAGCACCACCTGCTCGGCCTCGCGCTCGACTGCCTCCTCCTCCAACTCGGCCTCACGGGCGGCCGCTTGCCGGTTCCGCGCGTACAACCGGACGGCAATCCCGGCGCAGACCGGCACCAGCAGGCTGAGCGAGAGGCTGATCGGCCATTGCCGATCCACGATGGTGGCGTAGACGTCCCAGCCCTGGCTGTCGATCCGGGGGAAGATGACACTCATCTGCGGATACCGGATCCGGTCCGCGAACACCGCCAGCGCCGCCAGAATCAGAACCGCCGTCGGCACCGACCACTTCAGCGGCGGGCGAGCCGTGCCCAGCGAATACAGCGCGAGGGACAGGGCGAACAACATCGCCCACAGCTCATTGGTCTGCCAGTACGAGACCAAGGCGGCGACCCCCAGAACCACGGCCGGGATGGCCGGCCATCGTCGTCGTACGGCGAGAGTCAGCGGCGTGTAGACCAGGATCCACGGCATCCAGCGGGGCGCGGTCCACCACTCTCCGTGCGCCTTCTCCGCCCAGATCTCGATCAGGACCAGAGAGCTCAGCCCCAGCCCGATCAGGGCGTCGACCCGCAGCGCGTCGGCCTTGCCGAAGACGGCTGCGAGCAGGTCCTCCACGCGCTGACGAGTCGTCTGTCGGCCCCATCGCCACCGAGCGATCACGACGACGACCACCCAGACGATCAGGACGGCTGCGATCCGCCATCGCCAACCCACCCAGCCCAGACGGGTCCACACGCCCCGGCCGAATCCGGTGTAGTCGTCGAGCCCGTCGGCGAGAAGCGGCAGCGCTGCGGCCACCCCGGCCAGGACGAAGCAAGTGATCGTGCCCCAGCGCGGCAGCACCGTCCAGGCGGCCAGCAGAGAGGCGGCCAGCAACGGCCAGGCGATTTCGCCGACCGTCACGGACCAGATGTACGCGCCGGCGAACAGAGCGGTCAGAGCGAGGACGGGATTGATCCGCCGGATCGCGAGCGTCAACGGGGTCAGGACGATGAAGCCGGCGAGGACCAGCGGCGCATCGACCCAGTGACCGGACTCGAGGACGAGCCACACCTGGGTCACCGCGGTAGCCACCACCGCGAGGGCGACATCCGGCCAGGTGATCCGCGCGGCGCCGCCCGATCGCAAGGTAGGCAGCCTGAAAGCCGGCAGCAGTCGTCCCGTCACGCATCCATTCTGCGGCCCACGGGGCCTTTGTGCCGTCACTCTCAGGAGTGACACCGGGGTCATCCGAAAGAGCGGCCGAGGTCGGTACGACGTCCCTCGCGGCAGGGATCCCAGTTGGCTCTCAGCGGCGATGTGCCGGTACCGGGGTCACCGGGAGGGTCGAAGACATGACGATCGACCTTGTTTCACAGCGGGTCCGGCGGCCGGTGCCGACGCGGATTCTGGTGCTGACGGCAACGATGTTGCCGATTCTCTGTTTGCTGGTGTGGCATCCCTGGAACAACACCATGGGCGACCTGAGGGTGTACTTCGCGGCAGCCCGTGGGCTCGTCGACGGGCAGGACATCTACACGGTGCACCGCAACTACCCGGGGATGGGACTCGGGTTCACCTATCCGCCGTTCGCAGCGCTGGTGTTCGCACCCCTCGCGGTCGGGCTGCCGTTCGCCCGCGTAGCGATCACGCTGGCGTCCGCTGCGTCTCTGCTGGTGATCGGCTGGACGACGGCGAAGGCTCTGCGCTGGCCGCCGATCGCAGCGATCGCGATCGCGTTCAGTGCCTTGGTCCTCGAGCCGGTGTGGTCGACGTTCGGACTCGGCCAGATCAACATCGTGCTGGTGGCCCTGCTGATGCTGGATCTGGTCGGCCCGATGCCGCACCGGTTCCGCGGGGTCCTGGTCGGGGTTGCCACCGGCATCAAACTGACGCCGGGCATCTTCATCCTGTTCCTGCTGGTGACGAAGCGCTTCCGCGAGGCAGCGATCGCGGCCGGTACGACGGCGGCCACCATGCTGCTCGCCTTCATCGTGATGCCGAGGGCAACGATCGACTTCTGGACCAAGTACGTCTTCGACCCGGACCGTCCGGGTCCGGCGCACTACATCAGCAACCAGTCACTGCGCGGCGCGATCGCCCGGGTGACCCACGGCTCGGCCGCGACCATGCCCCTATGGTTGCTTGCGGCAACTGTCGTCGGCATCGCGGGACTGCTGATCGCCCGCCGGCTGTACGACCGGGGCCTGTCCTTCGAGGCGGTGATCGTCACCGCACTGACCGGTCTCCTGGTCTCGCCCATCTCCTGGACAGGTCACTGGGTCTGGATCGTGCCCGCGATCGCGGTCCTGTGGTCGCACCGATCCAGGTTGATCTCGTGGCGTACGGCGTACTCGGCCTTGATCACTGCAGTGTTCGTAACCGGTCTGCCGTGGTGGCTACCGTTCGCCCACGACCAGGAGTTCAACTACAACGCCGCGCAGACCGTGGTCGCCAACGCGTATCTCCTGTGTGCGCTGTTCCTGATGGGAGCCGGCTACCTGCTTCAGCCGGTGAACTCCGAGGCACGGAGACGATAGACCTGCAGATTCAGGTCGTAGTACTTGTCGGTCTCGCCGACCCACTCCATGCCGAGACGACGGGCCGTCGCGATCGCGCGCTTGTTGTTCGGGCGGGCGACCGCGAACAGCTCGTCGACCGCACCCTCCTTGAAGGCCCACCGCATCAGCGCGCGGCTCGCCTCGGTCGCGTAGCCGTGACCCCAGGCGCTCGGCCGCAACTGCCAGCCGATCTCCAGGTCTTCCTCGTACGGCGGAAGCAGGCGGATCAGCAATGCGCCGACAACCTCGCCGGTGTCGCTGCGGGCGACCGCCCAGCGGCCGGCCGGTACGACGAAGTTCGGCTGGGCCTCGATCCAGGCCTGCAGGACGAGCCGCATACTGGCCGCATCCGGGACCTTGTCGATCGCCGGGGAGAGCCAGGGCGCCACATCGGCCGAGCCGTAGATCTCCAGCGCGGCGTCGGCGTCGTCTTCTTCCCAGTCCCGGATGAGCAACCGGTCTGTCTGCAGACTGAGGGTCACTGTGTAAGCGTATGCGGTTGTCGCCCGCAGACAACACGTCAAGCAGATGAACGCGGTGACAGAGAAGACCGCAGGGCGGTCCTGAAACGGACCACCCTGCGGGGGCCGAAGGGCGCCGGGGGAAGCGCGCCTTCGGCTGTGGAGGCACGTCGGGGGGACGACGGCCTCCACCGGACCGGAGGCTCCGAGGGGTGGGTTTCGGAGCGCTCCGGTGGTCGTTGGAGCCGAACTCAGGTGCGAGCGGCTGACCCGTGGCCGGTGTGGCGGGCGCCGGTCAGCGCGGACCCAGCTCGAGAGGCTGTGTCCGGATCCAGCGCGTCGTCGTCTGCTGCCGACCCATGGCGATCACATCGCCTGCCGGACCGGCGGAGAAGACCCGGCTGTTGCTGCTCTGCCGGGACACACCGACGCCACGCTGAACTTCTGCCAGTAGCTGGTTGACCCGCGTCCGCAGGCCTTCCACTTCCGACTGTAGCGCGAGAATGTGCCGAATTCCCGCGAGGTTGATGCCCTCTTCCTGGGACAGGTGCTGCACGTAGCGAAGCCTCGCCACGTCGTGCGCGGAGTACCGCCGGCCCCGGCCGGACGCCCGGCTCGGCGTGACCAATCCGAGCCGGTCGTACTGGCGCAGGGTCTGCGGGTGCATGCCGGCCAGCTGGGCCGCCACCGAGATCACGTAGATCGGGGTGCGGTCGTCCCAGGTCGGCGCCTGATTGAACGGGACGCCCATCAGGAGCTCCCGAACAACCCGGCCCGCAGGTCTGGGTGCTCAGATGCCGAGTTGAACTCCTGCAGCTTGGCGCGCTGCTCGTCGGTCAACTCGTGCGGCACCTGCACCTCGATCGTGAGCAGGAGGTCGCCCTTCGAACCGTCCCGCCGGACCGACCCCTTGCCACGGACGCGCAGCTTGCTGCCGTTCGCCGTACCAGCGGGGATCCGGACCGTGACGGGCATGCCGTCCAGCGTCGGGACCTTGATCTCGGCGCCCAGCGCGGCCTCGGTGAAGCTCACCGGGACGTTCAGCGTCAGGTGCTCGCCCTGACGGCCGAAGATCCGGTGCGTGTGCACGTGCACGGTGACGTAGAGGTCGCCCGAGGGGCCACCGCGCTCGCCGGCCGCGCCCTTGCCCTTCAGCCGGATCCGCTGACCGTCCTGCACGCCCGCGGGGATGCGGACCTGCATGGTCTTGCTCGACTGGCCGCGACCGGAGCCGTGGCAGGTCTCGCACGGCTCGTCGACGACCAGACCGCGACCCTTGCACTCGGTGCACGGCTCGGTCATCGCGAACACGCCACCCTGGACCGACGTCTGCATCCCGGTGCCTTCGCACTTGAGGCAGACCTTCGGCACCGTGCCGTACTTCGCGCCGGTCCCCCGGCAGGTCTTGCACGGCTCGTCGCTGGTCATCCGCAGCGCGACGGTGACGCCGTTCACCGCTTCGGCGAACTCGATCGACGCCTCGGTCTCGATGTCCGCGCCGCGCCGTGGCCGGGCCGTCGACGTGGTCGTGGTCCTGCCACCGCCGCCGAACATGCCGCCGAGGATGTCGCCGAGGCCACCACCGGCACCGCCGGCCGTGCCGCCACCGCGGTTGAAGAGATCGCCGACGTCGAAGTTGAATCCGCCGCCGCCCTGACCGCTGCCACCCGGCATCCGGAAGCCGCCGCTGCCGAACAGCCGGCGTGCCTCGTCGTACTCCTTGCGCTTCTTGGGGTCACCGACGACGTCGTACGCCTCGGAGACCTCCTTGAACTTGGCCTCCGCGGAGGCGTCACCCTGATTGGAGTCCGGGTGGTACTTCCGCGCCAGCTTGCGGTAGGACTTCTTGATCTCGTCCTGTTCGGCGGTCTTGGAGACGCCGAGAACCTTGTAGAAGTCCTTCTCGATCCAGTCCTTCGTACTCATCCGGCGCCTCCCCTCCAGTCGTGTGAATTACTCCGCGGCCTGGTCTTCATCAGTGCTCTCCACCGGTCCGTCGGCCTTGACGGCCTCGGCCGGCAGTTGCTCGGTCGGTTCCGAGACGGCCACCCGGGCCGGCCGCAGGATCCGCTCGCCGAGGCGGTACCCCGGCTGCATCACCATCGTCGCGGTCGGACCGTCGACCTCGTCGGAGTAGTTGTGCAGCAGAGCCTCGTGCACGCGCGGGTCGAAGGCATCACCCTTCTCACCGAACTTCACCAGGCCGAGCTTCTCGGTGACCCGCTCCAGCGATTCGGCGACCGCCTTGAACGCGCCTTCCAGCTCGCCCGCCTCGCGGGCCCGGCCGACGTCGTCCAGGATCCCGAGCAGCTCGGTCAGCACCGAGCCGATGACGAGCTCGCGGCTCGCCTCCCGGTCCCGGTCGACGCGGCGCTTGTAGTTGACGTACTCGGCCTGCAGTCGCTGCAGGTCCGCCGTACGCTCCTTCAGCGCCTCGGTCAGCAGGGCCTCCTGGGCCGACGGGCCGATCAGGTCGGACGGGTCCCGCGGCGGTTGTGCCGCCGGGGCGGCCGGCCCGGGGGCCGCGGACTGCTCCGCGGCCTCCCGGGGCGCGCCGGTGTCCGGGTCGATCCGGCGCTTGTCCCGGACGACGGGCTCACCGTCGCCGAACTCGCTGCCAGTCGGTCGGTCCGTCACTTGTCCTCCGTCTTGTCCTGCGGCCGGTCCTCGTCGACGATCTCGGCGTCCACGACGTCGTCGTCGGTCGAGCTGTCCGAGGAGGTGCTCTCGTCCGTGGATCCGCCGGCCGCCTGGGCGTTCGCGTACATCGCGGCACCCATCTTCTGGCTGGACTGGGCGAGCTTCTCCGACGCGGCCTTGATCGCGTCGTCGTCGGTGCCCTCGAGCGCCTTCTTCAGCTCCGCGACGCCGTCCTTGACCTCGGTCTTGACGTCGTCGGGGACCTTGTCCTCGTTCTCCTGCAGGAACTTCTCGGTCTGGTAGACCAAGCCCTCCGCCTGGTTACGGGACTCGACGGCCTCGCGGCGCTTGCGGTCCTCCTCGGCGTACTGCTCGGCGTCGCGGACCATCTGGTCGATGTCGGTCTTCGGCAGCGCGGAGCCACCGGTCACCGTCATCCGCTGCTCCTTGCCGGTGGCAAGGTCCTTGGCGTTGACGTGGACGATGCCGTTCGCGTCGATGTCGAAGGTGACCTCGATCTGCGGCACGTTCCGGGGTGCCGGCGGCAGCCCGGTCAGCTCGAAGTTGCCGAGCGACTTGTTGTCGCGCGCCATCTCCCGCTCGCCCTGGTACACCTGGATCATCACCGACGGCTGGTTGTCCTCGGCCGTGGTGAAGATCTCCGAACCCTTGGTCGGGATCGTGGTGTTGCGCTCGATGATCTTGGTGAAGACGCCACCCTTGGTCTCGATACCGAGGCTCAGCGGGGTCACGTCGAGCAGCAGGACGTCCTTGACCTCACCCTTCAGCACACCGGCCTGCAGGCTGGCGCCGACGGCGACGACCTCGTCCGGGTTCACGCCCTTGTTCGGGTCCTTGCCACCGGTCAGCTCCTTGACCAGCTCGGCAACGGCCGGCATCCGGGTCGAACCGCCGACCAGGATCACGTGGTCGATCTTGCTGACGTCGATACCGGCGTCCTTGATGACGGCCTTGAACGGCGCGCGGGCGCGCTCGAGCAGGTCGTTGGTGAGCTTCTGGAACTCGGCCCGGGAGAGCTTCTCCTCCAGGTGCAGCGGGCCGGACTCGGTCAGGCTCAGGTACGGCAGGTGGATCGTCGTCTCGGCCGCGGCCGACAGCTCGATCTTGGCCTTCTCGGCGGCCTCGGTGAGGCGCTGCATGGCCATCTTGTCGCCGGACAGGTCGGTGCCGTTCTTGTTCTTGAACTGGGTCACCAGCCACTGCACGATCCGGTTGTCCCAGTCGTCACCACCGAGGTGGTTGTCACCGCTGGTCGCCTTCACCTCGAAGACGCCGTCGCCGATCTCCAGCAGCGACACGTCGAACGTGCCACCACCGAGGTCGAAGACCAGGATGGTCTGCTCGGTGCCCTTGTCCAGACCGTAGGCCAGTGCGGCCGCGGTCGGCTCGTTGACGATGCGGTGCACCTTCAGGCCCGCGATCTCGCCGGCCTCCTTGGTCGCCTGGCGCTGCGCGTCGGAGAAGTAGGCCGGCACGGTGATGACCGCGTCCGTGACCTGCTCCCCGAGGTACGCCTCGGCGTCGCGCTTCAGCTTCTGCAGCACGAACGCGCTGATCTGCTGCGGCGTGAACTTCTTGCCATCGATGTCAACGCTCCAGTTTTCGCCCATGTGGCGCTTGACGGAGCGGATGGTGCGGTCGACGTTCGTGGTGGCCTGTCGCTTGGCCACCTCGCCGACCAGGACCTCGCCGTTCTTGGCGAATGCCACCACCGAGGGCGTCGTCCGCGCTCCCTCGGCGTTAGGAATGACGGTGGGCTCGCCACCTTCCAGTACGGCGATGACAGAGTTCGTCGTACCGAGATCGATACCGACCGCGCGGGCCATGCTTTACCTCCACGAGTTGAGTGATGCAGACTCAATGTTGCCTGTTCGCCGGCCCCGGTTCAAATCCTCGCCGGCGATGAGCTCGGCAAACGACAGTGGTGCGGCTCCAAACTTGAGTTCACTAGACTCAACATGGCACATGGGTCAGGTCATTCCCAAGGGCACCCCCCGATTTCCGGGTCCGCGCCAGGGTTCACCCAGGGTGACCCCTCCCGCAGCAAGCGCTTACCGTGGGAAGGTGGCAGCGTGAAGCTCCGCCCGATGACCTCCGCTGACGACGCCGCGGTACTCGCCCTGAATGCCGCAGCGGAAGGTCTGGTCGAGCCGCTCGGACCCGACCGGCTGGACTGGCTCCGCCTGATCGCGGCCCACGCCGTCGTGGTCGACCTGGACGGCCGCCCGGCCGGATTCGTCCTCACCTTCACCCCGGGATCGGCGTACGACGGTCTCGAGTTCGGCTGGTTCGCCCAGACCTACGCGGACCGCTTCCTGTTCATCGAGCGGATCGTGGTCGACGCCGAGCACCGCCGCAAGGGCCTGGCCACCGCGGTCTACCGCGCGATCGAACGAGCCGCCAAGCCCTTCGACCGCGCGGTCGCCCGCGTCCGCTCCGACCCGCCCAACGTCCCGGGCCTCGCCTTCCACACCGCCCGCGGCTACGTCGAGGTAGCCAAACAACGCCTCGCCGACGGCACTACAACGGCGTTGGTGGCCAAGGACCTGGCGGATTAGAGCTGTCGTACGTCCAGGAGTGCCCGCAGCGGAAGGTCGTGCCGTAGCCGCGGATCGGTGAGGCCGTCGACGATGCACGCGGCACCGATCCACTGCGCCCCGCACTCCTCGACCAACTCCTTCGCCGTCCGGGCGGTAGCTCCGGTGTCAGCCCAGTCGTCGACCATCAGCACCCGGTCGCCGGCCCGGACAAGCTGCCGCCGGAACCCGAACACGACATGCCGGTCCTGATAGTCGGGCCCCGTCGTACGCGAAACCCACCGGTCACTGTCCGTCACCGGCCCGCGGTCCTTCCGGAGCTCGACAAACCCGACCCCCACCGCGGCCGCCGTCAACGCCCCCACCAGCAACCCCCGAGACGCCGGCCCCACCACGACCGTCGGCCTCACGTCATACAGCCCCCCAAGCGCCGCCCCGACCTCGCGCAGCACCTCCGCGTCCCGCCACCACCCGGTGACGTCCGCGTAACTACTTCAGACCCCGCGATCCGTCCGCCACCGAAACCCCTCCCGAAGCCGAACCCGCAACTCTCCGCTCATATCCCCATGGTGACGCTGGCGCCTCCCTTCATGCATCTCGATTAGTACCGGACGTCCGCCACTCACCAACCATCGGATCTGCCCACAAAAGTCCGGTTGGTTCGCGCGTGCCGTCCCTTGGTGAGTGGCGGACGTCCACCTGTGGATAACACGGGGCACGAAGAGGACGCATCCGCCACCATTGAGCCGTGGCGGATGTTGTCGAGGTGCTGGGCCGACGGGGCGGAACCGCGACCTTTGCTGAATTACGCGCTCTCGTCTCAGCCCGTGCTATCCGCAACGCGTTGAGCACAGGACAAGTGCGCCGCGTCGCCAAAGGCGTGTACGCGTTGCTGGAGGCACCGGCCGCGTTGACTGCCGCGCGCAGCCAGGGTGGTGTGGTGTCTCACCTGAGCGCCGCACAGCATTGGGGACTAGGCGTGATCCATCCTCCGTCCTTACCGCACGTCACGCTGCCACCGGGACGGGTTCGGCGTCGAACCGGCCTCGCCTGTGTCCTGCATTGGGCGGACGTCGCCGCGCTGGACGATGTGACGACTCCCCTACAGACGTCGATCGATTGCCTCAGAACCCTGCCCCTGGGCGAGGCGCTTGCTGTGGTGGACTCGGCTATCCACGCCGGGCATCTGACCCACGACGAGCTCGTGGAAGCCACCGGCAAACTCCGAGGACCGAACTGCCGACGCATCCAGCGCGTTGCCGAGCTGGCCGACGGACGAGCCGAGTCAGTGCTGGAATCTGCCCTGCGAGCTCTGCTGATCGAGCACGGAATCGTCGGGTTCGTCCCGCAGCTCGTGGTACAGGACCGAGAATTCTCAGCCCGGCTCGACCTGGCACACCCGGGTCTGCGGATCGATCTGGAGGCAGAAGGCTTCGAGCATCACGGCACCCGCCGCGCGCTGGTCAAGGACTGCCGCAGGCAGGTGAACCTGACGATCCGCGGCTGGACGGTGCTGCGCTTCAGCTGGGAAGACGTTATGTACGACGCTGGCTGGGTGGTGGACGCGGTGGGACGGGCAACCGGACTTGCCCCACTCACGAAGGTTGTGTTGCGAGCAGCTTGAGTGTGGGGTCGAGCGTGCGGCGACAAATTGCCCGGCACTTGGTGAGTGGGGGCGGTCCGCGTTCTACACCGGCCGACCGCCGAGATACACCTGGGATACGAGGGGTACGCCGGGGCGGTAGGAGAGGTGTAGGTGGGTGGGGGCGTTGAGGATGGTGAGGTTGGCTTGGGCGCCTGGGGTCAGGTGGCCTATGTCGGTGCGGCGGAGGGAGGCGGCGCCGCCTGCCGTGGCGGACCAGAGGGCTTCGGCGGGGGTCAGGTGCATTTCGCGGACGGCCAGGGCGATGCAGAAGGGCATGGACGACGAGTAGCCGGAGCCTGGGTTGCAGTCGGTGGCCAGGGCCACGGTGACGCCGGCGTCCAGGAGGCGGCGGGCGTCGGGGTACGGCGAGCGGGTGGAGAACTCGATGGCCGGGAGAAGGCCGGCTACTACGCCGGTTGACGCCAGGGCGTCGATGTCGGCGTCGGTGAGGTAGGTGCAGTGGTCGGCCGCGGCGGCACCCACCTCGCAGGCCAGCTGTACGCCGGGACCTTCGCCGAGTTGGTTGGCGTGGACCCGGGCCTGCAGGCCGCGCTCGAGGCCGGCGGTCAGGATCGCCCGGCCCTGGTCCTCGTCGAACGCCCCACGCTCGACGAACACATCGATCCACTTCGCGTGGCCGGCGGCCGCGTCGAGCATCGGGCCGGTCACCAGGGATACGTAGCCCGCGGGGTCATCGGCGTACTCGGCGGGAACGACATGCGCACCGAGGTACGTCGTCTCGTCGGTGAAGTGACCCGCGATCTCGAGAGCTCGGGCCTCGTCGCCAACCGTCAGCCCGTACCCGGATTTGATCTCGACCGCGGTCGTCCCCTGCCGTCGCATCTCGGTCACCAGGCGGGCCACGTTCGCGGTCAGTTGCTCGTCCGTCGCCTGCCGGGTCGCCGCGACCGTCGTGCGGATCCCTCCGGCGGAGTACGGCGTACCCGTCATCCGGGCCGCGAATTCCTCGGCCCGGTCACCGGCGAACACCAGATGCGAGTGCGAGTCCACGAACCCTGGGATCACCGCGCGGCCGCCGACGTCCAGCGACGAGTCAGCCGGTGGCGCGTCGAGCCTGGAGCCGACCCACGCGACCTTGCTGCCCTCGATCACCAGCGCCGCGTCGTGCAGCTCACCGAGCAGATCGCCGCGGCCCGGATCGTTCGTCACCAGCGAACCGATGTTGGTCAGCAACAGAGAGGTCATCCGGCCACCGCCGCGATCGATGCGGCCAAGTCGCTCGCCACATCGAGCTTCACATGATTGCCGTCGACCACCAGATGCTTGCCTGAGACAACCACATCGCGCACATCCGCAGCAGATGCGGCGAAGACGGCCGTCTCCACGGTGCCGCCGGTCCCCGCCGTACGCACGCTGTCCACCGTCACCGCGACCAGATCGGCCCGTGCGCCGACCTCGATCGCGCCGGCGTCGGCGAACCCGATCGACCGGTGACCGTCGACGGTTGCTGCGCGCAACAATTCCGGGGCCGACCAGTGGCCGCGCTCCTGGGCGGCGAGGCGTTCGTCGAGCTCGACCGCGCGCATCTCCTCGAACAGGTCGATCACCGCGTGACTGTCCGATCCGAGCGTCAGGGCCGACCCGGCGTCGCGCAACGCCACCGACGGCCCGATTCCGTCGGCCAGGTCCCGCTCGGTGGTCGGGCAGAAACACGAGTACGCGGCGGAGCTGCCGAGCAGGCCGACATCGACAGCGGTGAGGTGGGTCGCGTGGACGGCACTCGTCCGACCGCTGAGGAATCCGGCCTCGTCCAGGACCTGGGCCGGCGTCCGGCCGTAGGCGTCCTGGCAGGCGGTGTTCTCCGCGACTTGCTCGGAGAGGTGGATGTGGAGTGGTACGTCGGGAAACGCGGAGGCGACCACACCGAGCTGCTCTTGCGGCACGCCACGGATCGAGTGCGCGGCCGCGCCGATCACGACATCGTCGGAGCCGGTGAGGTCCGAGACCCGCGCGGCCCAGCCGGTCGCATCGCCGTCGCTGAAGCGTTGTTGCACCTCGTTGAGTGGCTGGTCGATCCCGCCGGCGACGTAACACGTGTCCAGCAAGGCGATCCGGATCCCCGCATCGCGCGCGGCCGCGATCAATGCCGCACCCATGGCGTTCGGGTCGTCGTACCTTCGACCACCGGGAGCGTGATGCAAGTAGTGGAATTCGCCGACTGCGGTGATCCCGGCGAGCAGCATCTCGCCGTACACGGCTCGGGCGAGGTCGTAATACGTGTCAGGTGTCAGGGCCGAGGCGACGGCGTACATCTGCTCGCGCCAGGTCCAGAAGGTGCCGCGCTCGGTCTGCGTCCGGCCGCGCAATGCCCGGTGGAACGCGTGGCTGTGGCAGTTCGCCAGGCCGGGCAGGACGAGTCCGTTGAGGCGTACGGCGTCGCCCGGGTCCGCGGCGGCCGTGACGGAGGTGAAGCGTCCGTCGGCGACGGTGATCAGGACGCCGACGGCGAGGCCGGTGGGCAGGAGAGCGGTCGAGCACCAGTACGACGTCACTTCGCGAGATCCTTCAGTACGGCGGCCAGCGCGTCGACGCCCGCGAGACAGTCGTCCATTTCGGCGTACTCCGCGGGTGAGTGGGAGACGCCGGTCGGGTTGCGGACGAACAGCATCGCGGTCGGGATGCCCGCCGCGGAGAAGACCCCGGCGTCGTGTCCGGCGCCGGTCGGGAGGATCGGCGCGCCACCCAGTACGCCGGAGAGCCGGTCGCGCAGGCCGGCCGGAAAGTCCACGATCGGCGAGACGGACTCGGCGGTGACTTCGAGCGTCGTGCCGTCGCGCTCGGCTCGTTCCGTCGCTTGCCGAGTGATTGCCTCGAGCAACGACTGCAGGGTTGCGTCGTCCGCGGCGCGCGCGTCCAGCCAGGCGGTGACCTGTGACGGTACGGCGTTCGTGCCGTTGGGCTCGACCGAGATCCGGCCGAACGTCGCGCGGGCGCCGGCGAGACGGGCTTGTTTGTTGGCGGCGAGGGCCGTCATCGCGTAGGTGAGCATCGGGTCGTGGCGGTCTTCCATCAACGTCGTGCCGGCATGGTTCGCCTCGCCGGTGAAGGTGAACCGGAACCTGCCGTGCGGCCAGATCGAACTGGCCACACCCACCGGCGCCGTCAGCCCACGACCCTGCTCCACGTGCAGCTCGACGAACGTCCCCATCCGTTGCAGCAACGGCGATGGTCCTACGCCTGCCGGATCGATCCCGGCGCTCTCCAACGCCTGAGCCAGCGTCACACCAGAACGGTCCTGCAACGCGAGCGCCTTCGCACCCGGCAACACCCCCGCCGCAACCCGAGACCCCAAACAAGGCATCCCGAACCGCGACCCTTCTTCCTCCACAAACGCACCCACCCCGATCGGTACGCCAGGCTCAAACCCCTCAGCCCGCAACAAATCCACCGCAGCCAACGCCGAAACAACCCCAAGAGGCCCATCAAAAGCCCCGCCCTCAAGAACCGAATCCAGATGGCTCCCAGTAACAACCCCCGGGGTGCCTGGCGTTGTGTGCGGGTCCCACCAGGCGATGAGGTTGCCTATGCCGTCGGACTGGACGGGGAGGTTGCGGGCGGCGCACTGGTCGAGGAACCAGTGCGTCGCGTCGCGTTCGGTGGGGGTCCAGCCGCCTCGGTGGTAGCCGCCGGTTTCGCGGCTCCGGCCGATGGCGGACTGGTCCGCCCAGAGGGATTCGAAGCTCAAGACAGCCTCAGGACAGGGGGTTCTTCGACAGCCAGTCCTTCGCGACCGCGTCCGCGCTCTCCTTGCCGACGTCGATCCGCTTGACCAGGTCGGTCAGTGCATCGGTGGTCAGCTTGGCGTCGACCGCGTCCAGCGTGGCCACGACGTCGTCGGACTTGTGGTCGGTCCGGATCAACGGAACGATGTTGTTCGGCGGGAGGATGTTCTCCGGGTCGTCCAGCTGGACCAGGCCCTTGTCCTTGATCACCGACTGCGTGGTGAACAGGTCGGTCACCTGGATGGTGTTGTCCTCGAGCGCCTTGATGCTCAGCGGACCACCGGCGTCCAGGGTCTTGTACTCCTTGAAGTCGACGTCGTACTTCTCCTTCATGCCCTTCAGCCCGGCGGTCCGGACCTTGAACTCGGAGCTACCACCGGCGATCAGGTTCTTGCCCTTGAGGTCGCCGATCGACTTCAGGCTGTACTTGTCCGCGGTCGCCTTGGTCACCACGATGGTGTCCTCGTCGGTCGCCGGCGACATCGTCAGGACCTCCAGGCCGGGCGTCAACGCCTTCTTCAGCGCGTCGTAGGCCTTCTGCGGGTCGGTCTCGGTCGAGTTCTTGTCGAAGTACGCCAGCGCGGCGCCGGTGTACTCCGGGACCAGATCGATCGAACCGTCCTTGAGCGCGGCCATGTAGGTCTCGCGGTTACCGATGTTGGGCTTCTTCTTGACCTCGATGCCCTTGGTCGCCAGCGCCTGACCGTAGATCTCGGCCAGCAGCTGGCTCTCGGAGAAGTCGGCGGACCCGACGGTGATGCTGGTGACCTTCGACGGCGCGGGCGAGGAGCCGGCGTTGTCGTTGCCGAGCTGGTCGCCCCCACCCCCACAGCCGGTCAGGCCGAGCACCGCCACTCCGGCGATCGCAGTGCGGATGAGTGTGGATCTCAACACGAGAGCCTCCAGTGTTCTCGTCAGCCACCGGCCGGTGCCGATGGATGTTTCGTTGGGGCGGTACAGCGGGTACAAGCAGATGCCATTTGATCAGGTACGACGGACAGTTCAGCCGATCTTGAGCCCCCGTGAGACGGTGAGCCACCCGATCAGCGCGAAGAGTGCGTCGAGCGCGATCGCCAGCAACGCCACCAGGAGCGCACCGGAGAACATCTGCGGGAAGTCACGGAGCTTCAGCCCGTCGACGACGTACCGGCCCAGACCACCCAGCGACACCAGCGCGGCGATCGTCGCGGTCGAGACGATCTGCAGGGTCGCGCTGCGGACACCGGAGATGATCAGCGGCAGCCCGATCGGGATCTCCACCCTGGTCAGGATCTCGCGGCCGGTCATCCCCATCCCCCGCGCCGCGTCGATCGTGGCCGGATCGACACCGGACAGACCGGCGTACGTCGACGCCAGGATCGGCGGGACACCGAGGGCCACCAGCGCGATCAGCACCGGTAGGAAGCCGATCTGATCGGTCAGCAGGACGGCGAGCATCAGCAGACCCAGGCTGGGCAGGGCACGGGCGGCGTTGCCCAGGTTGATCGCCAGGAACGCGCCGCGCTTCGTGTGCCCGATCAGCAGACCGACCGGCAACGCGATCAGCACGGAGAGGCCGAGTGCCGCGAACGTGTACCAGAGGTGCTGGACGATCCGCGCCCAGATCCCTTCGTTCCCGGACCAGTTGACCCCGTCGCTCAGGAACTCCCACATGTCAGGCCACCTCTCCCACCGGGGTCGCAACGCGAGCCCACGGCGTCAGCACCCGCTGCAATGTGACGAGGATCAGGTCCGCGCACAGCGCCAGCAACAGCGACAACACCACGCCCACCACCACCGGCGTGAGGAAGGCCTTCTGGAATCCGAGCGTGAACAGCTCGCCCAGTCCACCGATCCCGATCACCGCACCGACACTCACCATCGAGATGTTCGCGACCGTGACCACGCGCAACCCGGTGAAGATCACGGGCACGGCGATCGGCAGGTCGACCGCGATCAGTCGATGCAGCGGCCCGTACCCGACCGCGATCGCGGACTGCCGGACCTCCGGTGGCACGGATCGGAGTCCGTCGATCACGTTCCGGATCAGCAGCGAGACCGTATAGATGGTCAACGCGACCACGATGTTGATCGTCGAGAGCACCTTGGTACCGAGGATGGCCGGCAGCACGATGAACAAGGCGATCGACGGCAGCGAGTAGAGGATGCCGCCGAACGCGATGAGCGGATTCGCCAACCAGGAATAGCGGGTGGCGACGTACCCGAGCGGCACCGAGATGATCAGCCCGATGATCACCGGCAGGATCGCGAGATAGATGTGCTCCCGCAACTGCTCCCAGATCAGTCCGGTGTTGTTGCCGATCCAACTCATGAGCGGAGGGCTTCTGCGACGGTGTTCTGGTCGACCACCCCGATGGCGCGGCCGTCGTCGTCGACGCAGACGCCGTAGCCCTTCGGGGACGTCAGCACGGAGTCCAACGCGGCGCGCAGCGAATCACCCTGCTTGAACACCGAGCCGACCGGAAGCAACTCGTCCGGACCGCTACCGTTCCGCCAGCCGATCGGTACGCCGTCCTGCAGCGCGAGCTCGGGTGGCAACGGCTTGACCTGCAGGTCGTTGTGCAGAAATGTAAGGGCCCGGTAACCGCGGTCCTGTCCGACGAAGTCGCGAACGAAGTCGTTGACCGGATTCGCCAGCAGCTCCGCCGGCGGTGCGAACTGGGCCAGGTGACCGCCGACCTGCAGTACGGCGACGTTGTCACCGAGCTTGATCGCCTCGTCGATGTCGTGCGTGACGAACACGATCGTCTTGCCGATGTCACGCTGCAGCCGGAGCAACTCCTCCTGCAGCTGATGCCGCACGATCGGGTCGACCGCGCTGAACGGCTCGTCCATCAGCATGATCTTCGGGTCGGCGGCGAGCGCGCGGGCGACGCCGACTCGTTGCTGCTGGCCCCCGGACAGCTGGGCCGGATACCGCTTGGCCAGCTTGGGGTCCAGGCCGACGCGCTCGAGCAGCTCCATCGCGACGTTCTGCGTACGGCGTTTGTCCCAGCCCAGCAGGCTGGGCACGGTCCCGATGTTGTCGACCACCGTCTTGTGTGGGAACAGTCCGGCGTTCTGGATCACGTATCCGATGCCGCGCCGCAGCGTGACCTCGTCCTTGCCGTTGATGTCCTCACCGTCGATCGAGATCGTCCCACTGGTCCGCTCGATGGTCCGGTTGATCATCCGTAGCGACGTGGTCTTGCCGCAGCCGGACGGGCCGACGAACACGGTGATCTCATTGCTCGGGATCCGCAAAGACAGGGAGTCGACGGCGACGGTGCCGTCCGGATACCGCTTGGTGACGTCCTCGAACTCGATCATGGCGCCCCTTCGCGCTCGTTGGTCGCCCGAACGACCCTAGCGGAACGACAGACCGATGCCACCTGATCGCACGGTTTCTCGTTCTCTGGGAAAGTGCACCATAGCGGTAGGCATTGCCACGGTCGCACTCTGTACGTAATCTCCCCGTCGTACCGCTCCCCGTCGTACTGTTCCGGGCGTCAGTTCTCCCGCATCGGGATCCGGACGCCCTGCTCCTGCGCAGTCTCCACTGCCCGGTCGTACCCCGCGTCGACGTGCCGGATCACGCCCATCGCCGGGTCGTTGCTCAGTACCCGCTCCAGCTTCTGCCGGGCCAGGTCGGTGCCGTCGGCAACCGATACCTGGCCGGCGTGGATGGACCGGCCGATGCCGACGCCGCCGCCGTGGTGGATCGACACCCAGGACGCGCCGCTGGCGACGTTCACCATTGCGTTCAGCAACGGCCAGTCCGCGATCGCGTCCGAACCGTCCAGCATGCCTTCGGTCTCCCGGTACGGCGATGCCACGCTGCCGGTGTCCAGGTGGTCCCGGCCGATCACGATCGGGGCCTCGAGTTCACCGGCGGCCACCATGTCGTTGAACCGGACGCCGGCCTTGTCCCGCTCGCCCTGGCCGAGCCAGCAGATCCGCGCCGGCAGGCCCTGGAACGCGACCCGCTCGCCGGCCATCGTGATCCACCGCCGCAGGTGCTCGTTGTCCGGGAAGAGGTCCAGGATCGCCTGGTCCGTCTTCGCGATGTCGGCCGGGTTCCCCGACAGCGCGGCCCACCGGAACGGGCCCTTTCCCTCGCAGAACAAGGGCCGGATGTACGCCGGAACGAAACCCGGGAACTCGAAGGCCCGCGAGTACCCGGCCTTGCGGGCCTCGTCGCGGATCGAGTTGCCGTAGTCGAAGACCTCGGCGCCCGCGTCCTGGAAGCCGACCATCGCGGCCACATGCCGGGCCATCGAAGCCTGGGCGCGTTCGGTGAAGCCGGCCGGGTCCTTCGCGCGGGCGGTGGCCCAGTCGTCGAAGTCGATCCCGACCGGCAGGTACATCAGCGGGTCGTGCGCCGAGGTCTGGTCGGTGACGATGTCGATCGGAGCACCCAGCTCGAGCAACTCCGGCACGATCACCGCCGCGTTGCCCAGAACGCCGATCGACAACGGCCGGCGGGCCTTCTTGGCCTCCTCGGCCAGCCGCAGCGCGTCGGACAGGTCCTTCGCCCGTACGTCGAGGTAGCGGTGCTCGATCCGGCGGTCGATCCGGGACGAGTCGACGTCGATGCAGATCGCGACCCCGTCGTTCATCGTGACGGCCAGCGGCTGCGCACCGCCCATGCCGCCCAACCCGGCGGTCAGCGTGATCGTCCCGGCCAACGTGCCGCCGAACTTCTTCTCCGCGACCGCGCCGAAGGTCTCGTAGGTCCCTTGCAGGATCCCCTGCGTGCCGATGTAGATCCACGATCCGGCCGTCATCTGGCCGTACATCGTCAGCCCCATCGCCTCCAGCTTGCGGAACTCCTCCCAGTTCGCCCAGTCCGGGACCAGGTTGGAGTTCGCGATCAGTACGCGCGGCGCCCACTCGTGGGTCTGCATCACGCCGACCGGACGGCCGGACTGGACCAGCATGGTCTCGTCGCCCTTCAGCGTGGTCAGGGTGCGGACCATCGCGTCGAACGAGTTCCAGTCGCGGGCGGCCTTGCCGGAACCGCCGTACACGACCAGTTCGTCGGGGTGCTCGGCGACCTCGGGGTCGAGGTTGTTCTGCAGCATCCGCAGCGCGGCTTCCTGCTGCCAGCCGCGGGCGGTCAGCGTGGTGCCGCGGGGTGCGCGTACGGGACGGGGTCCGGACATGGGTGATCCAGCCTTTCTAGCTGAGTGGGCCGGTGACGGCCTCGGTCGCGGTGAGATAGGTGCCGTCGGCAACAAGCCGGACGGAGTGCTCGAGTTCGGGGGCGAGATGACGGTCCGTCCCCGGCCCCTCGACGTACGCCCGGAGGGCATTCCGGACGGCGGCCGTGGCCGGGGCCGGGGTGAGTGGGGCGCGCAGGTCGAGGGCCCGCGCGGCGGTCAGGATCTCGATCGCGAGCACGCGCTGGAGCCCGTCGATCGCCTTGCGCAGCTTGCGTGCGGCCGACCAGCCCATCGAGACATGGTCTTCCTGCATGGCGCTGCTCGGAATCGAGTCGACGCTGGCCGGTACGGCGAGGCGCTTCAGCTCGGACACGATCGCGGCCTGGGTGTACTGGGCGATCATGTGTCCGCTGTCGACCCCGGGATCGTCGGCCAGGAAGGCATTCAGGCCGTGGTTGCGGGACACATCGAGGAAGCGGTCGGTACGACGTTCGCTGATGCTGGCGACGTCCGCAACGGCGATCGCGAGGAAGTCGAGCACGTAACCGACCGGCGCGCCGTGGAAGTTGCCGTTGGACTCGACACGCCCGTCGGGCAGGACCACCGGGTTGTCGATCGCGGCGGCGAGCTCGCGGTCGGCGACCGTGGCGGCGTGGGTCGCGGTGTCACGGGCGGCGCCGTGGACCTGCGGAGAACAGCGCAGGGAGTAGGCATCCTGGACGCGGTTACAGTCCGGGCCGCGGTGGCTGGCGACGATCGCGCTGTCGGTGAGGATCGTGCGGAGGTTGGCGGCGGCGGACGCCTGGCCGGGATGCGGGCGCAACGCCTGCAGATCGGCGGCGAAGACGCGGTCGGTCGCGAGCTGTCCTTCGACACTCATCGCGGCGGCGATGTCCGCGGTCTTGAGCAGCCGGTCGAGGTCGGCCAGCGCGAGCACCAGCATGCCGAGCATGCCGTCGGTGCCGTTGATCAGCGCCAGACCTTCCTTCTCCGCAAGCACAATCGGCGTGAGACCGTTTGCAGGCAGGGCCTCGCTCGCGTCGAGAAGGTTGCCGCCGGCATCTCGGACCGGACCTTCGCCCATCACCGCCAGAGCGACGTGAGCCAGCGGGGCGAGGTCGCCCGAACAGCCAAGGCTGCCGTACTCGTGGACGACCGGAGTCAGGTGAGCATTGAGGAGACCGGCGTACGCCTGGGCCGTCTCGACCTTCACACCGGTACGGCCGGTCGCGAGGGTGGACAGTCGCAGCAGTGCAAGCGCCCGGACAACCTCGGTCTCGACCTCCGGCCCGGAGCCGGCCGCGTGCGAACGGACCAGGCTGCGCTGCAACTGGGTCCGTAGTTCGGGCGCGATGTGCCGGGTTGCGAGGGCGCCGAAGCCGGTCGAGACGCCGTAGTGCGGGGTGTCCGATTGGGCGAGAGCCTCGATCGCGGCCCGCGACTTGGCGATCTCCTCGAGCGCCTGGTCGTCGATGCGTACCGGGGCTCCGTGTCGTGCCACTGCGACGACGTCGGCCGCGGTCAGCGGGCCGGTGCCGACGATCACCGTGCTTTTGTCTTCCACCCGAACATTGCACCGCGGCACACCGGCAACCGACAGCAGCGCCATCCACTTTCTGTCTCGGGTCTGAGACATAACTGGACCCCGCGGCCGACTACATTTGCCCCATGGTGTTCGAGATCCGGACGGCTCGTCCGGAGGATGCAGCCGGAATAGCTCAGCTTTGGGCCGTCGCAATGCCGCACCTGGTGAAGACCGCGCGCGGGATCGAGGCGGAGCTCCGGACCAGCACCAGCAAGGTGATCCTGATCGCTGTGGACGGCTCGGATGTGGTCGGGTACGGCAACGTGTATCTGCCTGATCCGGACGACGAGTCGCCGCGGGTGCGGATCGCCGTACAGGTTCCTCCTTTGCTGCGTCGGCGTGGGATCGGGAGTGTGATGGCGTCGGCGATCACCGATGCGGCCGTGCAGGTCGGCGCCGCGACCTTGCTGATCGTGGTGGAGGACGACGACGATTCGAAGGCGTTCGCGCAGGCGCGCGGCTTTGTGCTCGGGCGCCGGATGAGTCACTCCAGTGCCGACCTGAGCGCCGTACCGGCTGTGCCGCCGGTGCCGGACGGGCTGCAACTGGTCGACTTCGATGCGGTCTCGCCGCGCGAGTTGTGGATCGCCACGGCCGCGGTCGCCGACGGTGATCCGAGTGGTTTGTCGTACTCCCAGCCGTACGACGAGTGGGAAGCGACCATGTGGAATCACCCCGACCTGCGGCGCGATCTCAGTGCTGCGCTGCTCGACGGCGACACCGTGCTCTCGTTCGTGATGACGACCGCGGACCCGGACCGCGGGGTGATCTGGTCGAACCTGACCGGCACGATCCCGGCAGCGCGCGGGCGTGGGCTGGCGAAGGTGGTGAAGGCCGCGGCGCTGACGCAGTCCCGGGACGCGGGGATCGTCACCGCCCACACCGGGAACGACGCGGCGAACGCGCCGATGCTCGCGGTCAACGCGTGGCTCGGGTACCGGCCGGCGTCGGCCGCTTGGACCGCGGAGAAGGTGCTGTGACCCGGTTCGCGGTGACGTTGGCGGTATTCGGGGCCTTGTCGATCGGCGTCGGTTTCCTGGTCGCCGATGGGGAGTTCTGCGACTGGGGAGTCGCCGGCGGGCTCTTCGCCGTGGCCGTCGTGGGCGAGAGCCTGCGACTGTGGCTGAATCGAAGCCGCGCCAAGAAGCAGCAATCGTCCAAAATCTGAGACAGGGCGGTTACCCTGCCGTTGTGAGCGGCAACGTTCCCGCCTCGACCCGCACCCTGCGGGTACTGACGTTCCTGGCCACGCAGCCCGGACCGGTACCGATGGAACGCATCGCGTCCGCGGTCGGCCTGCCACGCTCCTCGACGTACCACTTGCTCCGGGCAATGATCGACGAGGGCTTCGTTGTGCACCTGCCGGAAGAGAAACGCTTCGGCCTCGGGGTTGCCGCCTTCGAGATCGGATCCGCGTACCTGCGGCACGATCCGTTGGAGCGACTAGCGCGTCCGCTGCTGGTCCAGTTGGTCGCGGAGATCGGCCAGACGGCGCATCTCGGCGTACTGCATGGTCGTGAGCTCGTCTACCTCCTGAAAGAACAGCCGCCGCGCCCGGTCACCCTCGTGACGGATGTCGGCGTACGTCTCCCCGCCACCCTCACCGCCTCCGGCCGAGCGCTGCTGGCCGAACTCCCGCCCGCTCAGGTCCGCGCGCTCTTCCCCACCCCCGACTCCTTCGTACGACGAACCAGTCACGGCCCCCAAACCCTCACCCAACTCCGCCGCCTCCTCGCCGACGAGAAACGCCAGGGCTACGCCGTAGAAGACTCCTTCATCACCCCCGGTCTGGCCTCCGTAGCCAGCGCCGCCCTCGACCACGCCGGCCACCCCGCCGCGGCCATCTCCGTCACCTTCCGCACCGACACCATCCCCCCACCCGACCGCCCCCACCTGGCCCACAGAATCCGCCAAGCCGCCACCGCCCTCACCCGCCGTCTCCACGGGTAAACACCCCCGCGCGCTAAAGCGGTCGATTTAGCCGGACTCGGCCGGATGTTCGACTTGGCGGTCGCCCCATTGGGTGAGGACTCCGCGGGCTATTTCCAGGTCTTCGCGGAGGGACCGGTCGGCTAGGTCGTTGGGTAGGGCGGTTAGGGCGTCGGCCAGCCAGGGGGCTATCGCGGCTGGGGTGAGGTGCTCGGGGGTCAGGCCGGCGAGGCGGATTGCGCGGACTGCGGTGACGAGTTCGCTCGCGATGACCTCGCGCAATGCGTCGAGGAGTTGGGCTGTTAGGACTGCTGCTTGGGGGGCGAAGCTGGCGTGGTGTTCGGCGCCTCTTGAGAGGGTGGCGGTGCCTAGGGTGGCTGGTTGGGCGGCGGAGCGGACGGCGGCGAGTGCGTCGTGGGCTACGTACTCGATCATCATCACGCCGGAGCTTGCCTCGGCGCCGCTGGCGAGGAAGCGGCTGAGGCCGGTGAATTCGGGGTCGACGAGGTTCGCGACCCGGGAGGTCGACAGGGTTGCGACGCTGTGCAGGCTGAGGCGGAGCGAGTCGAGCGCCAGTGCGATCGGCATCGCGTGCCAGTTGCCGTTGTGGAGGACGGTGTCGCCGGCAACCAACGGGTTCTCGGCGGAGGCGTTGATGTCAATCCGCAGACTGTTGCCGAGGGCATCGACATGGTCGACGGCCGGACCGAGGACTTGCGCGAAGGCCCTTAAACCGAAGGGATCCTGGATCCGGGCCGGCGGGATCGGCAAGCCGTCGAGGAGGCCGCGCATCCGGCGCGCGACCCGGACCTGCCCGGGCTGCGGACGAGCCTCGTGCACGCGAACGTCGTACACCTCGCCGTTGCCGCGCATCGCGACGTGGGAGAGTGCGCCGACGATCGGTACGACATTGACGAGCGTGGCGGCTTCGACGTACGCGAGGCAACATTCGGCGAGGGTGATCGCGTTGCTGGACAGCAGTGGGAGCGCGCTGGTGCCGTCGATGACGTCACCGAGGGCGAGACCGAGTTCGGCGAGCGGGCCCAGGTCGCCGGTACCGATCGCGCCGCCCCGGTGCAGGTCCGGCAGCTCGTCATCGTTGAGCAAGGCAACGATCGCGTCCGCCACGGCGGGCTCGAGGCCGGAGCCGCCGGCGGCGAGCTGGTTCACCCGGATCAGGAGACCGAGCCGGACCACATCCTTCGGGTACGACGTTGTGCCGGTGGTGGAATGCGATCCGAGCAACCGCGCGCCGTGCTCGGGGTCGGACGTGAGGACGTCCCGGTTGGCGCCGACCCCGGTCGTCCGGCCGTAGACCGGCCGATGCCGGGCCACCTCGGCCACCGCCAGGGCCGACTCGTGCATCCGCTTCCGGGCCTCGTCGCTCACCCGCACCGCCGTACGCCGTTGCCCGAGCGCAACGGCCTCGAGCGGCGTCAACCCACTCCCGGACAGCTCCACCGGCTCCATCCCCACAGTGTGGAACCGCCCGGGCCTGTGGAGTAAGCGCCGCGCTCACCTAACCATCTCGAATCCGAGACGCTTTCTGGTGGAGAATCCGACCCATGACAGTCGAAGAAGAGGTACGCGCCGAGGCGGCCGCGGCGGACGCGGTTCTGATCGGCAACGACGCCGGGCTGATCGCGAGCTGCTGGACCGACGACTGGGTCGCCGTCGACGCCACCGGAATCACACCCAAGGCCGACATCATCGCCTGGATCGCCTCAGGCCGGCTACAGCACCACAGCATGACCACGGTTGGCGACGAACGAATCGCTCGGATCGGCGACACGGTCGTCCTCACCGCCCGCAAGGCAAGCTCCGGCAGCTGGGACGGAACGCCGTACGAAACCGAAGAATGGATCAGCCAGGTCTACGTCCGCTCCGGCGAACGCTGGCTCGAAGCCTTCTGCCACAAAGCCTGAGCCTGCACAGGCGTGCAGGTCGACAGGACGTATACGTCTGCGCAACCCAGGTTCACGCTCGGCCGCCTACGCGGCACGCGCTTTCCGGCTGACACGTCCTGTCGAGCTGCACGCGGACTACCAGGGGACCGGGAGGGCGATGACCTGGAAGGGGGGTGCGGCGGCGGGGCCTTTGGCGGATTGGCCGTTGACGACCAGGAGACGCTCGCCGTCGTAGGCGACGGTGGTCGGGGTGTCGAAGCGCGGGTCGTCGTAGCGGCCGAGCAGGGTCGCGGCAGTGGCGTCGGGGTTGAGGCGGAGGGCGGAGAGGAAGAACTCGGCGGTCTCGAGGACGTCACCGCGGTTGCAGACGCCGATCAGCAGGTCGTCCAGCAAGACGAGACCGTCCGCGGCCCATTCGGTCGCGAGCACCTGGGTGGAACCGTCGAGCTCGACCCGCAGCAAGACCTCCTCGCCCGGATCCGCGACCAGCAGCACCTCGTCGTTGAAGGCGACGATCCCGTTGGGGTAGACCTTCGGGCCGGTGTCCTGCAGGCGGATCGGCTCCGGGGCCAGTTCGGTGTTCGGCAGGTCGAAGCGCCAGACCACCGGTTGCGACGAGTCGGTCGCGTAGGCGTGATCGCCGATCACCCACACGTCGTTGAGGTATCCCTCGATCGCTCGCCGGGAGACCAGCTCGCGGGTCGCGAGGTCGTAGGTGTACAGCGTGCCGGTTTCGGCTCCGCAGACGACCAGCTGCACGTCCGCGTACAGCGCGAACCCGAGCACGATGGTCCGTCCGTCGACACCGCCCGGTGACCACACCTCGGCCACCTGATCGCCCAGACCGCAGCGGTAGATCGTCCCGTCGGTCCGGCTGCCGGAGAAGAAGTCGTTGTCCGGGCCCAGCGTGATGCCTTCCGGTTTCACGAACTCACCGGGCAGGTCGTACGCGTCGATCGTCATGAGATCGAACCCTAAAACGGCGTGAGGCCAAGGCGTGGCCGGTACGACAAAGCCCGCCGACCTCGATGGTCGGCGGGCTTTCAGAGTCTTACTTCTGGCCGTAGCGCTTCTTGAACTTCTCCACGCGGCCCTGGGTGTCCATCACGCGCTGCTGGCCCGTGTAGAACGGGTGGCTGGCGGACGAGATCTCGACGTCGACGACCGGGTAGGTGTTCCCGTCGTGCCACTCGATGGTCTCGCTGCTCTCGCGCGTCGAACCGGTGAGGAAGCTGAAGTTGCCGGACTTGTCCCGGAAGACGACCCGGCGGTACTCGGGGTGGATGTCCTTCTTCATGCTGCCGTACTTCCTTCCAAGTAGGGGGCGAACGGATCGGTCAAGGGGTGGACCGCTTCATCCGCACGAAGGACACAACCATCCAGGCGCTCGCGTAATTCCCGCAGATCCAGGCCGATCCCGGTGATCGAGAGGTACGACGCCCGATCGCCGTACTCGGGGTGCCAATCGAGGGCCGACCGGGCCTGGTGCTGCTGCCCGACCGACGGCCAGCGGTCGGCCGGCAGGTCGGCCAGCCACGGACCGAGGACCCCGATCGAGATGTTCGTGCCGAAACTGTCCCAGCTGAGCCGATTGCGATGCTGCGTCGCGATCCACACAGTCCCGCGGCCGCGGGCCGTACCCGCGACCAGATCCTCGAGCGCGTCGTACAACCGCTCAGGGTGGAACGGTCGATCCGACTGCCACACCAACGTCCGCACCTCGCCGTCATCGTCGCTAGCGGCCACGATCGAGCCAGGCTCGACAACAGCGGACGGTAGCCGTACGCCGAGAAGCCCGGCCGGCGTCGTCCGCACGACCAACTGCGGGTTGATGGCCCGCACGAGCCCGCTGACCGTCGCGTCGTCACTGCTCAGGACGGCTGCACCGGCGTACTCCACCTGCCGTACGACGACCTCCGCCACGGCTCGCCCGTCCTCGGCCGCCGTCGGAATGCCGCGCTCCCGGACCAACTCCTCGCCGGTCAGATCCTCGATCACCGTGGCCGTATCGACCGTGGTCACGACCGCGTCGACCCGAAGCTCGCCGGCACCATCCCGCGCGATCTCGACCGCCAGAGCCTGCGTGTCACCGGCCGCCGGGACGCTCACGATCGCGACCTCGTACCGCTCGACCGCCGCAATGCTGAGCAACAGCTGCACCAGCGACCCCCGCATCGCGCACGAGACGCACGGATGATCCATCCGGATCACCTCGCGATCGATCACCCCGCCGGCCGTCCGGGCGATCCGTACGACGGAGCCGTCGGTCAGGCCACCGACGTCGTACTCGATCAGGACGCCCGCGGGTCCGGCGGCGAGCAGATTCCCCGCGACCGCGGCACGAAACGCCTCGTCGAGACCCGTCAGCAAGGTCACCGGCAGCATCCGGACTCCCCTCTTATTGAAAATGATTACCAATACAACGTACACTCCGAAGCGGAATAGCGGCCACCCCGCCGGCGTTCCGTACAGCGAGGGTCACCCGCCAGGTGATCCCGGAAAGGACAGTATGGCCAAGCGCAACGACCTCCGCCCGATCGTCAAGCTCCGTAGTACGGCGGGCAGCGGCTTCACCTATGTAACGCGCAAGAACCGGCGGAACAATCCCGACCGCCTGGTCATGCGCAAGTACGACCCCACGGTCCGCCAGCACGTCGAGTTCCGCGAAGCGCGGTAAGCCTCGATGGCGAAGACCAGCAAGATCGTCAAGAACGAGCAGCGCAAGGAGACCGTCGCCCGGTACGCCGAGCGACGGGCCGAGCTGAAACGCGTCATCGCCGACCAGAGCGTGCCGGTCGAGGAGCGCGTCGCGGCGCGGCTGAAGCTGCAGCAGCTCCCGCGCGACGCGAGCCCGATCCGGGTCCGCAACCGCGACGCCGCCGACGGGCGCCCGCGCGGCTATCTCCGCAAGGCGGGGATCTCGCGGATCCGCTTCCGCGACATGGCGCACCGCGGCGAACTGCCCGGCATCACCAAGTCTTCCTGGTAGTGCCGGAGCCGCGACGTGGATGCCGCGGCCACGGCAACGAAAACGACGACCCTCCGCGAACTGTCGCGGAGGGTCGTCGCACGTTCAGATCCGGTGGTAGGCCTTCAGGGTCCGCACTGCACCGACCGTGACGATCCCCCGGTAGGCGAGGGTCGACGACGTACCCGGCGGCTCCCAGGTGATCGCCCAACCGCCGTCGGCCTGCTGATCGGCGAGCAGCCGGTCCAGATGCGCGTCGAGCTGAGCATCCGTGAACAGCGGGCGCCAGAACGAGTCCGGCGTCGGGGCGAGGTGGAGCGGAGTGACGCCGTACGACGGATCCGCGGCATCGGCGCGGTAATGCGACAGCTTGGGCAGCCAATCACGGATGCGATCGAGGTCGACGCCGTCGGTGTGTTCGAGGAACTCGAGGGCCTCGTGCATGCCGTGCGCGTCCTCGGGGAATCCCTTGGCCAGCTCGGCCGCACACCAGGCGCCTGCTTTCTCCCGCCAGGGGTGGTCGAAGCCGAGGGTGTGGAGCCGTCCGACCAGGCCTGCCGTCGGGTTGAGGCCGGGCTGGTACGTCCACTCGCTGATGTGCTCGGCCCGTGGGTAGTTCGCGACCGCCGGTGAGCACAGGGCGACCGCGCCATCGGCGGTCGCGGTTGAGGCCAGCCAGTCGACGGCACGGCCGATCATCGCGTCGTCCCGGGCACCCGCAGCGAGCAAGGTGTCGAACGCGACCTCGACGTCCAGCGCGAGGCTGTCCGGACAGCGCTTGTCCGGCTCCAGACCGTGCCCGAAACCGCCGTCGACGTTCTGGTATCCGCGGAGCGCCTCGACCACACCCGCCGGATCGGCGTCCTCGAAGAGCGTCGCGAAGAGCCGGCTCTCGACCAGCCGGGCCTCCCGCCGTACGAAATCACGACCTGCGGTGAAGATGTCCATGCTCCGAGCCTCTCGCGGAACGAACCTTTGCGTCTTGAAGGAAACGGACATCATCTGCCCCGGGACTGTGTCATTCTGACGCCCAGTAGCCCTGATCGGAGGTGGCGGATGAACTGGCAGCAACCACCGCCAGACCCCGGACAGCAACCTCAATACCCGCAGCAGCAACCGCCGTACCCACAGCAACCGCCGCCGCCGTATCAACAGCAGTACCCCCCGCAGCAACCGCCGTACCAGCAATGGCCCGGGCAGCCCCCGTATCCGCAACCGCCCGGCAGAGGTCCGCGACGAGGAATCCTGATCGCGGTCACCATCGGAGGCCTGGTGTTCGCCGTGCTCGCGGGACTCGGCCTCTTCGTGATGATCAAGTACGGCGACGGCGACGGCCAGGCCTCGCCCGGCAGCACTCCGCCGGTGACCTCGACCAACCCGTCGTCTGCAAACCCGTCGACCACTCCGACCGAGGAGCCGGTCGGCCGCCCGGAGAAGCTGGACGCGGCGGTCACGGCGCTGACCACGGCCGGATTCGCGTGTGTCGACAGCTTCGCCGAGCCCGTGCTCACCGTCAGCTGCTTCGCGGATCCGGCGCTGCCGAACGGCGATCAGCGCGTGATCATGCAGGCCCCGGACAACGACGTCACCTACGCGCACATCGAAGTGAACACGTACGAGGATGGGGCCGCCGCGACCCGGATCTACAAGGCCGCACTGAACGCCGTCACCACCTCAGTGCTACCGGCCGCGGACGCTGCAGTGCTGCGTTCGTCGACCGCGGCTGCGCCCCGCATCGGTTGGGGTACGGCGACGCAGCACAACGACCCCGACGGCACGCGGCATGAACTCAAGCTGACCGCCAAGGGCAAAGTGCCGAGCGTCCGGCTGGATGGTCAGACCAGAGTCACGGTCCCGGCGGTCGTCAAGGCCGTCGGACGCCAAGGCCTGGCGTGCAAACCGCCATCGGACGTGGGCCTGACCAGCTGCGCGCAGACCCGCGGCACCGAGGTGTACTCGATCGATACCTACAGCCCGTGCGGGACCAAGATCGCGAACGTGGGCTTCTGCAAGCAGGTCGGTGACAAGGCGCTCTACGTGCACGGGTACGTCGGTTTCGGCAGGACGGTCAACGACGCCATCTTCAACCGCATCCGGGCCCATCTCGAACTGGCCGCCGACCTCGCCACCGCCCAATCGTCGGCCGAGGTCCACGACTGGATCGGGAAGAACCTGGACGGCAAGCCCCACCACACCAACCTGGCCGGGCTGCACTTCGCGATCCTGCCCGGCAGCGGAGGCCGCGCCCACGCCGGCACCAACCCCAACATCGTCGCCATCGAGATCGACGGCATCCGCGGCTACTGACACGGCGAGCACAGCGCACGAACGGCACCGGCTCGGCGACACCCCGACCACCGAACCCGCAGCAACCCTGCTAACTATCAGCCTCTGACGCCCAACCGACCGCTTCCACCCAGAAGCGCGCGAGGAAACCACCGGGCTCCTCGGACCAGTCCTTCCAGGCTTGGATCATCGCGGTCAGCTCGTCGCCGGTCGCCAGTCCGCCGGACAGGATCTTCTCCTCCTGCCGCGCCAACAGACTCGCGGTGAAGGTGCCGACCCCGGCGACCTCCTCCGGTGTGCCGTGGTGAACGACTCGGGCGTAGCTCTCACACCGCACGAAGCCGGCCCGGACGAGCAGCGACCGCAACTGCTTCCCGACGTACGGCGAAGTCCCGGCCCGAAGCTCACTCATCACCTCGGACGACCGCTCGAGCAGCGAATTGGTTGGCCAAAGCAACTGTCCGTCCCAGTCCGCATCGACCAGGCCGATCACCGCACCGGGCTTGGCCACCCGTCGCGCTTCCCGGAGAACGCTCAACGGATCCGGCACGTGCTGAAGCATCGCGCTGGAGAAGATCGCATCGAAAGTCCCGTCCTCAAAGGGCAACTCATGGGCGTCACCCGTCACCAAGGTCACTGCCCCTTCGGCTGTCCCTTCAGGCACGCCGGGATGCAGATCGAACCCGGTTGTCTCCCCGGGCGCCACCAATGCGGCCAGGCCGACGGTGACGGACCCAGGGCCGGAACCCAGATCCAGTAGCTTCATCCCAGGCCGCAAATGCCTTATCAAGAAGGCCGCTTGGCTCTCGGCGGTGCGCTTGGCGTGACTCTTTCGGCGCGGTTCCCCCAGTGTGCTCACGGTTCGAAACGGTAGCCCATGCCTGGCTCGGTGAGTAGGTGTTTTGGGCGGGCCGGGTCCTCTTCGAGTTTGCGGCGGAGTTGGCCCATGTAGAAGCGGAGGTTGCCGCTGGCGGTTTCGTAGCCAGGGCCCCAGACCTCGGTGAGGAGTTGGCGTTGGGACATGAGTTTGCCGGGGTGGCGGACCAGGACCTCGAGGAGATGCCACTCCGTCGGAGTCAGGCGGATGTCTTCGCCGGTCTCGAGGGTGACGCGTTTGGCGGAGAGGTCGACGGTGGCACCGCCGACGGTGACCACCGGCTGGTCCTGGGCGATGTTGGCGCGGCGCAGGACGGCGCGCATCCGGGCCAGGAGCTCGTCGATGCCGAAGGGCTTGGTCACGTAGTCGTCCGCACCGGCGTCCAGTGCCTCGACCTTGTCGGTCTGGTCGGTGCGGCCGGACAGTACGAGGATCGGTGCCTCAGTCCAGCCGCGCAGGCCACGGATCACGTCGACGCCGTCGAAGTCGGGCAGGCCGAGATCGAGGATCACCAGCTCCGGCGGGTGTTGCGCCGCGACCTTCAACGCCGACGTGCCGGTGCCGGCCAGATGCACCTCGTACCCACGTGCCTTCAGATTGATCTGCAACGCCCGCACAATCTGCGGCTCGTCATCAATCACCAGTACGCGGGTCATTCCTGTCCTTCTGTCGTCGCGGACTCTTCGGACCGTTCACGGGCACCTGGGACCGGTACATCGGCCGGGCGGAGGGTCGCGGTCGGAATCGACACCACCATCGTCAGGCCGCCACCCGGAGTGTCCTCGGGCAGCAGCGTCCCGTGCATCGCCTCGGCCAATCCACGGGCCAGGGCCAGCCCCAGCCCGACGCCAACCGTGTTGTCGGTGTCCCCGAGCCGCTGGAACGGCGCGAAGACGCGATCGCGATCCTGCTGCGGGATGCCCGGCCCGCGGTCGATCACGCGGATCTCGACCAGGTCCCCGAGCGCACTGCCCGTGATCAACGGCGCCCGCCCAGGCGGTGAGTACCGGACCGCGTTGGCCAGCAGATTCGCCACCACCCGCTCCAACAGCGCGGGGTCGGCCTCGACCAGCGGCAGCGTATGCGGAATGTCGACCGTGACCTTGTCACCGTCGTCGCCCAACTCCGCCAGCACACCAGGGATGATCTCGTCCATCGCCATCGGCCGGGTGAAGACCGGCAGCACGCCGGCCTGCAGTCGACTGAGATCGAGCAGGTTGTCCACCAGCCGCGACAAGCGATCCAGCGACTCGTCCGCCGTCTCCAGCAGCTCGGCCCGCTCGGAGTCGCTCCACTCCACGTCATCGGAGCGCAAGCTGGTCACGGACGCCTTGGCCGAGGCCAGCGGCGACCGAAGATCATGCCCGACCGCCCGGAGCAACGCCGTACGCAGCTTGTCCGCCTCGGCCAGCGGCTTCGCCTCCGCGGCCGCTTCACTCAGCCGGGCCCGATCCACCAGGGCCGCGGCGTGAGCGGCGAACGCCCCGACCAGCCGGCGCTCGTCGGCCGCCAACTGATGGCCCTGAAGAACCAGGACCAGATCGTCGCGCGCCGGAATCTCCGCGTCGGCCTCCTCCGGCCGGGTGCAGGTCAGCGTCCCGGCCGAGGCCAACGGGCGCCAGACCTCGGTCAGCTCGTCGTCATCCACGCGTTCCATCAGGCAGGCCCCGGTCATCCCGAAGGCCTCGCGCACTCGCTCCAGCAAGGCCGGCAACGCCGTCTCACCGCGCAGCACCGACCCGGCGAGCGTCGCCAGCGTCTCGGATTCGGCCGCGGCCCGAGCCGCCTGTCTGGTCCGACGGGCCGCCCGGTCGACCACCGAACTCACCAGCGCCGCCACCAGGATGAAGATCGCCAGCGCGAGCGCGTTGTTCAGGTCGGCGATCGAGAACGTCCGCTCCGGCGGGGTGAAGAAGTAGTTGAGTACGAGCGTGCCGGCGAGAGCGGTCAGCATCGCCGGCCACAGCCCGCCGACCAGGGCCACGACGACCACAGCCAGGAGGAAGGCCAGCACGTTGCTGGTCAGGTTCAGATGGTCGCTGCCGAGATCCAGCAACAGCGCGAGCAGCGGCGGCAGGAGGACGGCCAGGACGAAGCCCTCGACCTTGCGGCGCGTGGACAGACTGCCCCGCAACCGCGGCAACCGGCCACGGCCCATGAACGAATGGGTGACGATGTGGACGTCGATATCACCAGAGTCTCGGATCGTGCTCGACCCAATACCAGGGCCTGTGAGCAACGAGGACAGCCGAGACCGGCGGGACCCGCCGAGAACCAGCTGGGTAGCGTTTTCCGCGCGCGCGAACGTCAGCAGCGCGTCGGAGATGTCGTCGCCGACGACCTGGTGGTACGTACCACCCAGGCTCTCGACCAGATTGCGCTGATCGGCCAGCCGTTTCGGGTCGGCGCCGGTCAGGCCGTCGGAGCGGGCGACGTGGACTGCGAGCAGGTCTCCACCGGAGGACCTGGCGGCGATGCGGGCGGCACGCCGGATCAGTGTCTCGCCCTCGGGACCACCGGTGAGCGCGACCACGACGCGCTCCCGGGCTTCCCAGGTCGAATCGATGTCATGCTGAGCACGGTACTGCTGCAGGCCCGCGTCGACCCGGTCGGCCAGCCAGAGCAGCGCGAGTTCGCGGAGGGCGGACAGGTTGCCGACGCGAAAGTAGTTGCCCAAGGCAGCGTCGATCTTGTCCGCCGCGTAGACGTTGCCGTGCGCCATCCGCCGGCGCAACGCCTCCGGCGTCATGTCGACCAGCTCAATCTGGTCCGCGGACCGGACCACTCGGTCCGGGACCGTCTCGTGCTGCGGTACGCCGGTGATCTTCTCGACGACATCGTTGATCGACTCGAGGTGCTGGATGTTGACTGCCGAGATCACGTCGATCCCGGCGGAGAGCAACTCCTCGATGTCCTGCCAGCGCTTCTCGTTCCGGCTGCCCGGCACATTGCTGTGCGCGAGCTCGTCGACCAGAGCAACCTCTGGTCGACGGGCCAGCACCGCGTCGATGTCCATCTCGGTGAAGCTCGCGCCGCGGTAGTCGATGATCTGGCGCGGGACGACCTCGAGCCCTTCGAGCATCTGGGCGGTGTGTTCGCGGCCGTGGGTCTCGACGAATCCGACCACCACATCGGTACCCCGGGACAGCCTGCGCTGCCCCTCGCCCAGCATCTTGTAGGTCTTCCCCACGCCGGGCGCGGCACCCAGGTAGATCCGCAGATGCCCACGGCCGCTCTTGCTCATTCACGTCCTCGCTTCGCTCCGGGCGCGAATGAGCATTTGCTGCTGTGCTGAATGATGAACTCGCTTCGCTCGTTCATGCCTAGATGATCTCAGCTCAGCCCAGTGTCGCGAGGGCGTTGTTGAGGGTGACCACGTTGACGACAGGCTCGCCGAGGAAGCCGAGCGCGCGCCCCTTCGTGTTGTCCTGCACCAACTGCCGGACCTTCGCGACGTCGAGCCCGCGCTCACGGGCGACCCGGTTGATCTGCAGAGCGGCGTACGCCGGGCTGATGTCCGGGTCGAGACCGCTGCCGCTGGCCGTGACCGCGTCCGGTGGGACCTGCGACTCCTGGACACCCTCGAGCGCGGCGACGGCCTTCTTCCGCTCCTCGACGGCCGCGAGCAGGTCGGCGTTGTTCGGGCCGAGGTTCGAGCCCGAGCTACCCATCGCGTCGTAGTCGACCGCGGACGGCCGGGTCTGGAACCACTTCGGGTCCGCGACCATGATCGGGTCGCCCTTGTCGTCCTTCTTCCCGCTGTCCATCGTGTAGGCCTGACCGATCAGGTCCGAGGCCGTGTCCTTCCCGTTCACCTGGATGACCGAGCCGTTGGCGTTGCTGTGGAACAGCGCCTGGGCCACACCGGTCATCGCCAGCGGGTAAAGGATGCCGAGCGCAACGGTGAAGACCAGCAGGGCCCGGATTGCGACCCCGAACTGGCGAACCGAGCCCGGGAGATTGCTTGCCATTGACAACTACCCTTCAAGAATTGGACACAGTTAACGTAGACCGGGGATCAGGGAGATCACCAGGTCCAGGAGTTTGATTCCGAGGAACGGCGTGATCAGGCCGCCGACGCCGTAGATCAACAGGTTGCGCCGCAGCATCGAGGACGCCGAGGACGGCCGGTACCGAACGCCGCGCAACGCCAGCGGAACGAGCGCCACGATCACCAGTGCGTTGAACACGATGGCCGACACGATCGCCGACTCCGGCGAGTGCAGCTGCATGATGTTCAGCTTGTCCAGGCCGGGGTACGCCGCCGCGAACAGCGCGGGCAGGATCGCGAAGTACTTGGCCACGTCGTTCGCGATCGAGAACGTGGTCAGCGATCCGCGCGTGATCAGCAACTGCTTGCCGATCTCGACGATCTCGATCAGCTTGGTCGGGTTGGAGTCGAGGTCGACCATGTTGCCGGCCTCCTTGGCGGCCGACGTCCCGCTGTTCATCGCCACACCGACATCGGCCTGGGCCAGCGCCGGAGCGTCGTTGGTCCCGTCACCGGTCATCGCGACCAGCCGGCCACCCTCCTGCTCCTTCTTGATCAGCGCCATCTTGTCCTCGGGCGTCGCCTCGGCCAGGAAGTCGTCGACCCCGGCCTCCTCGGCGATCGCCCGCGCGGTCAACTGGTTGTCACCGGTGATCATCACGGTCCGGATGCCCATCGCGCGCATCTGGTCGAACCGCTCCCGCATGCCTTCCTTGACCACGTCCTTGAGGTGGATGACACCCAGCGGACGCGCCTTCCCGTCCACGCTCTCGGCGACGACGAGCGGCGTACCTCCGGAGGCGGAGATGCCGTCGACGATCTCGCCGAGCTGTGGGTCGGCAGCGCCACCGTGCTGGTGGATCCAGGCGTTGACCGCACCGGCCGCGCCCTTGCGGACCTGCCGGCCGTCCACGTCGACCCCACTCATCCGGGTCTGCGCCGTGAACTCGACGAAGGTTGCGTGCGGCAACTCGCCGGTGTGCCGCTCACGCAGTCCATAGCCGGTCTTCGCCAGTACGACGATCGACCGGCCCTCCGGGGTTTCGTCGGCCAGGCTGGACAGCTGCGCCGCATCGGCCAGCTCGGTGTCGGTCACACCCTCGACCGGGATGAACTCCGACGCCTGCCGGTTGCCCAGCGTGATGGTGCCGGTCTTGTCCAGGAGCAACGTGTTCACGTCGCCCGCTGCCTCGACCGCGCGCCCGGACATCGCCAGCACGTTGCGCTGGACCAGCCGGTCCATCCCGGCGATGCCGATCGCGGACAGCAGCGCGCCGATCGTGGTCGGGATCAGGGCGACCAGCAGGGCCACCAGGATCACGATGTTCAGATTCGTGTGCGCGTAGTTGGCGAACGTCGGCAGTGTCGCGACCGCGATCATGAAGACGATCGTCAGGCTGGCGAGCAGGATGTTCAGCGCGATCTCGTTCGGCGTCTTCTGCCGCGACGCGCCCTCGACCAGCGCGATCATCCGGTCGATGAAGCTCTCGCCCGGCCTGGTCGTGATCCGTACGACGATCCGGTCCGACAGCACCTTGGTACCACCGGTGACCGCACTGCGGTCGCCACCAGACTCCCGGATCACCGGAGCCGATTCGCCGGTGATGGCCGACTCGTCGACGCTGGCCACACCCTCGATGACGTCACCGTCACCGGGGATGATCTGTCCCGCCTCGACGACCACGCGGTCGCCCAGTTGAAGCTGGGTGGCCGGGATCTCCTCCTGACCGGTGTCGGTGAGGCGCCGTGCCGTGGTCTCGGTCTTGGCCCGCCGCAGCGTTTCGGCCTGGGCCTTGCCCCGGCCCTCGGCCACCGCCTCGGCCAGGTTGGCGAACACGACGGTCAGCCAGAGCCACACCACGATCCACCAGACGAACACGCTGGAGTCGGTGATCGCCTTGATCGTGGACGCGACCGCGCCCACCTCGACCACGAACATCACCGGGTTCTTCACCATCACGCGCGGATCGAGCTTGCGCAGCGCGTCCGGCAACGAGGTCAGCAGCATCTTCGGGTCGAACGCACCCGACGGTGCCTTCTTCGCCACCTTCTCAGCGGCGTTCTTGGGGGCCTTCTTGGGGGCCGGAGGAGGGGTCTTCACGAGCGTGGTCACAGTCCCTCCGCGAGGGGTCCGAGGGTGAGAGCGGGGAAGTAGGTCAGGCCGGTGACGATGATGACCACTCCGACCAGCATCGTCACGAACAGCGCCTTGTGGGTGGGCAGCGTGCCCTGGGTCACCGGCACCGGCTGCTGCTGGGCGAACGAGCCGGCCAGGGCCAGCACGATCACGATCGGCACGAACCGGCCGAGCAGCATCACGAGCCCGAGAGCCGTGTTGTAGAAGGGGATGTTCGCGCTGATGCCGGCGAACGCGCTGCCGTTGTTGTTACCGGCCGACGTAAAGGCGTACAGCACTTCGGAGAAGCCGTGCGGGCTGTCGGTGTTGAGAATCGACGCGCGTGCTGTCGCCAGTCCCATCGCGATCGAGGCACCGACCAGTACGACGGTCGGCGTGGCCAGGATGTACAGCGAGACCAGCTTCATCTCGCGCCCGGTGATCTTCTTCTTCAGGTACTCCGGAGTCCGGCCGACCATCAACCCGGCCACGAAGACCGTCAGGACGGCGAGGACCAGGATGCCGTACAAACCGGTTCCGGTACCGCCGGGTGTCACTTCGCCCAGCATCATGTGGAACAGCGGCACACCACCACCGAGTGGGGTGAACGAGTCGTGCATCGCGTTGACCGCGCCCGTCGACGTACCCGTGGTCGAGACGGCGAACAGCGACGAGGCCCATTCGCCGAAGCGGGTCTCCTTGCCCTCCATCGCGGCACCGGCCGCGCGGGTCGCCGTACCGGCGCCCTGGGTCTCGAAGAACGTCGTGAGGACCACGAAGGCTCCCCAGATCGTGCCCATCACGCCGAGGATCGCGTAGCCCTGCCGCTTGTCCTTGACCATCACGCCGAAGGTCCGGGTCAGGCAGACCGGGATGAGCAGCAGCAGGAAGATCTCGAACAGGTTCGACAGGCCGTTCGGGTTCTCGAACGGGTGGGCGGAGTTCGTGTTGTAGTAGCCACCGCCGTTGGTGCCGAGCTCCTTGATCACCTCCTGGCTCGCGACCGGACCACCCGGGAGGGTCTGGGCCTGGCCGACGACCGAGGTGACCTCGTGACCGCTGGAGAAGTTCTGGACGACGCCCATCGCGACCAGCAGCAGACCACCGAGGATGCAGATCGGCAGCAGCACGCGGATCACTGTCCGGGTCAGGTCGACCCAGAAGTTGCCCAGCCGGTCGGTCTTGTTCCGGGCGAAACCGCGGATCACCGCGATCGCGACCACGATGCCGACGGCCGCGGACAGGAAGTTCTGGACGGCGAGGCCGGCGAACTGGACCAGGTGGCCCATCGTGACCTCTGGGACGTACGACTGCCAGTTGGTGTTCGAGACGAACGACGCGGCGGTGTTGAACGCCAGTCCCGACTCGACCCCGGGCAGGCCGTTGGACAGCGGCAGCGCGTGCTGGATCCGTTGGAGCAGGTAGAGGAGGAACACGCTGACGGCCGAGAACGCGATCACCGACCGGGCATAGACCGCCCAGGTCTGCTCGGTCTTCGCGTCCACCCCGAACAGCTTGTAGGCCCCACGCTCGACCCGGGAGTGCTTCTCACCCGAGTAGACCCGGGCCATGTACCCGCCCAGCGGCCGGTAGCAGGCAGCCAGGAGCACAAGAAGGAGGCCGACCTGCAACAGGCCGGCTGCGGTGTCGGACATCAGAACCTCTCGGGAAAGATCAGGGCGGCGACCAGGTAGAGGACGAGAGCCACGGCCACCACCAGCCCGGCGATGTTCTCGGCGCTCACAGCTTCTCCACTCCACGCAACGCGGCCCAGACGACCGCGAACACGACGACGGTGACGGCGAGGTAGATCACGTCAGGCATGACGGCACCTCGGCTTCCATGTGCTCATGAGTTCACTGCACACCGCTCGCTGCCCGCTCAGGAGTGTTCTCACAGGCCTCTCACACCGCCGCACAGACCTCTCACAGCCTTCTCACAGGCACTGATTCCGGACAGGACTTCGCGAGAACGCCGCGAGTCCGCATACTTACGCCTGGCAACCAGAGCCCCACACACCAAGGGAAGAACACCTAGTGACCGAAATGGACATCGCCCCCGTAGAGCAGTTCTTCTCCGCAGAAACCCGGGAAGCGCTCGCCGCGGCGAGCGCCAAGCTCGCCGAGCGTCTCCAGGCCCACACCGAGGCCCTGCTCGCGATGACGGGCGAGGAGGAGCAGGCCGCGATCTACGAGCAGAACGCCGCGCTCGAGGAGCTCGTCGAGGACTGGAACGAGGCTGTCTTCGAGCACACCGGTACGGCGCCGCTGCTGCTGGACGACGCCGACGACGAAACCGACGACGAGGACACCGAGGAGGACCAGGTGATCAGCGTGGTCTCACGGTTCGACCTGCGCGTGGTCGACCTGGAGGCGCTGCTGGACGCCGGCCGCGCCGCGCAGGAGCGGCACCCGGCCGAGCTGGACGAGAGCATCGAGGTTGAGCCGGTGGACTCCGCCGAGCAGGCCATCTACGAGATCAGCCGCGAGGTCGGCGAGGCCTGGTTCGAGCTGCCCGGGATCGAGATGGTGGCCGGCGCCAGGGCGTACGTCGTACCCGAGCTCCCCTTCGAGCCCCTCGACGCCGACGCCGAAGACGTCGTCACCGAACTGATAGCCCCCAACGGCGTAGCCACCCACGCCGAAACCTGGGCCTGACCCTCACCCCGCCCCAGCGGCCACGACCGCCGCTGGGGACTGGGGTGAACCTGCGCCACTCACCAACATCCGGCCCGACGGAGCCCTGGAGGCTTCTTGAGCGTGGGCGGTTGCTCGTCGATCTGGTTGGTGAGTGCCGGGGGTCCGCCGCGCGTTTATGCCACGGCGATTGCGTCTATTTCCAGGAGCCAGTTTTCGGCGTAGATCTCGCAGATGATGACGGTGAGGGCCGGGGCGTGGTCGCCGAGGATCTCTTCGCGGATCTTCGAGTTGAGGGTGCGGAACTGGCGGTCGGACAGGTGGGTGGTCACCTTCACCAGGTTGGTGATTCCCATGCTCGCCTCGGACAGCACCGCGAGCACATTGCGCCACACCATCCGGCACTGCGCCTCGAAGGTCTCCGGCACCCGGCCGTACTCGTTGCCCCACGGCACCTGCCCGCTGACGAACACCATCCGCTGGGCGCCCTCAACCTGAACACCGTGCGCGTAGTTGCCGGTGGCCGGCGGCAAGATCACCGGATTCAACGGTTCGATCGCTAGCCGTGACATGTACTCCCCCTCCAGATCCATCCCGCCCCGAGATCCTTCATGTCTACCTTGCCGGGATTGAACCGCCTAGCCCGACCGGCCGTATCGATGGTGTTCCGCATCCCGACCGACAGGAAAGTGACATGTCGCTTCGCTTGAAGGGCCGTCCACTCGCAGCCGCGGCCGCACTCGTCAGCGGTCTCGCTCTGGTCGCGCCCGCGACCGCCAGCGCTCATGACGACCACGGTGGGTCGAGGCATCTCGCCGTACAGCAGGTGAATCTGGTCTCCGACCAGGCCGGCAAGGCTCCCTTGCAGGACGCCGACCTGGTGAACCCGTGGGGTCTCGCGCTGGCGGCGACGTCTCCGCTGTGGACGTCCAACCAAGGGACGTCGTCGTCCACGCTCTATTCGTCCGCACCTGGCGCGACCACCGCGACCAAGGTGCCCACCATCCGGGTGACCGTGCCGCTGCCGACGGGGCAGGTCGCGAACACGGGCACCGGATTCGTCCTCAGCAACGGGACCGCGAGCGCGCCGGCGCGGTTCATCTTCTCCACCCTGACCGGGCAGATCGCCGCCTGGGGACCGCCGATCTCGCCGCTGGTGGGTGCGGCCGAGATCAAGGCCACGACACCCGGCGCCGCCTACACCGGTCTGGCGATTTCGCCGACGAACGACCGGCTGTACGCGTCCAACTTCGCGCAGGGCCGGATCGACGTCTTCGACAACACCTTCGCCCCGGTGAAGCTGCCGTGGTGGGCGTTCCGGGACTTCTCGCTGCCGAAGGGGTACTCGCCCTTCAACGTGCAAACGCTGAACGGCAAGATCTTCGTCGCGTACGCGAAGGTCGACCCCAAGACCGGTCGTAACGCGGCCGGCCGCGGGCTCGGATTCGTCGACGAGTTCACGGTCGACGGCAAGCTCGTCAGCCGGGTCGCGTCGCGTGGTGACCTGAACGCGCCGTGGGGTCTCGCACTCGCCCCCACCGCCTGGGGTCAGCCCGCCGGCACACTGCTCGTCGGCAACTTCGGCGACGGCCGGATCAACATCCTGACGCCGAAGGCGCACAACCGCTACCGGTCCGACGGCCAGGTCCGCGACGCCAACGGCAAGACCCTGAAGATCGACGGCCTGTGGGCGCTGCTCCAAGGCACCGCCTCCACCGGCGGCACCGACGCCCTCTGGTTCTCGGCCGGCCCGGACCACGAGACCCACGGCCTGATCGGCGTACTGCGCAAGTCCTAACTGCTGGACTGATGGTCCGGGGAATCCTCAGGGGTGGATTCCCCGGACCATCACAGGGCCTTCGCGAACCAGTGATGCGCGTACGGCTCATTGTTGAACGCCGGGACCTCCTGATAGCCAGCAGCGCGGTACATCGCGATCGCCTCGACCAGATTTCGGTTGGTCTCCAGCCGTACGGCGGGAGCCCCGTGGGCACCCGCTTCCCGTTCGAGCTCGACCAGCAGCCGTCGCCCCAGACCGAGCCCACGCACGGTGGGTGAAACCCACATCCGCTTGATCTCCGCTGGTTCGTCGCCGTGGAACTTCAGCCCACCACACCCGACCGGTTCGCCATGAAGTGTTGCCATCAGCAACAATCCGGCCGGCGACGTCAGCTCGTGGTTCTCCGCCGAGATGCTGCGGCTGTGATCGAACCCGCCGTCGAACCGGCGCCCGAGCTCGGCGAAGTACTCGCCCACGCAGTACTGGGCCTCCGCCGTGCCCGGGTCCACCACCGCGACCCGGACCGCGGCCGCGTCGAGCAACCGCGACACCTCGTCCATCGCCGCGACCAGCCGCTCCTGTTGCCGCGCACTCAACGGCTCCAGGATCGACGCGGCCAACTCGTCCGACCGCTCGTCGAGCAACTCCCGCTCGGCGACGCCAAGCGCCGTCAACCGAGCGATCCGGACCCGCCCGTCCGCGTCGCTCGGCTCCACCCGCACGAGCCCGCTGCCCTCCAACGCCCGCAGCAGCCGGCTCACGTACCCCGAGTCGAGCTCGAGCCGGTTCCGGAGTTCCCGTACGTCGCACCCGTCCGGCCCGATCTCCCACAGCACCCGCGCCTGCCCCAACGGGCGCCCGCGGCCCAGATAGGCGTCGTCCAACGCCCCCACCCGCTGACTCACCACCCGGTGGAACCGCCGTACCTGTCCGATGCTCATTCTCTGACTTTAGTCAGAGACTCAATACTTGGTCGATAGGATCCTGCCTCCGATATGGGTGCCAGTGGGTCTGGTGCGGATGGACGAGCCAGCGGATGCGACCGGTCGACGAGAGTCGAGTGCCCGGTGCCGGGACCCAGTCGCGGTGGAGAGCGCCACCGGCCCCGACGACGTGTGGCGCCGCGACCGAGCCCGGCTCGAGGAAGAACCACCAGTGCCGCCGCGCGGGCGCCATCGCGGTCGGGCAGTTCGTCTTCAGCTGCTGGTTGAGCAGTGCGCCGTACTCAGGTGGCAGCTCCATCACCTCGAAGGGCTCGGCGATCAGTGCGATCGCCCAGGGATGGTCCGACCACACTGTCTGGGCCTCCTCGACGGTGCGGACCGGTTCTCCGGCCAGATAGGGCTCCGAGCCGTTGTCCGGTGGTACGGCGAGCGGAGCGACCGGCCAGCCGCTGACGACGTACCGCATCGCCCGCTCCCGCAATCGTCGTACCAACCGGCGCTGAGACCAACCGTCATGCACGCTGGCCGACAGCGAACAGCAGGGAACTGGACTGGACGAGGTCCGGCTGCCCGTCCGCGAGTCGGGCACACTCCAGCGCGGTCCGGAGCGGATCCGGCTCCAGCAAGCTGTCGGGCAGGGGCTGCCCCTGGTAGTGCGCGTCGATCATCACGGTGAGCCAGCCGCCCGGACCGGTCAGCCCATGCACCGTGACACTGCGCAGGCCGACGCCGACCAACTCGGACCTCAGTTGGGCGACGGTGTGGTACGTCGTGTGCGCCATCCGATCGTTGTTCGCACTGAACCCGTCCCGAAGGATGTCCTTGACCACCCGCTCCCGCTGAATCAGCGTGTTGGCCAGCGTGGAGCCGATCAGGTTCGCCGCGCGGTTGATCGCGACCACCGCGACGAACCCGCCGAGCTTGCATACCCGCATCGCTTCCCGCAACGCGAGCCGACGGTCGGAAGACTCCCGCAGGTGATACATCGGCCCGGCCAGGAAAGCCGCGTCGAACTGCTCGTTGTCCCACGGCAGCCGGCGCGCATCCCCTTGAAGGGCGTTGATCCCCGCCTCGGTCGCCTGTACGACGTGCCGCTGCACGGGATCGAGCAGCTCGACGTCGTACCCACGCTGTTGCATCCAGCTCGCGTGCACACCCGGCCCGCCGCCGATGTCCGCCACCGACGCGGGCGGCGGTGGCAGATACCGGCTGAGCAGGTCCTGAACCCGAGCCAACTCCAATCGTCCCTTGATGGTCGAGCCCAACCGGCTCGCTTCGTCATACCGCTCGGTGTAGTGCTTCTCCAGCTCCACATGCGTAGTCATAACAAGCAATCCTGGACACGAACCACCACCCCGGGGAGGCCAGATCCCGGGGCAACCCGGGGCAGATCGCCCGGGGACCCCGAGACATTCAGGAGGCTCCGACGAAGAGCAGGGAAGAACAAAGAACAGGGAAAGAAAGACAGAGTGGCTGGGTGCTTTGCGGGCTCGGTGCGTAGGTGCGGCCAGTCGGTGGTCGTCGTGTCGGGATTGCAACGACCCGTCGTATGCGAGGGATCGGGACTGACGAGGAGCCAGTCACGGAGTGATCGGATCTCCAGGCCATCACAATTCACGGTTCCGGTGGAGGCCAGCCGGCAGGAGTCGCCTGCCGAACGAGGATTGTGATGGCCTGGCGGTCGGGCGCAGACGCTGTGAATGCTCAGCCGACAAGCTCGGCTCGCCGGCCAGTTGAACACAGTCTGATCCGAGGACCGAGACAGATCCGGCCACACCTCGATATCTCGCCGATCGAGCATCGAGTCGTGGATCGTGGTCAACGACACGCCCAACGTCCGCGACATAATCCACGACTCAAATATCCCGGCACGAACCAATCGCCACGACTCAACAACCCATCCCCACCAGCCCACAACCCATCCCCACCAGCCCACCCACCCCGGCCACCCCGCCCCCGCACCGCCGGCCCGATTTCCTGGGTAGCCCACTCAAATTCGTGGGTCTGCCACTCATATCGGGGGTTCCACACCCGCATCCAGGGTCCGCATCCCCCGATTTCATGGGCCAACCCATGAAATCGGCTCAGGTCACCCGCCGAAGGCGGCAACACAGCCACCCTTCAACCACGGGTCACGCACCACCCCGACGGGCACTCAAACCTGGACACAAGCTCACAGACCCGATTGCTGAGTGTTCCTGGCTGCTACCCCGCTTCACCCCGGACCGCCGCCGTGCCCGGATGTTCAAGCTTCACAGGCCTTCTGGATAACCGTCAGATCAAAGTGGCTGGGTGCTGCGCGAACCCGCACATACCCACCGAGCAAGCCAGGCACCCGGCCACTCCAGATCTCTTGTTTTCTTAGTCGAGGGGGCGGAGTTCGTCGGCGTAGGAGACGGAGACTCGGCGGAGTACGCCGTCCTTGACGGAGTACTGGCCCATGCGCCACAGGGGCGGGCTGTAGGCGTGGATGGTGACGCTGCCTTTGTCGAGGCCTACGACTCGGTGGATGTGGTCGGGGCCGAAGCCGTAGACGTCGCCGGCCTCGATCTCGGTCTCGACCGATTCGACGCCGATGGCCAGGTTGTGCTCGACGAGCTTGCCGCGGGCGACCGCGACCGCGCCGGAGGAGACGTCGTGGTCGTGCCAGCCGGTGTCGTTGACCGGGGTCCAGCAGATCAGCCAGACGTCGACGTTCGCGTCCCGGTGCAGCGAGGCGAACACGCGCTCGTCGTCGCTGTAGGCGACCTTGTCCTCCCACAGGTGCGGCTGCGCGGCGAGACCGCCGGCCAGCTCGGCCAGCTCCGCGGGCTCGAGATCACGTCCTGGGAGGTTGTCCAGCGACAGACAGTCGTTGAGCTCCACGAGCCGGCTTGCGTTGCGCGCCGGGACGTCGGGAACGTCGGTAATAGGCTGAGCAGTCACTGCACTCCCCTCTCAGGAGTTCGAGCACCGGCGCCGAAGAGGAGTCGGTGTGGATTGTCGTGGCGGATCACCGCGGTTGCGGCGGCGCCTTGGCGGAGCTCGGTCGGCCCGGCGTACGGCCGGTCGGTGCCGTGCACGACCTGGTCGATGCCGAGGACGCGCGCCACCGCGTCGATTCCCTGCGGGCCGTAGCTCGAGGTGTCGACGTACAGATTGGGGTCGATGGTGCCGAGCCGGCCGCCGCGCGCGGTCAGCCGCTCGTGATGCACGGGCGCGAGGCCCGCGGCGGCCGCGAAGCACAGCCGCAGCTTCGGGTACGAACGTCGCCCGCCGAAGCAATGCCACGCCCACCAGGCCGCCTGCAGCTGGGTCGTGTAATCGACCACCGGCGCCCACCATCCCGGCGCCTCACTGCCTGCGCCGGCGACGCCGGGGTGAACCATGATCGGCTTGTCCAACCGCTCGACGGTCGCGAGCAGATCACCCAGCGCCGCCCATCGATCGGGCGTACCGAGGACGTGCGCGGGCAACTGCAGACCCACGAAACCCTTGTCCAGCAGGGATTCCAGCCCAGCGACATCGGGCTCGGGCAAGCTGACGGCGGCCCAGGCCTTGAACGGCGTCGGCAGCTCAGCAGCTCCCGTGTGCCAGGCATCGAGCAGCGCGCCATCCGCGAGGTGCTCGATTCCGAGCGGGCTCGACAGCGCCACGACGGCGAGCGTCGTCCCCGCGTCTTGCTCCACGGCGAGGCGCTTGTCGATCTCGTGCGCGGCCGGGTCGACGTCGTACGGCGCCTCGGACGCAGTGTGCAGCGTCCATCCGTCCAGGTACGGCGGCTCGGAGCGAGCCCGGAGCCGGTCGACGAAAGCGGCCGGCCACAAGTGCTGGTGGACGTCGATCATCGGCTCCCCCTTCCGGAGATTTGATCACATTGAAGCGCTTCAGTTCCCCATGATTGAAGCGCTTCAAGAATGGCCTTGTCAAGTTTCTGTCCACGCTTTGCCCTAGGGTCGTGGGCATGTCCGGAACCAGCCGGAGGCCGACCCTCAAGGACATCGCCGCCGAGACCGGGCTCTCGATGGCCGCTGTGTCGTACGCGCTGCGCGGCCTGCACGGGACCCCGGAGACCAGACAACGCGTCCAGGACGCCGCCGACCGGCTCGGCTACCAGGCCGACCCCGTCGCCCGCGCCCTCGCGTCCGGGCGCAGTGGTTCGATCGGGGTGCTCTGCGCATCCCTCGAAGACCTGTGGCAGCAGCGACTCGCGGCCGCCCTCGGCCGGGAGTTGCTGGCGCCGGACCGGAACGCGTGGATCATCGATTCGGCCGGCGATGCCGATCGCCAGCTCGAGCTCGCCCAGCACCTGGTCGACCACCGCGCCGATGCGATCGTGGTGATCCCGATCGACCCGGCCGCGAAGGGCTGGGCGGCGATCACCGCGCAGGCGCCGGTGATCGCGATCGGCGACGCGTTGCCCGGCGCGAAGGCGAAGTCCGAGGTCGTGTTCGACAACGAGACCGGCGTGAGCACGGCGCTGCGCCGACTCGCGGAGGCCGGCCATCGGCAGGTCGCCGTCCTGAGTCCGACCCTGCGATTCGAGGTCGAGCGGCCGGCCGAGGAGATCGCGCAGCGGATCGGGAAGGACCTCAAGCTGAAGGTCCGCATCCTCCAGTGCCCGCACGACCTGGCCGGAGCGACCGAGGTCGCGCGGACGCTGCTCACCGGCCCGCACCGCCCGACCGGCATCCTCGCGCTCGCCGATTCGATGGCCTTCGGGGTGTACGCCGCGAGCCGCGAGCTCGGCCTCCGTGTCCCGGACGACATCTCCCTGCTCGGGTACGACGATCAGCCGATGTCCCAGCTGCTCACGCCACCCCTGTCGACCTTTCACTGGCCGCTCGACGCCCTGGTCGACCACGTCGTCAGCCGCGTCACGTCGGCCGTCGACACGAATCGCCGCGTCCGCCGGACCACCATCGTGCCGACGCTGATCGAGCGTGGCTCGGTCGCCGCCCCACCCACTTGAGCGCGGCGACGACCGGCGTCCATCAGCATCCACACCTGCGAAACTAAACCAAGTCACTACACTTACTTCCCACTGTCCATCATGTGGGAAGGCCCGCCTTACCTCGAGACGCTCACGGCTTGATCCCGCGGAGGCCGAGCGTGGTGCTCACGAGCCGGTCGCGGAGGCCGGCGGGCAGGATCGTGAGAACGGCGAAGGTGCGGGCGTCACCGACGGCGTAGCGACGCTTCGGCCGCCGCGCCTCGACAGCGCGGACGATGACCTCGGCGACCTTCGCCACCGGCCCTGGCTTGAAGCTCGCGCTGGCCTTCTCGTAGGCGGCGAGGTGCTGGCGGTAGAGGGCGACCCGATCGGTCTCGACCTGCTCGTGGGCCACCCGCGCGGCCTCGGCGGCCTTGCTGAAGATCGCCGTCTCGGTGGAGCCCGGCTCGATCACCACAACGGGAATGCTCCAGGCAGCCAGCTCCAATCGCAGCGCAGTCGAGAGCGACTCCAGCCCGGCCTTGCTGGCCGACAAGGCCCCGAGCAACGGAAGAGCGATCCGGCCGGTCGCCGCGCTCACATTGATGATCCGCCCCGCGCCGGCCCGGACCAGCGGCAGGAACTCGCGAACGACGGAAGCCGGGCCGAGCGTGTTCACCTCGAGCTGACGCCGCCACTCGTCCGCGGGCACCAACTCGAGCGGACCCTGCACGATCACACCGGCGTTGTTGATCACGGCGTACAGGCCGTCGACCTCCGCCGCGACCCGCTTGGCAGCCGCGGCAACACTCTCCGGATCCGCGACGTCCAGCGGTACCACCCGCACCCCCTCGCCGAAGGTGGCGCGCCCGCGGGCACCGGCGTACACGGTGAATCCGCGCCGTCGCAGCAACTCGACCGTGGCCATCCCGATCCCACCGGTCGCACCGGTGATGAGGACCGCCCGACTCTGCGTCATATCGACTCCCTTGATCATGAGGTTGGTCATGAGGTGTTCTATAGGACATGTCCCCAGGGACATGAACGAATATGCACGTGTCCGAGGGGACATGTCAAGATGCTTGCCGACGAGGCACGCAGTACGACGATCAAGGAGGCGGCATGTCGTTGCGGCACGGGCTGCTGGGGCTGCTCGCCGAGGGACCGGCCAGTGGGTACGACCTGGCCCGGCGATTCACGGAGGTACTGGGATCGATCTGGCCGGCCCAACACCCGAAGATCTACGCCGAGCTGGGCAAGCTCGCGGGTGAGGGCCTGGTCGAGGTCGAGAGCGAAGGTCCGCGTGGGCGGAAGGCGTACCGGATCACCGCTGCCGGCGTGGCCGAGGTGAAGCGCTGGCTGACCGAGGTGGACGTGGACCACACCATGCGGTTGCAGCCGCTGCTGCGGTCACTGTTCTTCTGGCTGATGGACGCCGACGATCTGCAACGGCACCTGGAGGCCGAGGCCGGGTACTACCGTCATCTGGCCGAGCAGTACCGGCTCGTCGCCGACGCCAAGGACCGCGGCGAGTACGGCTACAGCCCGCAGACGCAGTCCCTGCGAGTCACCGTCGAGGCCGGCATCCGCCTCTACACAGCGCTCGCGGACTGGGCCGACTGGGCTCAGACGGTCCCACCGGCCAAAGAGAAGTAGAAATGCCGGAAGGCCGGCCGAGCGGATGCTCGACCGGCCTTCCGTAGTGGTACGGCGTTACTTGGTACCGAAGACCTGGATCTCGGTCATGTCGGTGAACGAGCAACCGCTGGTGGTCGAGCCCGGGCAGGTGGTCGAGAAGTTCGGCACCTGGGGGCTGAGCATCCAGAAGCGGACGTACTGGACACCGGTCGCGTTGCCGCTCGGGGCCAGCAGGTTGTACTTGCCCTGGTTGGCGGTGGTGAAGGTGCCCTCCTGAGCGGTGGCCCAGGTGGTGCCGTCGGCCGAGGTCTCGATCCGGTACTGACCGGTCGAGGCAGTCCCCGAGTCGCCGCAGGTCGCCGACGGGTCGACGTTGAACCCGGTGACGGTCACCGTCGCCGGCAACTTGATGTCGACGTGCTTCGGGATCATCGTGCCGGTCGGATTGCCGTCGTCGTCTCCGGTGGTGCTGCCCCAGCCGGTGCCCTGGGCGTTGTCGATCGCACCGCCCGGACCACAACCGAAGTCGCTGTAGTCCGGTCCGTTGAAGCCGGCGACCGTTCCGCCGCCGGAGGCCGATGCCCAGTTGCGCCGCGGGACGAAGTTGGCCGCGCTGCCCGCCTTCACGGTGACCGGCTGGACGACGAGTTCGTAGCCCGGCGCGGACACGACGACCTTCGGGTAGGAGCCCGGAGCGACACCGGTGATGGTGTACTTGCCGGCCGCGTCGGTCGAACCCGCGTAGTCACCCGCGTAGCCGGACGAGTGCCCGCCGATGTAGACGAGCGCGCCGGCCACCGGAGCACCGGTGTCCTTGTCCTTGACCGTGCCGGTCAGGGTCGTGGTCGCGCCTGTCGGCGGCTTGTGGAAGTCCTCGGCCGGGTAGGGGTCGCCGCCGTCGACGACACCGGCGTACCAGCCCATGCCGCGGTTGGCGAAGACCTGCCAGATGATGCCGGCGTTCTTGCCGCCGCTGGCGACCAGGTCGGCCTGCACGATCGCGTTCCGCATGTCGAGCATGGTCGGGTCGGACGGCGACAGCTCCATCGCGCGGGTGATGATGCTCAGCGCGTAGCTGCGGCCGAAGCGCTCCCGCAGGTCCCACAGCGTCTGTGCCCAGACCTCACCGGAGGCGTGCACCTCCGGGCGGCCGCCGATGGTCGGGAAGTCGGCGTAGGTGTAGCCGCCCTTCGAACCGTCGGGCTGGATGCAGTTCGGGCTGACCGCCTTCACGCGGCAGTCGATCGCCTGGGTCCGGAACAGGTCCCCGTGGGAGACGTACTTGCCCTCGAGCACCTCACCCGGTGCGGTCGTGTCCTTCTCCAGACCGTGCGAGACCAGGTAGTCCATCGCGTAGAAGTCGCTCCACGCCTCGCCCATCGAGCCGGCCTGGATGCTGTTCAGCGTGTTGTTGCCGGTGGCATCGATCACGAGCCGGCTGGAGAGGCCGTGGGTGTACTCGTGGTACAGGATGCTGGCGTCGTTCGCGCCGCTGGCCGGGACCCACGGCTCCTGCGCGTCGGACTTGCCCGGCGAGTGCCACAGGTACATCTGCATGGTCGGCGAGGTGCCGTCCGGCGGCGTACCCATGTTCGCGTTGTCGTCGTGGTTGGCGTCCGGGCCGCCGTTGGCACCGGTCGCCGCGCCGTCGAGCGCGTTCAGGTGCACCGGGTCGCCGCCCGCGGCGTCGAAGGAGCCCGCCGCCGGGGTGAAGCTGATCGGCGGCTTGGCCAGCCAGTCGTGGAAGTTGCTGGCCAGGTAGAACGCGTTCGTGACGTCCTGGTTCAGGTTCGTCCGCCAGGACGTCGGCTTGGCCGGGTCCCAGGTACAGATGAACGCGGCCGAGCAGAACGACGAGGAGTTCTGGAACGGAACCAGCTTGTACTCGCCGCCGGTCGCGGTGCCGGGCACCTTGACCGTCTCACCGGTGTTCGGCAGGTTGTCGTCGTTGATGTCGGCGAAGGCCGCGACCGACGTACCTTCCAGCAGGGTCTTGGCGTTCTTCGGCAGCCACTTGTTGTAGATCAGGTTCTCGACCCGTTGCGTACCGCCCTTGGGTGCGCCCGGGTAGTTGTCCTGCACCAGCGCGTCGCCGTTGCCCTCGGCAATCAGGTCCTTGCGGTACAGCAGGCTGCCGGTCGCGGCGTCGATGACGTGGTTGTAGATCTTCGCGTTCCCGGCGTTGACGTAGGTCAGCCAGCCCTTGCGCAGCCCGTCGGCGGTGTGGAACCACACCTGCTTGGCGGTGTCGCCGTTGCTCCACGTCGTGCTGACACCGGCGGTCTTGGCGGTCGCCGTGTTCAGCTTCGCGTCGACGTCCTCGGCGGCCGCCGTCCGCGCACCGTCGGCGGTGACCTGCGGCGCGGCCTCGGCCGACCGGGTCTGGGCCTGGGCAGTGAGTCCGGCCACGGGCGAGCCCATGATCGAGATCAGCTGGCCGTTCTTGGTGACGTTGGACTTCAGGCCGTTGCCGAACACCTCGATGCCGTCGACCACCTGCGACCAGAACACGTGGTGCGTGCCGAGGTCGTCGACGTAGTCCTTGCGCAGCTTCAGCGTGGTCAGGTCGGCGGTGGAGAGCTTGAAGACCTCCGGGTGCGCCTTCACGTAGTCCAGCGTGATGTCCGCGGCCTTCTTGGCGCTCTTGCCGGTCAGGAATCCGTCCAGCTTGGTCACCTGAGCCGGGGTCCCGGTGTTCGGGTCCAGCTCGACGACACCCTGGGTGCCGAGCGAGTTGCGGAACTTCTCCGAGGCCGCGCTCTCCTTGCCGGCCACCTTGGCGGACCGGGCGTAGGTGGTCTTGGCACTGGGCGTCCGGGCGTCGTAGTTGCCCTTACGGTCCTTGCTCGCGGGTGTATCGGTCTGGGCGGCCTTGGCCTTGCCTGTGGGCGGGCCAGCGGTCGGCGCCGCATTCGCGCCACTGGCGGCGGTCACAGCCAGCACAGTCGCGGCGGAGACGGCGGTGACGGCCAGGAGCCCCCGCCCTCTGCGTGATGTTGTCACAGCAAAATCTCCAGGGAGTCGTGTCTGCGGATCGCCCTCCACGACCCGTCCGAGGGCCGACCCTAAGCCTGCGCGAGCTCTCGGGGAAGGGAAATCACCGGAATGCCGTAGGGACGAGGGTTGTCCTTCGTGCCCGGAACAGTACTAGGAGCGACAGGAGAATGGTCGCACCCAGCCAGCATCCGGCCGCGCTGAGTGTCGTCGTGCCGGGATGCGCGATCGACTCACCCCGCTGGGCCTGCCAGGTGACCAGCCACATCAGGGCTGCGTACGACGCCGTACCGACGAAGACGAAGGCGGTCCGGAGGCCCTCGGGCCGCAGCGCGGGGAACCGGCGAGCCAGCAGCACGAGGCCGAGGGCAAGCAAGGGGATCGCCTGCAGCGCGTGCACGCCGAGGAAGTGACCGATCCGCAGGTCGCCGCCCTCGGTGCTCCAGCCGGTGATCGGCAGACCGGCGCCACCGTCCTCGACACCGACGGAGTGCGAGCCGAAGTGCAGTTCCTTCCCGGTTGCGGCGGTTTCGGCCTGCTGAGCCGGGGTGGCGCGAAACATCAGGGAGCCGAGCAACATGCCGAAGAGCGTCGTACCGAGTGCGAGCCGAATGCTCCACCGCAACGCCCGGTCACCGGGCCTGTCGAACAGCAGCTGTACGGCGACGACGAACACGGCCGCCCACACGATGTAGATGGCCGTCGCCATGATGTTGTGGATCATGGCATCGCTCGGTGTCGACATGTTGAAGTGCAACTGCCGGCCTCGGAACACGACTTGGAGCATGATCAGCACCATCTCGGTGGCGATCCCGGCGGCGACGATCGTGCCCATCCACCAGCCGACCCGCCGCGCCCGCCGTTGCAGGGACAGCATCCAGGCGAGGGTTCCGCAGTACAAGGCCAGGCTGATCGCGAACTTCAGCGGCTTCATCCAGATCGGGTGACCGAGCAGGACCCGGTCGTCGAAGAGTGCGCCGAGAATCGTGACCGGGACCAGCGCGGCGAGTGCGATCGAGACCCACAACAGCGGGCGGTGCAGGCGATTTGTCATACACCTGATCCTCAGCATCGGCATGCTGTGAATCAGGAGCGTCAGAACCACCTCAGCCGGTGGTGCTCGACCTACCCTGACCGAACCCTGATGAACGGGCGGGCCCCAATCGCGGTAGGGGTCCGCCCGTTCGCTGGCAGGGCTTCGGCGTCAGACGGCAGCCGCTAGAAAGCGGAGGCGCCGTTCGGGGTGCCGAGGCCGGTCGGGCCGTCCCAGCCGGCGCGGGCGTTGCACCACTGGGTTGTCGGGCAGGAACCGTTGCTCCCGCTCGTCACGTCGAACAGCGAGCTCGCGTGCCCGTACGGCAGCGCGTTCGCGTAGCCGGCGGTGTTGCCGGACAGCGCGTAGACCGAGGCGATGATCGGCGCCGCCTCACTCGTCCCGCCGAACTGCGCCCACGTCGACGCCGTCTTGCTGGTCGGGTAGTAGATCGCCATCCCGCCCTTCGACGGGTCGGCCGCCGCGGAAACATCGGCCATTGCGCGCTTCGAGCAGCCGGTGCCGAACGACGAAGCCGCACTCAGTGCGGTGTTGTACGTCGAGCAGCCTGAACCGGCACCGCTCCATACCGTCTCGCTCCACCCACGGGAGTTGCTGGCGGCAACGAGCGACGTACCGCCGACGGCGGTCGTGTACGACGAGGACGCCGGGTAGCTGCCGCCCTGGTAACCGTCGTCACCCGTGGATGCGGTGACGGCGATGCCCGGGTGGTTGTAGTACTTGCCGTACGTCGTGTCGGACGCGTCGCCACCGCCGTAGCTGTTGGAGATGGCAACGACCCCGGCCTGCTTGGCCGCGGTCTGCACCGCGGTACCGAGGTCGGCGAAGCTGGCCGAGTTGGCCTGGACGACCACGATCTTCGCGTCCGGAGCCGCGGCCGAGACCGCGTCGACGTCGAGGGCCTGTTCACCGGCCCAACCCACGTCGAACGTCGGCAGCGTCGTACCGCCGGTCTGGTTGATGACCCGCAGGCAGCCGTTCGCCGTGGTGCAGGCGGCGATGCCGAACTGGGAGCGGTAGACGCCGAGGTCGCGCTCCAGGTTCGGGTAACCGTAGGCGTCGACGATGGCGACCGTACGGCCGCCGGCGCTCAGCCCGTTGAGCTTGTACGCGTCGCGCAGCCCGGACGGCGTGAGCCCGGTCGACGGCGGTGCACTGGCCGCCGGCGCGAAGCCGGAAGCGTCGACCAGCTTCACCGCGTTGCACGTCGCGGTGTGTGCGGCCTTGGTGGTCGAGCACACCCGACTGGCGTGCTTTCCGGCGGTGTACGACGGGGCGGCGGTTGCCCCGGGGACGGATGATGCCTGTGCGGTCATTCCTTGCGCGGTCAGCCCAGCGACGGCTATTGCGCCGACACCCAGGGCGGACACGAGAATCCGTTGCCTCACGGGACTCCTCGAGTTTTGGGCAGACCTCCGCTCCCTCGTAAACCGTGCGTCGGGGGCGGAGACCGGCGTGGGGTGGGTGTCGAAATCGTCCGCCCGGCAGGCAATCCGAAGCCAGCGATCCGTCCCCTGACATCTGTCATGGGTGCACCCATGACATCTGCCCGATCGGGCCGAATTTTCCCCGCCCTGACGGGCCTAGAAGGCGCTCGCCGCCCGATGAAGGATTCCCCCTGTGTTTGCCACGTCACTCTACGTCCCCACCCCGGGAAACCCTTGGCCCACCAGATCCCACCCCTCTACCGTCGAGCCATGACGCTGGCCGACCACGCAAACGCCTTGCAGGCCGAGGCACACGAACTGTTCGAACAGCTTGACCTGCAGTCGGCCTTTCCCTGGCAGCCGGTGCTCATCGGCAGCGCCTTGTCCGGCCTCATGGTCACCCGCGACCTCGACGTCATGTTCGACGCACCCGACGCCACAGCTGCGTCGGTGCTGGAAGGCCTGACGACGATCGCCCAGCGGGTCGAGCTTCGAAGCATCGACTTCGGTGACGAGCGGGACGATCGGCGCCCTACCCCGGCGATCACCGACGAGCGGCTCTACGCCGTACTGCACTCCGATACCTGGAAGATCGATCTCACCTTCTGGCTGCACGTCGTCGACCGCCCGCATGTTGCCCACGCGCTTCGCGTGAAAGCGGCAACCGAGGAGCAGCGTCTGCGGATCCTGGCGCTCAAGACAGAGCACCCCGACCGGGACAGCTCGGAGATCTACGCTGCCGTGCTGAGGTGACGGCGTACAGGGCAGGGAAGAGTGCCGGCCGTCCGGCAACGCCACCGGACGGTCGGCACTCGCTTTCAGAGGAGTCCTAGTGCCTCGGACTCCTGGTCGGTGAAGAGACGGGAGCGGATCAGGAAGCGGATGCCCTCGGGGGCCTCGACCGAGAAGCCGCTGCCGCGACCCTTCACGACGTCGACGGTGAGCTGGGTGTGCTTCCAGTACTCGTACTGGTTCGCCGACATCCAGAAGCCGATCGGCTGGTCCAGGCCGTCGACGACCAGATCACCCAGATGCACGTCCGCCGCGCCCGTTCGGAACTCTCCGTCCGGGTAGCACATCGGCGAGCTGCCGTCGCAGCAGCCACCGGACTGATGGAACATCAGCGGACCGTGCACCTCGGTGAGACGACGCAACCAACCCGCCGCCTCGTCCGAGAGCAACACCTTCTCGACGACCATGATCAGAAGAACCCGAGCTTCGTCGGGCTGTAGCTGACCAACAGGTTCTTGGTCTGCTGGTAGTGGTCGAGCATCATCTTGTGGTTCTCCCGGCCGATGCCGGAGTTCTTGTAACCACCGAACGCGGCGTGCGCCGGGTAGGCGTGGTAGTTGTTCGTCCAGACGCGACCGGCCTGGATCTCCCGCCCGGCCCGGTAGGCCGTGTTGATGTCGCGCGACCAGACGCCCGCGCCCAGACCGTAGAGCGTGTCGTTGGCGATCTTCATCGCGTCCGCGTAGTCGTCGAACTTGGTCACCGAGACGACCGGACCGAAGATCTCCTCCTGGAAGATCCGCATCTTGTTGTCGCCCTCGAAGATCGTCGGCTTGACGTAGTACCCGCCGCTGAGGTCGCCACCCAGCTCGGCCTTCTCGCCACCGGTGATGACCTTGGCGCCCTCGGCCTTGCCGATGTCGATGTAGGACAGGATCTTCTCGTACTGGTCGTTGCTGGCCTGTGCGCCCATCATCGTGTCGGTGTCGAGCGGGTTGCCCAGCTTGATCGCCTCGGTCCGCGCCCGCGCGTCACCGAGGAACTGGTCGTAGATGGACGACTGGATCAGCGCCCGGGACGGACACGTGCAGACCTCGCCCTGGTTGAGGGCGAACATCGTGAAGCCCTCCAACGCCTTGTCGTAGAAGTCGTCCCGGCTGGACGCGACGTCGGCGAAGAACACGTTCGGGCTCTTGCCGCCGAGCTCCAGGGTGACCGGGATGATGTTCTCCGACGCGTACTGCATGATCAGGCGCCCGGTCGTGGTCTCACCAGTGAACGCGACCTTGGCGACTCTGTTGCTCGAGGCAAGCGGTTTGCCGGCCTCGACACCGAACCCGTTGACGATGTTGAGCACACCCGGCGGGATCAGGTCCGCGATCAGCTCCATCAGGACGTGGATGGAGGCCGGTGTCTGCTCGGCGGGCTTCAGTACGACGGCGTTGCCGGCCGCCAGCGCGGGGGCCAGCTTCCAGGTCGCCATCAGGATCGGGAAGTTCCACGGGATGATCTGCGCGACCACGCCGAGCGGCTCGTGGAAGTGGTAGGCGATCGTGTCGTCGTCGATCACCGAGACCGAGCCCTCCTGGGCCCGCAGCGCGCCGGCGAAGTAGCGGAAGTGGTCGACCGCCAGCGGCATGTCCGCGGCCAGTGTCTCCCGGACCGCCTTGCCGTTGTCCCACGCCTCGGCGACCGCGAGCATCTCGAGGTTCGACTCGATCCGGTCGGCGATCTTGTTCAGGATGTTCGCGCGCTCGGCCGGTGACGTGCGTCCCCAGCCCGGCGCGGCGCCATGCGCGGCGTCGAGGGCCGCCTCGACGTCTTCCGACGTACCGCGAGCGATCTCGGTGAAGTTCTCGCCGGTGATCGGGGTCGGATTCTCGAAGTACCCGCCCTTGACCGGCGGCACCCATTCGCCACCGATGAAGTGCTCGTAGCGCGATTTGTACGTGACCGGGCTGCCATCTTGCCCGGGAGCTGCGAAGATCGTCATAGGTCCTCCTTGACCTGGACGGGTGGACCGGAATCTAACCGGCGCTACGTTGCACGGACGTTGCATGTGACAGGCACCGCGAAGTGAGGCGCGATGGATGCGAAGGAGCAGGCGCACCGGCTCAGTGAGCTGTACGACGAGGTGCTCAGCGGCGACGCCCGCACGACCGGGTCTCCGCGTGCGCTGGTCGCCGCGTCGTGGCAGCGTTCGCTCGCCGCCGCCGTCGATCCCGAGCTCGACGCGCCGCCGGTCATCGTCGACCACGACATGCTCGAGTCGATCCGCGAGCACCACCCGCTGCGCGCGGTCCTGCCGGTGCTGCGGCAGACGCTGACGACGATCGCCGACGAGGCGTCGCACATCATGATCATCACCGACGCGCAGGGGATGATCCTGTGGCGCGAGGGTTCGTCGGAGGTGAAGCGCCAGGCCGACCAGATCGCTTTGTCCGAAGGCGCGCTGTGGTCCGAGGACCAGATCGGCACGAACGGCATGGGTACGTCGCTCGCCGTCGGAGCACCCGTGCAGATCCATTCGGCCGAGCACCTGGTCCGTCGCATTCATGAGTGGACGTGTGCGGCGGCGCCGGTCCACGACCCCGATACCGGCAAGCTGCTCGGCGCGGTCGATGTCTCGGGTCCGCTCCGCACGGTCCATCCCGCGATGGTCGTGTTGGTGACTGCGGCCGCTCAGCTGGCCGAGGGGCAGCTGCGGGTTCGGATGGCCGCGGCCGACGAGATGCTGCGGGCTCGCAACATGCGGCACCTGATGGCGTTGGGCGACGCGCCGGGCGCGCTGCTCACGCCGAGCGGGCGAGTGCTCGCCGTACAACCGCTTGAATGGTTACCGAACCGCCTCGTGCTTCCTGATGGCGCTGACCGGATCGACCTCGGTGATGGACGTGAGGGTCTGATCGAGCCGCTCGACGAGGGTTATCTGCTGCGCATCCCAGGGACGCCGGTACGACGCAGTCGGCCCTCGCTCCGGCTCAAGCTGCTCGGCGCCGGCCAACCGATCGCGGTCGTGGGTGGGCGCGAGATCGCGCTGACGTTGCGGCGAGCCGAAGTGCTCGCACTGCTCCTACTGCATCCGGCCGGGCTCACCGCCGAGCAGCTGATGCTGCAGTTGTACGGCGACGAAGGCAACCCGACCACAGTCCGCGCGGAGATGCACCGACTGCGGAATGTCCTGGGCGGCGGCGTACTCGACACCAAGCCCTACCGGATCATCGCGGACGTCACCGGCGACGTGACCGACGTACAACGCGCGATCCGCGACGGCCAGCTGACCGCCGCCCTCGACCTGTACGCCGGCCCCCTGCTGGCTCGATCGGATGCGCCGGCATTGCGCGCCGAACGCGACGAACTCGACGCGACGCTCCGCCGAGCCGTCCTCGATACCGACGACCCCGAGCTCCTGTGGCGCTTCGCCCAGACCTCCACCGGCGCCGAAGACCGCGAGATCTTCGAGTCCCTTGCCACCGATCTCCCACCCACCGACCCCCGCCGCCCTGCCGTCTCCGCCCGCCTCAACCGCCTGGTCGAGTGACCCCGCGCTGTCCTTACTCTCGGTGGACTTCTGTTTCCCGGTCCCTAGGAGTCGCGCATGAGGTCGATCACCGCTGAGGCTGCCGGTCCCGTGATGGTCGAGGTGCTGTTGCACGGGCGGAACGGGATCATCCGGGTCGAGGTCGACCCGGAGATCGAACGCGCCGAGCTCGAGGTGCGGACGGCAGACGCGAGCGGCCCGTCGGCGGCGGCGATCGCGGACGGTGTGGTGGCCTGGAGTCCGGACGTTCGGGACGAGCCGGTTCGGACGAGCACGCCGTCGCACGAGTTGTCGGAGCTCGATCGGGAGCCGAACCCATGGGCCGGTCGGCTGGTCGTGCAGGTGCAGACGCCGGACGTCGATCCGCGACTGGGCTCGCGGGTTGAGGTCGTCGCGCGGGTCCCGCTGGGTTCCGGTGTGGATGTCGACACCGATCATGCGGACGTCGACGTGGTGCTGCCGGGTGGGGTCGATTCCGACGGTCTGCAGGGCGCGGCCGAGGTGAACGTCGTCTCCCAGGGCGGCGAGGTGCGGGTCGCGAAGGCCGACAAGATCTACGCCGAGGGTCCGGCGTACGCCTGGATCGGTCAGTCGGCGGATGTCCAGATCGCGATGGACGAAGGCAAGGTCGACATCGGGCAGGTGACCGATCGGCTGACAGTGCGGGCACGGCAGGCCGATGTGACGGTTGGGGACGCGGCCGGCAACTACAGCCTGGTGGACGTGCAGGGCGGGGACATCACGGCCAACGTCTCCGGGTACGGCGAGCACACCTTCACCACTGGAAACGGCCTGGTGACGGGGACCACCAGCACAGCGGCGAAGATCACCGCGAAGGACTCTCGCGGGCCGGTCGAGCTGCGCAACCAGCGCACTGCGACAAGCGAAGCAGGCGCCGAGGCCGCAGGCGGCCGGGGTGCAGCGAGCGGCGCAGGTGCAGGTGCGGCGAGCGGTGCCGCGGCGAGCGGCGCAGCTGCAGGTGCGGCAATTGCTGCCGCACCGGCGGGGCCTGCGGACGTTGCGGTCACCGTGGCGGTGCAAGCGGCGGCCACGGCCGCCTATCGGTCCGGATGGATCGCTCGGCACGAAGGCACCGGCGACCGGCTCGAGGATGCGCTGGTCGGCGACGGACCCTCCGCCTTCCTGCACGAGATGTACACCCGCGGCTGGGACGACCGGAACAAGCAGACCGACTCCGAAGTAGCCGCCGTACTCGCGGCTTCGGCGGGCAAGGCCGCGGAGGCAAGTCAGCCGGCTGCCACGAAACCTGCCCCGCGGACCACGCGTTCGGGCGGCATCGCGCGCGGCTGACGCAGTACGCACCGAGGTGTACCCACCGGGGTGTGATGCAACACGCGGGCGTGATGATGGCCGCATCGACATGACTGACGAGTAACCGACCAATAACATCGCTGGTATGCAGATCCTTGCCATTGTCGTATCGCTCGCGGTTGCGCTGGTCGGTGTCGCGTTGTTCGGCAAGACGATCGGGCACATGGTGTCCGTCATCAAGCTCGGCCAGCCATCGAGCCGGACCGACCACCCGGGGCAGCGCACCGCGACGCTCGCCAAGGAGTCGCTGCTGCACACCCGGATGTTGCAGTGGAGCCACATCGGCGTACTGCACTGGTTCGTCGCGTTCGGTTTCATCGGGCTGTTCCTCAGCCTGGTGACGGCGTTCGGGCAGCTCTTCGACGCGCACTGGGTGTTGCCGGTGATCGGCCACTGGTTCGTCTTCGAGTGGGTCAGCGAGTTCCTCACCTGGACCGGTCTGGTCTCGATCCTCGGCCTGATGGCGATTCGGCTGCGCAACCTGCCGCGCGGCGAGAAGGGCCGCTACAGCCGGTTCTTCGGCTCGACCGCCTGGCAGGCGTACTACGTCGAGTACACGATCCTCGGCGTACTGATCTGCATCCTGCTGCTGCGCGGCCTGGAGTACGAGCTGAGTGGCGCCTCCAGGTTCCATTTCCCGTCGACGTTCTTCGTCGGCGACGGGTTGTTCGGCAGCCTCTCCCCGCACGGCCTCGAGAACACGATCTACCTGGTCGCGATGATCAAGATCCTGATCTCGTTCGCCTGGATGATCACGATCTCGCTGAACGCGACGATGGGCGTGGCCTGGCACCGGTTCACCGCCTGGCCGAACATCTGGTTCAAGCGCAAGGCCGACGGAGGTACGGCGCTCGGCGCGCTGCAGCCGATCATGGTCAAGGGCGAGCCGATCGACTTCGAGAACATCGAGGAGCTCGACGAGGACGCGGCTCTCGGTGTCGGCAAGCTCGAGGACTTCACCTGGAAGGGCCTGCTCGACTTCACCACCTGCACCGAGTGCGGCCGGTGCCAGTCGCAGTGCCCGGCCTGGAACACCGAGAAGCCGCTGTCCCCCAAGCTGATCATGATGGGTCTGCGCGAGCACGCGTACGCCAAAGCGCCGTACCTGCTGGCGAGCAGCGACGATGACCGCAAGTCGCTCCCGGAGCTGGTACTCGCGGAACAGGACAAGCCACTCGTGGGTCCCGCGGACGTCGCGGTCATCGACGAGGAAGCGTTGTGGGCGTGCACCTCGTGTGGTGCGTGCGTGCAGCAGTGCCCGGTCGACATCGAGCACGTCGACGCGATCATGGACATGCGCCGCTACCAGGTGCTGATCGAGTCGTCGTTCCCGTCCGAGCTCAACGGACTCTTCAAAGGCCTGGAAAACAAGGGCAATCCGTGGAACATGAACCCGTCGGGCCGGATGGACTGGGCCAAGGGTCTGCCGTTCGAGGTCAAGCAGGTCGGCACTGACGTCGAGACGCTGGCCGAGGTCGAGTACCTGTTCTGGGTCGGCTGCGCCGGCGCCTTCGAGGACCGCGCGAAGAAGACCACGCAGGCGGTTGCCGAGCTACTCAACATCGCCGGCGTTTCGTTCGCGGTCCTCGGTGACGGCGAGACGTGTACCGGTGACCCGGCCCGTCGGGCCGGCAACGAGTTCGTCTTCCAGCAGCTCGCGATGCAGAACGCCGAGGTCTTCAAGGAGACCGGAGCGAAGAAGGTCGTCTCCACCTGCGCGCACTGCTTCAACACGTTGAAGAACGAGTACTCCCAGCTCGGTGTCGAGCTCGACGTCATCCACCACACGCAGTTGCTGAATCGCCTGGTCCGCGAGGGCAAGCTGACCCCGGTCGCTCCGGCCGACAGCACGCTCAACGGGCAGAAGATCACCTACCACGACCCGTGCTACCTGGGTCGGCACAACCAGGTGTACGACGCTCCCCGCGAGCTGCTCGACATCATCCCCGGCGCGGAGTTCGCCGAGATGCCGCGCAACCAGACCAAGTCGTTCTGCTGTGGAGCCGGCGGTGCGCGGATGTGGATGGAGGAGAAGATCGGCAGCCGGATCAACCTGAACCGCACCGACGAGGCCGTCGCCACCGGCGCCGACAAGATCGCGACCGGCTGCCCCTTCTGCCGCGTCATGCTCTCCGACGGCCTCACCGCAAAACAGGCCGACGGCACAGCCCGCGAAGAAGTCGAAGTCCAAGACGTAGCCCAACTCCTCCTAGCCTCAGTCAAAAGAAGCTAATCGGGTTCTTGTCACGGATGTGGCGGGTTGAGCGAACACCGCTTCGCGGCCTGGGGAACTGTCCTAGCGGACTCCAGGCACTCATCAACCGCGAACTCCGCCCTGCCCGGGCGAGGTCGTGCGCGTGGGCAGGTGTTCAACGGGCTGGTTGATGAGTGGTGCCGGACCGCTGTCCTCTTGGCGGACACGTTGCTTGGCTAACTGCAAATAGCTGCAAGGCTCTTTCGCTTCAGGTGGTCCAGACCATAAGATCCGACGGCTTGGGTTGCCTGGGGAGGAATTGGCACGATGAAGGTTCGCGTGGCTGTGGTCGTGGTACTGCTCGTGCTCGGTCTGGTCGGGTGCGGTGGCCAGGCGCAACCCACCGGGTACCGGCCTTCGGCTGCGCCGGTGGAGCAAACGACCGCCGCGCCGCTCAAGGCGGTCGCGCACCTCACCCGGGACACCCTCGTCCCCGCGATGAGTACCGCCCTGACCAGGCAGAAGTCCTGGCGCATCGTCTCCACGATGTGGGTGACGACCAGCGGTGTCACTGTATTCACGGCGAACGGAGTACAGACCGCGAAGCCGCTCGCGATGTCCATGGACGTCTCGGGCCGGCTCATCGGCGGCAAGCCGGCCAAGGTGATCCTCGTCGGCAACGCGCTCTACGTCTCGGTGCCGGGCGTAACTCCGGCCGGCAAGTACGTGAAGGCGAAGGGAGCACAGGCCGCTCAGCTTCACTCAATGCTTCAGGGTGGCAATCCGACTGACCTGTTCGCGTCGCTGCGGTCAGTCACCACCGTGACGTACGACGGCACCAGGACGCTCGGCGGGAAGAAGCTCGAGGCCTATGTCGCCACGGTCGACACAGTGAAGGCCCTGAAGGCCATCGGTCAGACGGTCCCGGCCGGCACCCCGAAGACGATCGACTTCGAGATCTTGCTGGACTCGGCGCGCCTGGTCCGCGAGCTGAGCTACACAGCCTCGGGCCTGACCATGAAGACCACGATCACCGACTACAACCAGCCGGTCCACATCGCCGCGCCGCCCGCGAGCAAGGTCGTGGGCTGAGACCGGATTCGGTCACTTCACGCTGATGGGTGGGAAATTCTCGTAATCTGACGTTAGCCAGGTAGCTACTTACCTGTCGCGGAAGTGATGGCGTCGGATGATCGAGTGGGCGGGTGCCGATGAGTAGTACGCGACGAAGCTTTCTGACCGTCACCGGGGCCGCGGCCGCGCTGGCGCTCGGCGGGAGCCTGCCCGAGATCGAGTCGGCTGCGGCCGGCTGGACCGGGCGGCCCGATCGCCGGGACCCGTTCACGCTCGGCGTCGCCTCGGGTGATCCGTTGCCCGACGCGGTGGTGATCTGGACCAGGCTCGCACCCGAGCCGCTGGCGCCGTTCGGAGGGATGGACCGGCGCCCGGTGGACGTGCAGTGGCAGGTCGCCGAGGACGAGCACTTCCGCCGCGTCGTCCGCCACGGCGAGACCAAGGCCCGCCCGGAATCGAGTCACTCGGTGCACGTCGACGTACGAGGTCTGCGTCCTTGGCGGCACTACTGGTACCGCTTCCGCGTGAACGGGCGCTACAGCCCGGTCGGTCGGACCAAGACCGCACCGGCTCCCGACGCGAATCTGTCGGAGTTGTCGCTGGCCTTCGCGTCCTGCCAAGCGATCTGGGAGGGCTGGTACACGGCGTACGCCGACCTCGCCAAGCGCGACCACGACGTGGTGTTCTTCCTCGGCGACTACATCTACGAGTTCGGTATCGACCGCGGGATCCGGCCGGACTCCAACGAGCCGTACAACACGCAGCAGACCGTGACCCTGGACGAGTATCGCCAGCGGTACGCGGCGTACAAGCTCGATCCGGACCTGCAGCGGGCACACGCGGTCGCCCCTTGGATCGTGACGCTCGACGACCACGAGGTGGTCGACAACTGGGCCGACGAGGCCCATCCGAGCGCACCGCCGGCGCAGTTCCTGGTACGACGAGCGAACGCGTTCCGCGCGTACTGGGAACACATGCCGCTGCGGTTCGCGCAGTTCCCGATAGGCCCGGACATGCAGCTCTACCGGCGGATCCGGTACGGACGGCTGGCCGAGTTCAGCGTGCTCGACACCCGGCAGTACCGGTCGGACCAGGCGTACGGCGATGGCACGAAGGCGCCCGGCCCCGAGACCGCCGACCCGGCCCGGACGATCACCGGCGACGCGCAGGAGAAGTGGTTGCTCGACGGGTGGACGGCGTCACAGTCGCGCTGGAACGTGATGGCACACCAGACCGCGATCGCACGACTCGACACCAAGGACGGTCCCGGCGTCCTGGTCCCGATGGACACCTGGGACGGGTACGAGGCGTCGCGCAATCGCGTACTCGGCGGCGCCGCGCAACGCAAAGTCCGCAACCTGGTCTCGATCGCGGGCGACCTGCACCGCAGCGTCGCCTCGGACCTCAAACTCGACTTCACCGATCAGGCGTCCGCGACCGTCGGCGCCGAGTTCGTCGGTACGTCGATCTCGTCCGGCATCGACGGGATGGACCTCGACCCCGGTGGGCTCACGCTCCTGAAGGAGAACCCACACATCAAGTTCGGCAACTTCCAGCGCGGATACGTCAGCTGCAGCATCACACCGCAGCAGTGGGTCTCCGACTACCGCGTGGTCGACAAGGTCTCGGTCAAGAACGGCACCGTCAGCACCCGCGCCAAGCTCGTCGTCGAAGACGGCCACCCGGGCATCTCGGAGGTACAGCGATGAAGATCCGCTGGCAGTCGGCGACCGGCTTCGGCGCCGCGCTGGCGGCGACCCTGCTCGCCTCCAGTTCAATGCCCCAGGCAACCAACAGCCACCCGGCGACGGACGTTCAGGTCTCGGTCACCCCGCAGGAGCTCAGCGTTGTCGGACTGCCCTGCTTCCCCGGCAACCTGAACCTCACGATGACCAACACCGGCAGCCAGAACCGGTTCGCCGACCTGACGCTGGACAAGACCGGTCCGCTCCAGCTGTCCCGGCAACTCTTCTCCTCCTGGCTCCCTGCCGTCGACCCCGACCAGCCGGTCTCCGCACCCGTCGAGGTCCGGGTCCCACGCGACACCACGCCCGGCAACTACCGGATCAATCTCGAGGTTGACCGCTCGCGACTGACCGTCCCGGTGACCGTGAATCCCCTGCCACCCAAGGGATCCGGGGACAACCTGGTCCTCGGCGAGCAGGCGGTCGCGTCCTCGACCCATGGCAACTTCTTCCTCTGTGGCGCGGTCGACGGCGACAAGGACTCCGAGCACTGGGACACCCTGACCGGCTGGAACGATGGCACCCGCGCGGTCTTCCCTGACACGTACGACGTCACGCTTTACCAGCCCGCAACCGTCAGCCGAGTCGAGCTCTACACGCTCGACTCGGCCAAGTACCCGGCGAAGGGCTTCGGCCTCCGGGACTGGGACGTCCAGGTCCAAACCAACGGCTCCTGGCAGACCGTGGCCCAGGTCCGCGGCAACACCGCCGGCCACGTCACGTCCACTTTCGCGCCCACGCAAGCCACGGCGGTCCGCATCCTCTGCCTCGACGGCAACGACCACACCTACTCCCGGATCGTCGAGCTCGAGGTCTACTGAGCCACGCTCTAATGCAGGTATGAGGCTCCGTTGAAGTCGAGGACCGCACCGCTCGACCAACCCGCCTGGGGTGACGCGAGCCAGTAGACGGCGTCCGCGACCTCCTCAGCCGTGGCCGTCCGGTTGAACGGGCTCTGAGCCCGGATCGCATCGCCTCCTGGGCCGGCCAACACCGGTCCGGCCATGTCGGTGGCGATGAATCCGGGCGCAATTGACGTCACCGTGATGTCAAAGGGTGCCAACGAGACGGCCAGCGACTGTCCCAACGCGTGCAATCCGGCCTTGGAAGCGCCGTACGCGGGCACATCAGGCTCCCCGCGGTACGCTCCACGCGACCCGACATTGACGATCGCGCCCCGTCGTACGCCCTCTGCGGGCTCCTTGTCGAGCATCTGGCGAGCCACACACCAGGTGACGTGCGCGGCCCCTTCCAGGTTCACTGCGAGGGTACGACGCCATGCCGCCACCCACTCGTCGTACGACGACTCCGCCAGCGGATGCCCGATCCGTCGGGACCCTCCGACCGGCTCGTCCACGAAGAGTGCGGCGTTGTTCACCAGCACATCGATCCGCCCGAGCACGGCGGCTGATTCCTCAACCAGGGCAGGGATTGCGGCCGCATCACCAAGGTCCGCCGCGACCACCGCGTGGCCGTCTCCGGGCAGCGTGGACCGAACCTCCTCGGCCCGGTCGACCGCTCCCCGGCAATGCAGCACGACACGGTCGCCGGCCTGCGCGAAGGCCCGCGCGGCAGCCGCGCCGACTCCCCTGGACGCACCTGTGACGAGCACTCCTCTGGACACGTTTTCTCCTGTCGTCGACGGACCTCCATTCTGCCGGTGCCGCCACCATGACGACACACTGACATCAAAGAAGGTTGACAGTGACGTCACGATGACGTCATAGTTCTGGCTATGGAACTTGACCACTATCTCGAATCGGTCCGGCGGAGCGTTGAGAACGCCACCGCCCTGGCCGACGACCAGACTCGCTCCGTGGCCCAGCGCCTCGGAGCCACGCTGGATGACGCGGGCCGCCTGGCCCTCATCTCAGCCCTGTCCGACGCTGCCGGGGAGATCAGCCGTGAGCTGTCCCCCGGTTCGGTCGAGCTCCGGATGGCCGGTGGCCGTCCCGAGTTCGTGGTCACGCCGGCTCCGAGCCAGCTGACCGGTCCGGACGAGACCGACGAAGACATCGACGAGACCGGCAGCGATGTCGCCGACCAGCTCACGCTGGACGCCGACGAGCCGACCGCGCGGATCACCCTGCGGCTGCCGATGTCGGTGAAGAACAAGGTGGACGAAGCCGCCGACGCCGAGGGCATCTCCTCGAACGCGTGGCTGATGCGCACCGTGATGACCGAGCTGAGCGAGGGAGCCCGCGGTCGCCGCGGAGGCCCGCGCCCGCCCCGGCCCCCGCGGTCGCCGCGCGGTGGAGTCTTCGGACCCGACGGACCGCTCGGCCCCAACGGCCCGCTCGGACCCGACGGAGTCTTCGGACCGGACGGTGTGTTCGGCCCCGGTGGACCCTTCGGCGAGGACGGCGTCTTCGGTGACGACCGCGGCCGGCGTGGCCGGGGCGACCGGGAGCGCCGGCGCGACGAGCGCGAGCGGCGCCGTGACGACAGCGAACGCCGCCGCGACGAGCGCCACCGCGGTGGCAACGGACGCGGCCCCGGCCAGCAGATGAACGGATGGGTCCAATGAGCGGCTTCCAGTACGTCGACGACGAGAACGAGCGGATCGACCGGGTCCGGATCGACATCGGCGCCGGCAAGGTCGAGATCTTCCCGAACGACGGCGCCGAGACGGCGGTCACCGTGGACGTCGACGGCCCCGAGGAGGGCATCGTCTTCAGCGTCGAGAACGGCGAGCTGATCGTCGAGGGTCCCCGCAACACCCGCGGCCGCGGCCCCGAGATCGAGGTCCGGATCAGCACTCCGGCGACGCTCGAGGCCCGGATCAAGACCGGTTCCGGTGACATCGAGTCGCGGATGCCGTTGAGTACGGCGCGGCTCTCGACCGGCTCCGGCGATGTCCGGATCGAGCGGGTCGAAGGCGATCTCGGCGTCAGCACCGGTAGCGGCGACGTGAAGGTCGACCAGGTCGGCGGCGCGGTCCGCGCCAGTACCGGCTCGGGATCGATCGACATCGCCGAGGCCGGCGACGCGGTCGGGCTGAGCACCGGCTCCGGTGACGTCCGGATCGGCGACGTGGCCGGACCGGCATCGATCAAGGTCGGCTCGGGTGACATCACCGTCGAGCGGATCCGCGACCACTCGGTCGCCACCTCCGGCTCCGGCGACGTGAAGGTCGAGATCGCCGACGGGCCGAGCGTCCAGGCCGAGACGGCCCGCGGCGATGTCCAGATCGGGGTTCCCGACGGCATCCCGACGTACCTGGACCTGAAGACCGTCACCGGGCGGATCCGGTGCGAGCTGGAGCCCGGCGACAAGCCGGCCGAGGGCGACCGCACGCTGACGCTGCGGGCCCGCACCGTCTCCGGCGACATCACCGTTCTCAAGGTCTGACACCAGCACCACGCCAGCAGGTCCCGCCGGCCACGCGCTCGGCGGCGGGACCTGGGCGAAGCACTGCCTGGAACCGGCCTGAACAGCACTGCCTGGAACAGGCCCGACAGCACTGCCTGAAACAGCTCATCCAGCACGGGGACACACCGAGGGAGCAAGCTCATGATCACCGAACACCAAGAGATCGCACGCTACCGAGTCGCCGAGCAGGTGCGGGCCGCCGAGGTCCGGGCCCAGCTCCGCGACCGCAAGCAGACCGGTACCACCGGACCGCGGCACGGCCTCGCCACCGCGCTCCGCCAGCTGGCCGACCGCCTCGAGCCCGCCTCCCGGCGGCTCACCGAACCGCAGGTCCAGCCCCAGCCGCAGGGCCGCCATCGTGGGACCGGACTCTCGGTCGTCCGATGAACGGCGTACCACTGACCGGCCCGGCCGCCGCGGTGATCGGTCTGCTGCGGCGGCTGGGTCTGGTGAAGGCTGCAGCTTGATGCAACCCCTGTGGATAACCGTGATCGGGACCCGGCAACACTGCTAGGTTCTCAAGCGATCACTTCGGTTCACTTGGGGAGAAGAGCAACGATGCAGCGTCCGACAGCCAAGGCCGTCGCCACCGCAGCCACACTGCTCGTCCTGCTCGCCGGTTGCGGCGGCAACGACGACAAGAAGAATTCCGAGTCGGGATCCGACAACGGCGGTGAGTCCAACAGTTCACCCACGCCGTCGACTCCGACGGCACCGTCCTTCGACCCGCCGAAGGCGTTCACCGTCGCGAACGCGTATCCCTCGGCCGAATACCAAGGCCGCTCCACGCTCGACAAGGCCCAGCCGAGTATCTCCGGCCAGGTGGTGCTGGTCGGCAGCTATGCCGGGCTCGCCGGCCACGACGTCGCCAACCCGAACAACTCCTGGATGGTCCCGTCGAAGACGGCCGACACCACCACGGTGAACGAAGCGGCCCCGCCGATCGCGGTCAAGGTCGATGGCAAGGACGCGGCGTTGGTCGCGTACGCCCAGACCGACAAGGGCAACGGCACGCAGAAGCCGAAGGGCCTGGTCGTCATCCAGTGGATCGACGTGATGACCGGCAAGAAGATCGCCGAGATCTCCACGCCGGTGAGCACGGTGGAAGGCCAGGGCACCGGCAACCTCGGCACCCCGCGCCTGACGAACGTGGCGTACGACGCGGAGACCGGCCAGGTCGCTGTCGGTGCGGTCGCCGAGGGCAGCACCACGGTGAAGGCCAACGACATGGCGGTGTTCGCCGACCCGAAGACGCAGAAGGCGACGATCGTGCCGGGCATCGACCCGGCTGCCGTGCACAACGGTGTGATCGTGGGTGCGAAGGGCCAGCAGGCCGACAGCGCCACCGACGGCACGATGGTGCTCGCCGACGGTCCGAGCGGGAAGATCACGAAGCAGGTCCCGTTGAAGCTGGCCTACTTCACGCCGCTCGCCGGCACCGCCAAGTACGGGTACTTCTACGGCATGAAGTACATCGACTACGGCGAGGGGATCAAGACCGAGTCCATCTACGCGGTCGATCTGTCGTCCGGCGCGATCGTGCAGGCGACGCCTGGGGTCCAGTCCGAGGAGATCGGCGGCGGCGGCTACACCTGCTTCGCGGACCATGCGACGTCGGTGGTCTGCACCGACGGCAAGGAGCTCATCGGCCTCGACGACACCACCGGCAAGAAGGCCTGGGGCTTCAACGACAAGTCCGGCGGCCGTATCGTGCCTGACCTGACCGCAGCCTTCCACGGCGTCGTGTACGCGAAGACCGAGGCACAGCCGGTGCTGCTCGACGCGAAGACCGGCCAGGACCTGCCGAGCGCAGCCCCGTCGGGCACCCCGAGCCCCGGCGGCTCGCCGTCGTCCAGCGACACGCCCACCTCCGGTGACACGCCGAGCTCCGGTGATTCCCCGTCGGTCGGTGACTCGTCGTCCCCCGGGAACGGTGATGCCGGCCTGACCCTCTTCGACGGCAAGCAGCAGTCGCCGACGGCCGTCTCGCCGTACGGAGGCGTCTACCGGCAGGAGCGAGTCGGCTACGACCAGATGGACATCGAATCGATCGCCATCTACCTCAAGCCGACCGCCTGAGTCGGCAAGGAAGGGGCCCGGGATGACGGCGGGTTCACGTGGTCGTCGCAACACCTCGATTTGAGGAGTTGCGGCGGCCATGTCGTTTGTGGAGGATTTTGAGTGTCACGGTGGTGCGT
>NZ_JBSGUS010000017.1:0-167254 GCF_053608045.1 Kribbella sp. NPDC055071
GGGCGCTGTTCGCGGTCAGCATCGTGCTCGGGGCGACGGTGGAGGCGGTGGCAGTGGTCGGGTGCATCGAGTCGTGGCGAGTGGTTCGGGCCGGGATATCGAGTCGTGGATATCGGCGAAATTCGCTGCCGATTCCTGACCCGGATCCACGACTCGATCACCTGAACCCGACTCACGCGCACGACCTGAGCGCACAACAGCCACCTGGGCGCCCGCCGGAGGCGGCAAACGGGCCAGGCGCCGCGGGGCGCTGTCCGCATCAGCCCACGCATCCGACACAAGAGCCGGTTGTCCGCTGAGGATGTCGCTGGGGTGGAGGCTGGGTGTGGGGCTGGGGTGGCGGAGGCGGAAATGCCCGGCGTCAGCTGGCTGCCTGGGCTGTGGCCGGAGTGCGTCGCGGACGGGATCCCGGCGTCAGCTGGTTACGCCCGGCGATAGTCGGAAAGCACGGCGGTAGCCGGATGGTCGCGGTGGTAGCCGCAGGTGGCGGGCGGTAGCGGGCGGGGGTTAGGGGGTGGGGGCGTCGGGGATTTCGCCCCAGTGGGTTATCAGGCCGGGTGGGGGTGTCCAGTCGGCTGGTTCGCCGGCGAAGGCGTAGGCGCCTTCGGTGATGCGTTGGTGGAAGGTTCGGGTCCAGGCTAGTTCGCCTTGGTCGCGGGCGGTGGTGATGCGGAACATCTCGACGACGTGGTTGGGGGTGCCGGGGTCCTCCAGGATTTGGCGTTCGCTGAAGGGTTCGGATTTGAGCCAGGTTTCCAGTTGGGTGGATCGGGCTTCGAGGGCGGCGAGTACCTCGTCGCGGCGCAGGGACCACAGGAAGCTGAGGGCAGCTTGCATGCGGTCGGGGTGGAAGCTGTCCACGGTCCACAGCATCTCGCGCAGCAGCGAGAAGTACTCGGTGTCGCCGTCGGCGGTCAGCTTGTACGACGTACGCCCGGGACGGTTGCCGCTCTCCTGGTCCACCTCCAGCAGGTAGCCGTGCTTGGCCAGCGTGCGGAGCCCGGTGTAGATCGAGCCCGGATTGATGTTCGCCCAGGTCTGGACGTTCCACGTGAGCAGCTCGCGGCGCAGCTGGTACCCGTAGGCCGGCTGGAAGATCCGCACGACCCCGAGCAGCAGTAACCGCGTGGTGGACATGGTCGCAGTGTAAAACCGGGCGACCAGGAACGGCGTGACGGCGTACGCTCCGTAGGCATGGATGTTCGTGTGACCAATGACCCGGCCGCGTTCGAGCAGACCGTTTTTCCCTTCCTGCAAAGGGATCCGGTCCTCAATACGATCGTCATGAGCAACGTCCACGAGCGAGCCCGCCGTACGACGGTGTCCGAGTACGAGCCGTCGTACTTCGTCTCGGTGCACGAAGACGGCGTCGTCGGGGTGGCGATGCGGACCCCGGGCCGCGGTGTCTACCTCGGCGCCCTCCGGGAGGACCTCGCCGAGCCCATCGCCGACGCGTACGCCGAAGTCCTGCCCGAGCTCCCGGGTGTCGCTGGGGACCGGCCTGCTGCGGCGGCGTTCGCGAGGCGGTGGTGTGAACGGCGAGGTGGACAGGCGACCGAGACCAAGGGCACGCGGCTGCACAAGCTCGGCGAGCTCACACTGCTCACGGCCGACGCTGGGAGCGCCCGGTTGATGCGGGCGGATGACGTCGACCTGGTGAGCGCCTGGTCGAGTGACGGGTTCGCGGAGCTCCGGCCCGGCATCCAGGCGTGGACCGAATTGCAGCTCGAGCAGCAGACGATGTGGATCTGGGAGGTTGAGGGCGAGCCGGTGAGCATGGTCGGCTTCCATCTGCCGATCTTCGGCGTGTGCCGGGTCGGGCCGGTCTACACGCCGCCGAAGCATCGCAAGCACGGGTACGCCGGGGCCCTGACCAGCCACGTCTCCGGCGCGATCCTTGCCCACGGCAACCAGGCCTGCCTGTACACCGACCTCGCCAACCCCACCTCCAACAAGATCTACCACGCAGCCGGCTACCGCCCCGTCGCCGACTTCGTCGACTATGACTTCACCTGAGCCCGAGCCCGAGCCCAAGCCCAAGCCGGAGCCGGAGCCTGGTCGTGACCTCGACCCACTCCGCCAGGTCGTCCTCTTGGAAGAACTCGACCAAGGCGGTACGCCGATCGTCGTGGCCGGCGAGGTGGTCGCGGTGTGTCGCCAACCCCGCGGAGTCAGGCTCGGCGCGGTGCGCGCAGATCAGGTCGACGAGTTGGTCGCCCAGCTGAAGGGACTCGAGTTCTCGGCGCTCGAGGGTGAGGGCGAGATCGCGGGCGTCGTCGCCGGCCGCCTGCCTCAGAGGAGAAGCGTCGAGGTCGGTGGGGTGCGGCTCTATCGCTTGGGCGAGCTCACAATGCCTGCAGAGAAAGGGATTGCGCGGTTGGCCGAGGCAACTGAGGTCGCGCTGTGCACCGACTGGCTGACAGACATGGCGCGAGAGGAAGACGACCGGCGGGACTGGTCGCCCGGTGAACGCAGCGGAGTGCGCGCTGCGGTCCGGACGATGATCGACGACGGGCGGTTGTGGGTGCTGGAGGATGGCGGACGACCCGTGACGATGGGCGGGCATCGGCCGGTCCGGCGAGGCGTCGTACGGATCGGACCTGTGTACACGCCACCAGAGTTCCGGCGGCGGGGATACGGGAGTGCGTTGACGGCGCGGTTGGCCGACGTACTGCAGAAGAAAGCCGAGGTCTGTTTGCGGACAGACCTCGGCAATCCTTACTCACACGGGGTTTATCAGGCGATCGGGTTCGAGACCGTCGCGAGCTTTCGGCGGTTTCAGTTGATCTCGACGGACTCGCCGGGGGCGACGGCCTGGTAGGGGCGTTCGTCGGAGTTGAGGAAGCGGGGCATCATGCTGAGGCCGATCTCGCTCAGGAGGCCGTCGTGGATGCCGATGAGCTGCTCGGCCTTGACGGCGCGGGCGTAGTCGACGGCCGGCGGCAGCGAGAACCACGGGCCGGAGATCGGCACCAGGTTGGTGTGAACGGCGCGGTCGGGCTGGGTGAAGGAGTCACCGGGGTGGTAGACGGCGTCGTCGATCAGGAAGCCGATGTTCTCGCAGGGAACACCCCACTCCGGCAGGATGATCGCGTGGTCCTTGCCATAGGCACTGATCGAGAATCCGGCCGCCTCGAACGACTGCCCGCCCTCGACCACGTGCACGCGGTCGCCCAGCTCGGTCAGCTGCGCCGCGACCCCGGCGTTCGTGTAGACGGGAACGTCGAGGGCCTTCACCCGCTCGATGTCCAGATGGTCCTGGTGCTCGTGCGTCACCAGTACGGCGTCGGCCGTCTCGAACGCCGCGTCCTCACTGAACGATCCAGGATCGACCAGCAGAGTCTTGCCGTCCTTCTCCAACCGAACACACGCATGCGCAAACTTCGTGAGCTTCATCAGTCTCCTAGAGCGTCTCGCATCGGCACCAACTTGGCGTTCGTTTCGGCCAGCTCGGCGACCGGATCGGAACCGGCCACGATCCCCGCCCCGGCGAACAGGCGCATCTTGCGCGGGTCGTCCGGATCGGCCTGGCCGCAGCGCAGGGCGATGCACCACTCGCCGTCGCCGGCCGCGTCCATCCACCCGACCGGACCGCTGAAGCGTCCGCGCTGCATGCCCTCGATCTCACCGATCAGGTCGCGCGCGTCGGGCGTCGGCGTACCGCAGATCGCCGCGGACGGGTGCAGTGCCGCGGCCAGTCCGAGCGCGGAGGCGCCGTTCGCGGCGACTCCGGCGACGTCGGTGGCGAGATGCATCACATTCGGCAGGTGCAGCACGAACGGCGTCTCCGGCACGTTCATCGACTGGCAGTGCGGCTTGAGCGCCTGAGCCACCGAACGTACGGCGTACTCGTGCTCTTCCAGGTCCTTCGACGACCGCGCCAGCGATGCCGCCAACGCCAGGTCGTGCGCGTCGTCGCCGGTACGGCGGATGGTCCCGGCCAGCACGCGGGAGGTGATCAGGCCCTTCTCCCGTCGGACCAGCAGCTCCGGGGTGGCACCGATCAGTCCGTCGACGGAAAACGTCCAGCAGTTCGGGTACGCCGAGGCGAGCCGTCGCAACGGCCACCGTAGGTCGATCGGCTGCGCGGCGATCGCGATCAGATCGCGGGCCAGGACGACCTTGTCCAGCTTGCCGGCGGTGATCCGTTGGACGGCGTCCGCGACGATGCTCGACCAGTCGGTCCCGGACCGGGCGCCGTCGGCGAAGGTGACGTCGTACACCGGGGAGGGCTCGTGCGTGACCAGCTCGGGCGGCGCGGCCAGCGAGCTGGCCGGCGAGATCGTGGTCACCCAGGTGGTCGGGCCGCGGCGGCCGACGATCACCTCGGGGACGACCAGCTGGCTCGGGTCCTCGTCGGTGAAGCCGAAGGATCCGAAGCAGACCAGTCCCGACCCTGGTACGCCGACCTCGTCGCGCACCACCGCCGCGGCGGTGAGCTCCCTCCACCAGGTCATCGCTTCCTGGAAGCGGTTGCCACCGGCAACGTCCAGCCGCGCGGCGACACCCCAGCCGATGTGACCGTCGCCACGCCTGACCCAGGCCAGGCCGCCTTCGGTCGGCAGATGGTCCATCAGTTGCGCGGCGGCCCCGTCGACGGGCTGGCTGCGGATCACCAGCTGAGGTGCTTGTGATTGACCGGATCGGACCGGGTCAGACAAGCTCACGCGACCACTCCTCGCTCGTGTACCGGCCCCGGGTCACGACGGCCGAACGCTTTCTGGAGATGTACTCACGAGATGCAAGCGTATGCCTCCCCATCGCTGGACCCACCAGCCCCGTGATGAACTAGACAAGTGACCAAGGCAGATCTCAGCAAGGACCCGCAGGCCGTGGCGGCCATGTTCGACAACGTGGCCGAGGGGTATGACCGGACCAACGCGGTGGCGACGATGGGTCTGGAGAAGCTGCACTGGCGGCCGGAGACCTTCAAGGAGATCGGTCCGCGGAAGGGGATGAAGATCCTCGACCTGGCCGCCGGGACCGGCGCGTCCAGCATCAAGCTGCGCGAGGCTGGTGCCGAGGTGGTGTCGTGCGACTTCTCGGTCGGCATGCTCCGGGTCGGCAAGCGCAACCACCCCGAGCTCGACCTGATCGCGGGTGACGCGCTCAAGCTGCCGTTCGCCGACGAGACGTTCGACGTGGTCACGATCTCGTGGGCCCTGCGGAACGTGAACGACGTGTCGGTGGCGCTGCACGAGATGCTCCGGGTGACCCGGCCCGGCGGGCGCCTCGTCGTACTGGAGCAGTCACATCCGACCTGGAAGCCGTTCCGGGTGGTGTACCTGGAGTACATGATGCGGGCGGTGCCGGCGGTCGCGAAGGTGGTGTCGACCAACCCCGAGGCGTACGAGTACCTGGCCGAGTCGACCCGGGCCTGGCTGCCGCAGGAACCACTGGCCCGGACCATCGAAGCGGCCGGCTGGACCCGGGTCCAGTGGCGCAACCTGACAGGCGGTCTGGTGGCCATTCACCGAGCTCTGAAGCCCAGTTAATTACGCAACGGAAATTAAGCGTAAATTGCTTGCTGGCAAGGGGGTTGGGGTCAGTTTCGTGTCCACGTCAGGCAGTCCTAGACTGTCGGGTGACGAGGCTTAGTGAATGCCTTCACTAGCGCAGCGCCCAGTTTTTGAGCCCCCAACTTCCAGGCCGGGAATGAGATGAGCCAGAGCGTGCCGAGCGGCCAGCAGGCGGAGACCGCTGACGTGATCGTCGTCGGCGCCGGACCCGCAGGCTCGGCGGCCGCGTACCACCTGGCCAACGCCGGCCTCGACGTCCTGTTGCTGGAGAAGACGGCGTTCCCGCGCGAGAAGGTCTGTGGTGACGGCCTGACGCCGCGCGGTACCAAGCAGATCATCAACATGGGTCTCGACATCTCCGAAGAGGCCGGCTGGATCCGCAACTACGGCCTGCGCATCCGCGGCGCCGGGCACGAACTGCAGCTCGACTGGCCGGACCTGTCCAGCCACCCGAACTACGGCCTGACCCGGAACCGGATGGACTTCGACGACATGCTCGCCCGGCAGGCCGTCAAGGCCGGCGCGCGGCTGCGGGAGCGGACGAACGTCTCCGGCCCGATCCTCGACGACAAGGGCTTCATCGTCGGCGTCACGGCGAAACCGGTCGACGACAACGGCCGCCGTGACGGCGACGACCTCGAGTTCCGCGCGCCGCTGGTGATGGCCGCCGACGGCAACTCGTCCCGCCTGAGCATCGCGATGGGTCTGCACAAGCGCGACGACCGGCCGATGGGCGTCGCCGTACGCACGTACTTCACCAGCCCGCGGACCAACGACGACTACCTCGAGTCCTGGCTGGAGCTGTGGGCCGACGACCCGAAGCAGCCCGGCGGGAAGGTGTTGCTGCCGGGCTACGGCTGGATCTTCGGGATGGGCGACGGGACCGTGAACGTCGGCCTCGGCATCCTCAACACCTCCGACGCGTTCGGCAAGGTCGACTACTCCGACCTGCTCAAGCAGTGGCTGAAGAACACGCCGGAGGAGTGGCAGTTCCGCGACGAGTTCCAGACCATCCCGATCCGTGGCGCGGCATTGCCGATGGGGTTCAACCGGCAGCCGCACTACACCCGCGGCCTGATGCTGCTCGGCGACGCCGGCGGCATGGTCAACCCGTTCAACGGCGAGGGCATCCCGTACGCGATGGAGTCCGGGGCGTTCGCCGCCGAGGTCGCCGCGCAGGCTTTGCACCGGCAGCCGAACCAGCGCGAGCGCGCGTTGTCGGCGTACCCGAAGGCGCTGAAGCAGGAGTACGGCGGCTATTACACACTCGGCCGGATCTTCGTGAAGCTGATCGGAAATCCGGAGGTGATGCGGCTGTGCACCAAGTACGGTCTGCCGCGCACCACGCTGATGAAGTTCACCTTGAAGTTGCTGGCCAACCTCACCGACCCGCGCGACGGCGACGTGATGGACAAGATCATCAACGGGCTCACGAAACTGGCACCGGCGGCCTGAACCGGCGGGGCGAGTGAGCTGAGCCACAGCGGTACCGATAAAACAGTGCTGGCAACAGTCCTGGCTTACCGGCTGAACTGAATGAAGCAGACACAACAGACCGAACACCGGCTGAAGGAGGGAGCACAGAGCGATGCACCCCTACGTACCGATCCTCGCTCTTGGTGTGCTCGCGGCGCTCTTCGTGGCGGGCAGCATCACAGTGAGTTCGCTGGTCGGCCCGAAGCGCTACAACCGGGCCAAGCTCGACTCGTACGAGTGCGGGATCGAGCCGACCCCGCAGCCGGTCGGCGGTGGCCGCTTCCCGGTGAAGTACTACATCACCGCGATGCTGTTCATCGTGTTCGACATCGAGATCGTCTTCCTCTACCCGTGGGCGGTGGCCTTCGACCAGATGGCGCTGTTCGGGCTGGTCGAGATGGTCATTTTCATCGTCACCGTCTTCATCGCGTACTCCTATGTGTGGCGTCGCGGCGGACTGGAGTGGGACTGACATGGGTCTTGAGGAACAGCTTCCGGCCGGGGTGCTGCTGAGCACCGTCGAAGGCCTGCTGGGATATATGCGCAAGGCATCGTTGTGGCCGGCAACCTTCGGGCTGGCGTGCTGCGCGATCGAGATGATGACCACGGGCGCGCCGCGGTACGACGCCGCCCGCTTCGGTATGGAGGTCTTCCGGGCCTCGCCGCGGCAGGCCGACCTGATGATCGTGGCCGGCCGGGTGAGCCAGAAGATGGCCCCGGTACTGCGCCAGATCTACGACCAGATGCCGAACCCGAAGTGGGTGCTGGCGATGGGTGTCTGCGCGTCGTCGGGCGGCATGTTCAACAACTACGCGATCGTGCAGGGCGTGGACCACGTCGTACCGGTCGACATGTACCTGCCCGGCTGCCCGCCGCGGCCGGAGATGCTGCTGGACGCGTTCCTCAAGATCCACGACCAGATCCAGCACAGCAAGCTCGGTGCGCACAAGAAGGCGCTGCAGACCGAGCAGGAGACGGCGGCGCTGACCGCGGCTCCCACGATCGAGATGAAGGGCCTGTTGCGGTGAGTGATACCCAACCGGAGAACCTTCCGGCGACGTCCGCGGCCGGGGACGCTCAGACCCCGGGCGCCGAGGTGGTGGACCAGCGCGAGGGCATGTTCGGTGTCCGCGGGACCGGTGACACCTCCGGCTTCGGTGGCCTGCGCCGCCAGGTCGCACTCCCCGGCGGTACGCCGAAGCCCTACGGCTCCTGGTACGACGGCGCCACCGACCGGCTCGCGGGCCTGGTCGGCGAAGGCGCGATCGAGAAGGTCGTGGTCGACCGCAACGAACTCACGTTGCACATCGCCCGCGAGCACCTGCTCGAGGTGGCCCAGCACCTGCGCGACGACGAGGCGCTGCGGTTCGAGTTCTGCTCCGGTGTCAGCGGCGTGCACTACCCGCACGAGACCGGCCGCGAGCTGCACGCCGTCTACCACCTGCTCTCGATCACCCACAACCGGCGGATCCGGCTGGAGGTTTCGGCCCCCGACGGCGACCCGCACATCCCGTCGATCGTCTCGGTCTACCCGGCCAACGACTGGCACGAGCGGGAGACCTGGGACTTCTTCGGCATCATCTTCGACGGACACCCGGCGCTGACCCGGATCCAGATGCCGGACGACTGGCCGGGTCACCCGCAGCGCAAGGACTACCCGCTCGGCGGGATCGACGTCGAGTACAAGGGCGCCGTCATCCCACCGCCCGACACGCGGAGGTCGTACAACTAATGACCGCAACTGATCCGTACGCGACCACCCGGGACACGACCGAGGGCAAGGTCTTCACGGTCACCGGCCAGGACTGGGACTCGGTCGTCTCGGGCCTCGGTGACGAGCCGGAAGAGCGCGTCGTCGTCAACATGGGCCCGCAGCACCCGTCCACCCACGGAGTGCTCCGGCTGATCCTCGAGCTCGAGGGTGAAACGGTGACCGAGGCCCGTTGTGGCATCGGGTACCTGCACACGGGCATCGAGAAGAACATGGAGTTCCGCTCCTGGGTGCAGGGCGTCACGTTCTGCACCCGGATGGACTACCTGTCGCCGTTCTACAACGAGGCCGCCTACTGCCTCGCGGTCGAGCGGCTGCTCGGGATCGAGGACCAGATCCCGGAGAAGGCCAACGTGATGCGGGTGCTCCTGATGGAGCTCAACCGCATCTCCAGCCACCTGGTTGCGATCGCGACCGGCGGGATGGAGATCGGCGCGCTGACCGTGATGACGATCGGCTTCCGCGAGCGCGAGATGACGCTCGACCTGTTCGAGCTGATCACCGGCCTGCGGATGAACCACGCGTTCATCCGGCCGGGCGGTGTGGCCCAGGACCTGCCACCGGGTGCGCTGGACAAGATCCGCGAGTACATCACCTGGATGAACAAGCACCTGCCCGAGTACGCCGAGCTCTGCAACGCGAACCCGATCTTCAAGGCCCGCCTGCAGGACGTCGGTTACCTCGACCTGGCCGGGTGCATGGCGCTGGGCATCAGCGGACCGCCGCTGCGCGCGACCGGGTACGGGCTGGACCTGCGCAAGACCCAGCCGTACTGCGGGTACGAGACCTACGACTTCGACGTACCGACCTGGGACTCCTCGGACTCCTACGGGCGGTTCCGGGTCCGGCTCCAGGAGATGTGGGAGTCGCTGAAGATCGTCGAGCAGTGCACCGACCGGCTGGCCGCGATGGACGGCGAACCGGTGATGGTGGCCGACAAGAAGATCGGCTGGCCGAGCCAGCTGGCCGTCGGCTCCGACGGGATGGGCAACTCGCTCGACCACATCAAGCACATCATGGGCGAGTCGATGGAAGCTCTGATCCATCACTTCAAGCTGGTCACCGAGGGCTTCCGGGTGCCGGCCGGCCAGGCCTACGTGGCGATCGAGTCGCCGCGCGGCGAGCTCGGCTGCCACCTGGTCTCCGACGGCGGCACCAAGCCGTACCGGGCGCACTTCCGTGACCCGTCCTTCGCAAACCTGCAGGCGATGCCGATTCTGTGCGAGGGCTCACAGGTCGCCGACGTGATCGTCGCCGTCGCCAGCCTTGACCCGGTGATGGGTGGAGTGGACCGATAGATGGCTGAGAATCACGCGACAGCGACCGACAAGCCGGTGCCGTACAGCACCGGTGAGTCGCACCTCACCGACACGACGATCGCCGAGATGCGCGAGCTGATGGCGCGCTACCCGGATCCGCGGTCGGCGCTGCTGCCGATGCTGCACCTGGTCCAGTCGGTCGAGGGCCGGGTCACCCCGGAGGGCATGGAGATCTGTGCCGATCTGCTCGGGCTGACCGGTGCCGAGGTCTCGGCGGTGGCGACCTTCTACACGATGTACAAGCGCCGCCCGGTCGGCGACTACCACGTCGGGGTCTGCACCAACACGCTCTGCGCGATCATGGGCGGCGACCTGATCTTCGAGCGGCTCAAGCAGCACCTCGACGTCGGGAACGACGAGACCACCGAGGACGGCAAGATCACCCTCGAGCACCTCGAGTGCAACGCCGCGTGCGACTACGCGCCGGTGATGATGGTGAACTGGGAGTTCTTCGACGACATGACGCCGCAGTCGGCGACGCAGCTGGTCGACGACCTGCGCGAGGGCACCGAGGTCAAGTCCCCGCGCGGCGCCACGATCTGCACCTGGAAGGAAGCCGAGCGCGTGCTGGCCGGCTTCCCCGACGGTCGTGCCGACGAGGGCCCGAGCGGTGGCAAGGCGACGCTGGCCGGTCTGCGGCTCGCGCGCGAACGCAACTGGACCGCCCCGGCCGGCCGCACCAACAGCGGTTCGCCGGCGCCCCTGGACGCAGCTCCCGGCCCGCGGCCGGAAGACCAGCCAGGTAAGGAATCCGGTACGGGTTCCCCGGCGACTCCCGACTCCCGGAAGGAGGACTGACCATGGCTGACCTGCTGACCCCGGTGCTGTCCGACAACTGGGACCAGATCAAGGCTTGGCAGCTCTCGTCGTACCAGCGCTCCGGTGGGTACGACGCGCTCCGGACGGCACTGCAGATGCAGCCGGCCGACGTGGTCACCGCCGTCAAGGACTCCGGTCTGCGCGGTCGTGGTGGCGCGGGCTTCCCGACCGGGATGAAGTGGTCGTTCATCCCGCAGGACAACCCGAAGCCGAAGTACCTGGTCGTGAACGCCGACGAGTCCGAGCCGGGCACGTGCAAGGACATTCCGCTGATGCTCGCCTCGCCGCACACGCTGGTCGAGGGCGTCATCATCGCGTCCTACGCGATCCGTGCCTCGACCGCGTTCATCTACGTCCGCGGTGAGGTGCTGCACGTGGTCCGCCGCCTGCAGCAGGCGGTGGCCGAGGCGCGCGAGGCCGGCTTCATCGGCACCGACATCCTCGGCAGCGGCTACGACCTGAACGTGATCGTGCACGCCGGTGCCGGCGCCTACATCTGTGGCGAGGAGACGGCGCTGCTGGACTCGCTGGAGGGTCGGCGTGGTCAACCTCGGCTGCGTCCTCCGTTCCCGGCCGTGGCCGGTCTGTACGGATCTCCCACTGTCATCAACAACGTCGAGTCGATCGCGTCGGTTCCCGTCATCCTGCGCAACGGCCCGGACTGGTTCTCCTCGATGGGGACCGAGAAGTCCAAGGGCATGACGCTGTACTCGCTGTCCGGGCACGTCACGCGGCCGGGGCAGTACGAGGCGCCGATGGGGATCACGCTGCGGCAGCTGCTCGACCTCGCCGGTGGTGTCCGCGCGGGACACACGCTGAAGTTCTGGACGCCGGGTGGCTCCTCGACGCCGCTGCTGACCGCCGAGCACCTCGACGTCCCGCTGGACTACGAGGGTGTCGGTGCGGCCGGCTCGCTGCTGGGCACCAAGGCGCTGCAGATCTTCGACGAGACCACCTGTCCGGTCCGCGCGGCCCTGCGCTGGACCGAGTTCTACAAGCACGAGTCCTGTGGCAAGTGCACGCCGTGCCGTGAAGGCACGTGGTGGCTGGTGCAGATCCTCGAGCGGCTGGAGCACGGCGAGGGCACCGAAGAAGACCTGGTCACGCTGCTGGACCTGTGCGAGAACATCACCGGCCGTGCGTTCTGCGCACTGGCCGACGGTGCGACCGCGCCGATCACCAGCTCGATCCAGCACTTCAAGGACGACTACCTCGCGCACTTCGAGAACGGCGCCTGCCCGTTCGACCCGATGGCAAGCACTGTCTTCGCTACCGCTGGAGCAAGCGCATGACGATCCAAGCCAACCCGCCTTCGGCGGCCGAGGTCGAGAAGGTGGACCTCGTCACCCTGACCATCGACGACATCGAGGTCAAGGTTCCGAAGAACACCCTGCTGATCCGGGCCGCGGAGACGATCGGGATCCAGATCCCGCGCTTCTGCGACCACCCGCTGCTCGACCCGGTCGGTGCCTGCCGGCAGTGCCTGGTCGAGATCACCGACGCCGGCAACGGCCGCGGGATGCCGAAGCCGCAGGCCTCCTGCACGATCACCGTCGCCGACGGCATGGTGGTCCGGACCCAGGTGACCTCGCCGGTCGCGGACAAGGCCCAGCACGGGAACATGGAGTTCCTGCTGATCAACCACCCGCTCGACTGCCCGGTCTGCGACAAGGGCGGCGAGTGCCCGCTGCAGAACCAGGCGATGAGCAACGGGTACGGCGAGACCCGGTTCCACGAAATCAAGCGGACCTATCCCAAGCCGATCAACATCTCGGCCGAGGTGCTGCTGGACCGTGAGCGCTGCGTGCTCTGCGCGCGCTGCACCCGGTTCTCCGAGCAGATCGCCGGTGACCCGTTCATCGCGCTGATCGAGCGCGGCGCGCTGCAGCAGGTCGGCATCTACGAGAAGGAGCCCCTCGAGAGCTACTTCTCCGGCAACACCATCCAGATCTGCCCGGTGGGCGCGCTCACCAGCGCGGCGTACCGGTTCCGGTCCCGGCCGTTCGACCTGGTCTCGGTGCCGTCGGTGGCCGAGCACGACTCGTCCGGTGCGGCGATCCGGGTCGACTACCGGCGCGGCAAGGTGATGCGCCGGCTGGCCGGCGACGACCCGCAGGTCAACGAGGAGTGGATCTCGGACAAGGACCGGTTCGCGTTCAACTACGCGACCACCGGCGACCGGCTGACCCACCCGATGATCCGCGAGAACGGCGAGCTGCGGCCGGCCTCCTGGCCGGAGGCGCTGACCTTCGCGGCCGAGGGCCTGAGCGCGGCCCGCGGTAACGCGGCCGTGCTGACCGGTGGCCGCCTGACCCTCGAGGACGCCTACGCGTACTCGAAGTTCGCGCGGGTTGCCCTCGGCACCAACGACATCGACTTCCGGGCCCGGCCGCACTCCGCCGAGGAGGCGGACTTCCTCGCCGCCGCGGTGGCGGGCACCGGCCTGGGTACGACGTTCGCCGACCTGCAGAACGCCGGATCCGTCCTCTTCGTCGGGTTCGAGCCCGAAGAGGAAGCGCCGGCGGTGTTCCTGCGGATCCGCAAGGGCGTCCGGGCACACGGCACCAAGGTCTTCACGGTCGCGACGCACGCGTCCCGCGGAGTCGAGAAGCTGGACGGCGTCGTCGTACCGGCATCGCCTGGCACGGAGGCCGCCGTACTGGCCGACCTCGGTAGTGCGGGCGAGACCGGGGCTGCCGCGCGGGCCGCGCTCGGTGCGGACTCGATCATCATCGTGGGCGAGCGGCTGGCGAGTGTGCCGGGTGCTTACTCGTCGGCGCTGCGGTTGGCGCTCGACACGGGTGCGCAGCTGGCCTGGATTCCGCGGCGCGCTGGTGACCGCGGTGCACTCGAGGCCGGATGTCTGCCGGGTCTGCTGCCCGGTGGCCGGTTGGTCTCCGACCCGCAGGCGCGGGTCGACCTGCAGGCCGCCTGGGGTGTCGACAACCTGCCGGTGACCGCCGGCAAGGACCTGACGGAGATCATCGCCGCCGCGGGATCCTTGCAGGCGCTGGTGGTTGCCGGTGTCGAGATCGACGACCTGCCGGATCCGGCGGCTGCGCTGGCGGCGCTCGAGGACGCGCCGTTCGTGGTGAGCTTCGAGGTTCGCAGTTCGCAGGTGACCGAGCACGCGGATGTCGTCTTCCCGGTGGTTCCGCCGGTCGAGAAGGACGGCACCTTCGTGAACTGGGAGGGTCGCGAGCGGCCGTTCCCCGTCGTACTGAAGGTCACGGCCGCGATGCCCGACGTCCGGGCGCTGGCCGCGCTGGCCCAGGAGATGGATCGCCCGCTCGGGTTCAGCACGCCGGCTGGTGCGAAGAAGGAGTTCGACGAGCTCGGGCGCTGGGACGGCGATCGCGCGCAGGAGCCGACGTACCAGGCCGGTCCGGCCCTCGGCGCGTTCGACTCCACGCGGCTGTCGACCTGGCGGATGCTGATCGACGAGAGCCGCGCGAACGACGGTGAGCCGCACCTGACCGCAACCGCGCGGACGCCGGTCGCCCGGGTCTCGCTGACCACGGCACACCGGGTCGGTGTCGCCGACGGGGACGAGCTGGTGGTGAGTACCGACGCCGGATCGATCCGGCTGCCGGTGGTGATCACCCCGATGACCGACAACGTGGTCTGGCTGCCGACCAACTCGGCCGATTCCCACGTCCGCCGGTCGTTGCACGCAGACCATGGCTCGATCGTGACGATCGCCGGAGGGAACGCATGAATCTCCCACTTGCCGTGCCGGATGCGGGGGTCGGGCACGACCCTTGGTGGGTCATCCTCATCAAGGTCCTCTTCATCTTCGTCTTCCTGGTAGTGCTGACGCTGTTCAACATCTGGTGGGAGCGCCGGGTCGTGGCCCGGATGCAGCAGCGCATCGGCCCGAACGTGCACGGACCGCAGGGTCTGCTGCAGTCGCTGGCCGACGGCGTCAAGCTGATGCTCAAGGAAGACCTGATGCCGAAGGGCGTGGACAAGCTCGTCTACGTCCTGGCGCCGGCGATCGTCGCGGTTCCGGCGTTCCTGACGTTCGCGGTGGTCCCGTTCGGGCCGACGGTGAAGATCCCGTGGACCGACACCTACACCCGCCTGCAGTTGACGGACCTGCCGGTCTCGGTGCTGTACGTGATGGCGATCGCCTCGATCGGCATCTACGGCATCGTGCTCGGTGGCTGGTCGTCCAACTCGACGTACTCGCTCCTCGGTGGGCTGCGCTCGAGCGCGCAGATGATCTCGTATGAGGTCGGCATGGGGCTGGCCCTGGTGACCGTCTTCCTGTTCGCCGGCTCGATGTCCACCTCGGACATCGTGGCGGCGCAGGGGCACCAGACCGTGCACTGGTTCGGCGCGAACATCTCGCTGCCGGGGTGGTACGCGTTCCTGCTGTTCCCGTCGTTCGTGATCTACGTGATCTCGATGGTCGGCGAGACGAACCGGGCGCCGTTCGACCTGCCGGAGGCCGAGGGTGAGCTGGTCGCGGGCTTCCTGACCGAGTACTCCTCGATCAAGTACGCGATGTTCTTCCTGGCCGAGTACATCAACATGGCGACCGTGTCGGCGCTGGCGACCACGCTGTTCCTGGGTGGCTGGCGGGCACCGTGGCCGATCTCGATCTGGGATGGCGCGAACTCCGGCTACTGGCCGGTGCTGTGGTTCATGGGCAAGCTGATGTGCTTCATCTTCTTCTACATCTGGTTGCGCGGAACGCTGCCGCGGCTGCGCTACGACCAGTTCATGAAGCTCGGCTGGAAGGTCCTGATCCCGATCTCGCTGGCCTGGATCCTGCTGGTCGCGACCGTCCGGGCCGTCGGCCGCGAGACCAACAACGACCTGCGGAACAAGCTCCTGATCGTGGCGATCGCGGTGATCCTCGTGCTGCTCGTCATCACCTGGATCACGGGGGAGCGGGCCGAGCGGGCCGAGAAGGCCAAGAAGCAAGCTGAGGAGGCGGCGCCGGTGCGCGAGTTCGACGCCTTCGCGGGCGGATTCCCGGTGCCGCCGCCGGCCGCCGTCAAGACTCCGAGCCGAAGCGAGGAACCTTCCCGTGGCTAGTGTCAAAGAGTCGATCTGGGATCCGGTCGCCGGATTCGGGGTCACCTTCCGGACGATGTTCCGCAAGGTCTTCACCGAGGAATACCCGTTCAAGAAGAAGCCGACAGCGCCGCGCTTCCACGGCCGGCACCAGCTGAACCGCTGGCCGGACGGCCTGGAGAAGTGCATCGGCTGCGAGCTGTGTGCGTGGGCCTGCCCGGCGGACGCGATCTACGTCGAAGGTGCCGACAACACCGAAGGCGGCCGGATGTCTCCCGGCGAGCGGTACGGGCGGGTGTACCAGATCAACTACCTGCGCTGCATCCTCTGCGGCCTGTGCATCGAGGCATGCCCGACCCGGGCGCTCACGATGACGAACGAGTACGAGCTGGCCGACACCTCGCGCGCGTCCCTCATCTACGAGAAGAAGGACCTGCTGGCGCCGATGCTTCCGGGCATGCAGGAGCCGCCGCACGAAATGCAGCTGGGTACGACGGACAAGGACTACTACCGCGGACTCACTGGTCCCGCAAAGGTCCAGGAAAAGAGCGGCGAGGCGGACGGGCTCACCGGTCCCGCTGTGCCGGCTGAGAGTGGTGAGGCGAAATGATGCCGCTCGTCACCGGTGGGCAGGTTGCCTTCTGGTTGCTGGCCCCGGTTATGATCCTGGCCGCGATCTGCATGGTCCTGGTCCGCAAGGCGGTGCACTCGGCGCTGCTGCTGGCGCTGGTGATGATCTGCCTGGCGGTTCAGTACGCCGCGCAGGACGCGCCGTTCCTGTTCGCCGTCCAGATCATCGTCTACACCGGCGCGATCCTGATGCTGTTCCTGTTCGTGCTGATGCTCGTCGGTGTCGACGCGTCGGACTCGCTGGTGGAGACGATCCGCGGTCAACGGCTGCTGGCCGGACTGGCGTTCCTCGGCTTCGGCATCCTGCTGGTCGCCGCGGTCGGCAACGCGATCTACGGCAACCCGGTCGGGTTGGCCGACGCCCAGCCGGACGGGAACCCGAAGGGCATCGCTCAGCTGCTCTTCGGCAAGTACGTCTTCGCCTTCGAGGTCACCTCGGCGCTGCTGATCACCGCGGCACTCGGCGCGATGATGCTGGCGCACCGTGAGCGGCTGACGAAGAAGCGCACTCAGCGCGACCACGCCGAGGAGCGGATCCGCAAGTACGCCGAGCTCGGTGTGCACCCCGGTCCGCTGCCGACTCCCGGCGTACTGGCCCGGCACAACGCCGTCGACACGCCTGCGCTGCTGCCCGACGGGTCGATCGCACCGACCTCGGTTTCGCGCGTGCTGCAAGCACGTGGCACCGTGTTCCCCGAAACCGAGGAACGCGACGACGTCGAAGAGGTGCGCGAGCTCGACCTGGGCGAGGGCTACCCGGCCGAAGCGGAGAGCACCGACACGACAGGGATGGGAGAAAAGGCATGACGACCGAGCCGTACATTGTGCTCGCGGCGATCCTTTTCAGTATTGGTGCACTCGGCGTGCTGGTACGCCGTAACGCCATCGTCGTCTTCATGTGTGTCGAGTTGATGCTGAACGCAACCAACCTCGCGTTCGTCAGCTTCGCCCGCCAGCACGGCAACCTCGACGGTCAGATCGCCGCCTTCTTCGTGATGGTGGTGGCCGCGGCCGAGGTCGTGATCGGGCTGGCGATCATCATGGCCATCTTCCGCACCCGTCGTTCGGCCTCGGTCGACGACGCCAACCTGCTCAAGTACTGAGGTAGCAACCGATGAGTCATGAGCTGATCTGGCTGCTGGTCGCTGTCCCGGCCGTCTCCGCGGCGATCCTGTTGCTCGGTGGCAAGGCCACCAACGCCTGGGGTCACCTGCTGGGCACGCTGGCACCGCTGATCTCGTTCGCCTTCGGCGTCGTGCTGTTCGTCCAGATGCAGGGCCGCAGCGGCGAGGAGCGGTCCGCGACCGTCCGGCTGTTCGAGTGGTTCTCGGTCGGCAACGTGAAGGTGGACTTCAGTCTGCTGATCGACCCGCTGTCGATCCTGTTCGTGCTGCTGATCACGGGTGTGGGTTCGCTGATCCACATCTACTCGATCGGCTACATGGAGCACGACGAGCGGCGGCGCCGGTTCTTCGCCTACCTGAACCTGTTCATCGCGGCGATGCTGCTGCTGGTGCTGGCCGCCGACTACCTGCTGGTCTTCGTCGGTTGGGAGGGTGTCGGCCTGGCGTCGTACCTGCTGATCGGCTTCTGGCAGTACAAGGACTCGGCCGCAGTCGCCGCGAAGAAGGCGTTCGTGGTGAACCGGGTCGGAGACATCGGCCTCTCGCTCGCGGTCATGAGCATGTGGGCGCTGTTCGGCTCGTCGGCCTTCGCCACCGTGAACGCCGGCGCCGACAAGCTGACCAACACCTGGGCCACGCTGCTCGGGCTGATGCTGCTGCTGGCGGCCTGCGGTAAGTCCGCGCAGGTGCCGCTGCAGTCCTGGCTGCTGGACGCGATGGAAGGCCCGACCCCGGTGTCGGCGCTGATCCACGCGGCGACGATGGTCACCGCCGGCGTGTACCTGGTGGTCCGCTCGCACGCGATCTTCGAGCAGACCTCCGCAGCCTCGACCGCGGTGGTGGTCGTCGGGACGGTCACCGCGCTGGCCGGCGCGATCATCGGTTGCGCCAAGGACGACATCAAGAAGGCGCTGGCCGGTTCGACCATGAGTCAGATCGGCTACATGATGCTCGCCGCGGGCCTCGGCCCGGCCGGGTACGTGTTCGCGATCTTCCACCTGCTCACGCACGGCTTCTTCAAGGCCAACATGTTCCTCGGTGCCGGCTCGGTGATGCACGGCATGAAGGACGACGTGAACATGCGCCACTACGGTGCCCTGCGGACGCCGATGAAGATCACCTTCGTCACGTTCGGTTTCGGCTACCTGGCCATCCTCGGCATCCCGCCGTTCGCCGGCTTCTTCAGCAAGGACAAGATCATCGAGGCCGCCTTCGCGGACAACCTCATCGTCGGTCTGTGTGCCCTGCTCGGTGCCGGTATCACGGCGTTCTACATGACGCGCGTGATGATGATGACCTTCTTCGGCAAGAAGCGCTGGGAAGAGGGCGTCGAGCCGCACGAGTCGCCGAAGGTGATGACGTGGCCGCTGATCATCCTGGCGGCGCTGTCGCTGGGTGGCGGTGCGCTCTACTTCGTCGGTGACTGGATCGTGAAGTGGCTCGAGCCGATCGTCGGGCACGAGGAAGAGCATGCGCCGCTGAACACCTGGGCGATGACCGGCATCACGCTGGCCGTCGTCATCATCGGCGTCGTCATCTCGGTCCTGAAGTACCGCAGCGACATCCCGCGGGAGGCGCCGGCCGGTTCGCCGATCACCGTCTTCGCCCGCCGGGACCTGTACGGCGACGCCCTGAACGAGGCGGTCCTGATGCGCCCGGGTCAGTACCTCACCCGGACGCTGGTCTGGCTCGACAACCGTGGTGTGGACGGCCTCGTGAACGGGCTGGCCGCGCTGTTCGGTGGCCTGTCCGGCCGGCTCCGCCGGTTCCAGACCGGCTTCGTCCGTTCGTACGCACTCAGCATGGTCTTCGGCGCCGCACTCGTGGTCGTCGCCCTCCTCGCGGTGAGGTTGTCGTGAACATCGGTTGGCTGACCCTCCTCCTGCTCCTGCCGTTCGTCGGCGCCATCGTCACGATGGTGGTGCCATCGGCGAAGGCCACCCTGGCCAAGCAGGTCGCACTGGTCTTCTCCCTCGTCACCCTGGTCCTGACCGCGGTCGTTGCCATCGGCTACCACCGCAACGGTCCGGACGACTACGCCGTGGACTACACCTGGATCAAGGCCTTCGGTGCGCACTACGCGCTCGGTCTCGACGGTGTCGGCATCGTGCTGGTGGTCCTGACCGCGCTGCTGACGCCGATCGTGCTGATCGCGTCCTGGAACGACGCACAGAAGGGCCGCTGGTCGGAGAAGTCCTTCTTCGCCTGGATCCTCGGCCTGGAAGCGCTGTCGATCGGTGTCTTCGCCGCGACCGACGTGTTCCTGTTCTACGTGCTGTTCGAGGCGACGCTGATCCCGATGTACTTCCTCATCGGCGGTTTCGGTGGCGCGCAACGCTCGTACGCCGCGGTCAAGTTCCTGCTCTACTCGCTGCTCGGCGGTCTGCTGATGCTGGCGTCGGTGGTCGGCCTCTACGTGCTCTCGGCCAAGGCCGGCGACCCGTCGTACCTGCTGACCGATCTGATGAAGCTCGACATCAGCCAGAACACCGAGCGGTGGCTGTTCCTCGGCTTCTTCTTCGCCTTCGCGGTGAAGGCACCGATGGTCCCGTTCCACACCTGGCTGCCGGACGCGGCCGGCGAGGCAACCCCCGGTACGTCGGTGTTGCTGGTCGGCATCCTGGACAAGATCGGCACCTTCGGGATGATCCGGTTCTGCCTGGGCCTGTTCCCGGAGGCCTCGAAGTGGGCCACCCCGGTCGTGCTGATCCTGGCCCTGATCTCGGTCCTGTACGGCGCTCTCGTGGCGATCGGGCAGACCGACATCAAGCGCCTGATCGCGTACACCTCGATCTCGCACTTCGGGTTCATCGTGATGGGCATCTTCGCGCTGACCTCGCAGGGCCTGACCGGATCGACGCTGTACATGTTCAACCACGGTCTCTCGACGGCGGCGCTGTTCCTGGTGGCCGGATACCTGATCTCCAGACGCGGGTCCGCGCGGATCGCCGACTACGGGGGAGTGGAGAAGGTCGCGCCGGTTCTGGCCGGCACGTTCCTCTTCGCCGGCCTGTCCAGCCTCGCGCTGCCCGGCCTGTCGCCGTTCATCTCCGAGTTCATGGTGCTGGCCGGGACGTTCAGCCGGCACAAGACGATCGCGGTGATCGGTGTCGTCGGTATCGTTCTCGCCGCGCTGTACATCCTGTTGATGTACCAACGCACCATGACCGGGCCGGTCCGGGCCGGGGTGGAGAAACTGAAGGATCTGAACGTGCGTGAGGTGCTCGCGATCGCTCCGCTGATCGTGCTCATCGTCGGCCTCGGGATCTTCCCGAAGCCGATCGTCGACATCATCAAGCCCGCGGTCGAATCGACCATGCAGCGGGTGGGCGTGACCGACAAGGCTCCGGAGATCCCCGTGACGGAGGGACAGAAGTGATCGCGCACATCCTGCCGCTGGCGGACTTCGTCGCGCCCAAGATCGAGTACAACGAGCTGGCTCCGCTGCTCGTCGTCTTCGGTGCGGCGTGTGTCGGTGTCCTGGCGGAGGCCTTCCTGCCGCGCTCGCTGCGGCACCTCGTGCAGCTGGCGATCACGGTCGTGGCCCTGATCGTCTCCGGTGTCCTGGCGGGCATCCTGATGCACGACAAGAAGGAGATCATCGCGGCCCAGGGCGCGATCTCGGTCGACGGCCCGGCGCTGTTCACCTGGTTGACGCTGCTGGCGCTGACGCTGATCAGCGTGCTGCTGTTCGCCGAGCGGTCGGTCGACGGTGGCCTGTCCGCGTTCGCCGGCCAGGCGGCCGCCGTACCGGGGTCCGAGGCCGAGCGGGAAGGCACGGCGCTCCGGATCGAGCACACCGAGATCTTCCCGCTGACGCTGTTCGCGGTCGGCGGCATGATGCTGTTTGCCGCCAGCAACGACCTGCTGGTGCTGTTCGTCGCGCTCGAGGTCTTCTCGCTGCCGCTGTACCTGCTCTGCGGGCTGGCGCGCCGTCGCCGGCTGATCTCGCAGGAAGCCGCGATGAAGTACTTCCTGCTGGGCGCGTTCTCCTCGGCGTTCCTGCTGTTCGGTATCGCGCTGCTCTACGGGTACGCCGGGACCATGTCGCTGGGCGGCATCTCGGACGCTCTCGCCACCCAGACCGGTGGGGACACGATCCTGCTGGCCGGGACCGGCCTGATCGCGGTCGGCCTGCTGTTCAAGGTCGGCGCCGTACCGTTCCATTCGTGGACCCCGGACGTGTACCAGGGTGCGCCGACGCCGGTGACCGGATTCATGGCGGCGTGCACCAAGATCGCCGCGTTCATCGGGCTGATGCGGGTCTTCTACGTCGCACTCGGCGGGACGCGCTGGGACTGGGAGCCGATGATGTGGATCGTCGCGATCCTCACCATGGTGGTCGGCTCGATCGTCGCGATCACGCAGACCGACGTGAAGCGGATGCTGGCCTACTCGTCGATCGCGCACGCGGGCTTCCTGCTGACCGCGTTCGTCGGGCTCGCGCAGGCCGGGAACGGCGTACACAACGGCATCACCTCGACCCAGGCGGTGCTGTTCTACCTGGTCACCTACGGTTTCGCGACCGTCGGCGCGTTCGCCGTCATCACGCTCGTCCGCGACGCGGGCGGCGAGGCGACGCACCTGTCGCGGTGGGCCGGACTGGGCAAGAAGTCGCCGCTGCTGGCGGGCATCTTCGCCTTCTTCCTGCTGTCGTTCGCCGGGATCCCGCTGACCGCGGGCTTCACCGGGAAGTGGGCCGTGTTCAGCGCGGCCTGGGCCGGTGGCGCCTGGCCGTTGGTGGTTGTCGCCGTACTGTCCAGCGTCGTCGCCGGGTTCTTCTACGTCCGGGTGATCGTGCTGATGTTCTTCTCCGACCTGCCGGCCGACGCGCCGGACGTGGCGCTGCCCGGGTGGCAGACCACGAGCGCGGTCGCCCTCGGTCTCGCCGCCACGGTGGTCTTCGGTCTGGTTCCCGGACCGATGCTCGACCTGGCGGCCCGAGCGGGTGAGTTCATCCGGTGAGTCCGACCCAGCTGCCGGCCGAGAGCCTGGGCTTCACGTTCGCCGACGAGGCGCTCGAAGCCCGGCTTCGGGCTGGGCTGGAGACCGTCGAGCAGGCGCTGTTCGACGCCACCCAGTCCGAGGCGCCGTTCGTCACCGCGGCGGCACAGCACCTCATGGTTGCCGGCGGCAAGCGGTTCCGGCCGTTGCTGGTCTTGCTGGGCGCACAGTTCGGGCCGGAGGCTGACGCCGCGGACGTGGTGCAGGCGGCCGTCGTGGTCGAGCTGACCCACGTCGCGACGTTGCACCACGACGACGTGATGGACGAGGCCGCGCTGCGGCGAGGCTCGTCCACCGCGAACGCGCGCTGGGACAACTCGGTGGCGATCCTGTCCGGCGACTGGCTGTTCGCGCGGGCCTCCGACCTGGTCGCCGATCTCGGTCCGGAGGCGGTCCGGATCCAGGCGCGGACGTTCGGCCGGCTGGTCGAGGGCCAGATCCGCGAGACGCTCGGCGTCGGCGAGGGTCAGGATCCGCTGAAGCACTACCTGTCGGTGGTCGCCGACAAGACCGGCTCGCTGATCGCGACCTCCGCGCTCTTCGGCGCCCGGTACGCCGGTGCCTCCGAGGAGATCCAGGAGTCCCTGCGGGCCTTCGGTGAGGAGATCGGCGTCGCCTTCCAGCTCGCCGACGACATCCTCGACATCGCGTCCGAGTCCGGTCAGTCGGGCAAGACTCCGGGTACGGATCTGCGCGAGGGCGTTCCCACGTTGCCGGTGCTGATCTTCCGCGCCCAGGCCGACCCGACGGATCCAGGCGACGCTCGGCTGCTGGAGCTGCTCGACTCCGATCTGTCCGCCGACGACCTGCTGGCCGAGACGCTCGACCTGCTGCGGGCTCACCCGGCGTTCTCGCAGGCCGAGGACGACGTACGACGTCGTGCCGCCGACGCCCGTAAGCTCCTGGCCGACCTGCCCGAAGGCCCGCCGCGCGATGCCCTCGAGACGCTCTGCGATTTGGTCGTTACGCGGTCGGTTTGAGGGTTCAGTAGACCGCTGCGCTGGCAGGGTGGACGGGTGCGCAAACTCACCTACTACGTCGGCTCGTCGCTGGACGGATTCATCGCTGATCCCGATGGCGGGCTGGGGATGTTCAAGGTCGGTCCGGAGCTGATCGACTTCATCGCGACCGAGTATCCGGAGACGTTGCCCGGCGAGGCTCGCGGTCAGCTCGGGCTCGACGGGCCGGGTAAGCACTTCGACACCGTGGTGCAGGGCCGTGGCACCTACGCGCTCGCGTTCGATGCCGGTGTCACGAGCCCGTTCCCGCACCTGCGTCAGTACGTCGTCTCCTCCAGCCTGAGCGAGCCTCCGGACCCGGCGGTGACGGTCATCCCGACCGATCCGGTCGCGGCGGTGCGTGCGCTCAAGGAAGAGGAGGGCGGCGGTATCTACCTGGCCGGCGGCGGCAACCTCGCGGGTCAGCTCGCCGCCGAGATCGACGAGCTGGTGGTGAAGGTCTACCCGGTGATCGCCGGTGGCGGCATCCCCATGTTCGGCCGTGGCTTCGGCCCGTCCCACCTGGCCCTGACCAACCACCACGTCCTCGACGACGGCACCGCCATCCTGACCTACAACCCGGCCTAGTCCCGACGAGCCGCCCGCCGGGCCAGCCGGATGAAGGTGCCGGCCAGCGGCGACGGCGCCCGGTCGGCGGCCGTGACGGCGACGACCCGCCGGTACGGCGCCTGCTCGTCACGCAGCCGGAGAAAGACGACGCCGGCCGGCGCGGACCGGGTAACGAGCTCCGGGACAAGCGCGATGCCGAGACCGGCCGCGATACACGCGAACTTGCCGATCCAGTCCGCGACCACGATCCGGGACCCAGGCTCGAAGTCGGTCAGCCGATGGGCCCGCAGCAGTGCGTTCTCGTCCGCGTCGGAGCCGGTCAGGAACGTCTCGTCGCGCACGTCGCCCAGGTGGATGCTGCGCCGGCGGGCGAGTCGATGCCCACGTCCGACGGCCACGAGGATGCGCTCGTCGAGCAGGTGCGCGCTGGTGAACTCGTCCACCGGAAATGGCCGGTCCGGTCCTTCGGTGACCACAGCAACGTCCACCTCGCGGCCGTGGATCCGTTCGAGCAGCGCCGGCGTCGTTGCCTCGAACAACGACAGCGTGACGTCCGGGCTGGTCTGCCGGAACGCGATGACGGCAGCCGGTACGAGACCAGCGACAGCGGTCGGGAACGCGCCGACGACCAGGTGGCCGAGGACACCGTTGCGCAGCCCGTCGAGTTCACCGCGGAGCTGGGTGTCGTGCGTGAGGATCGCCTCCGCGTGCCGTAGCAGGCGTTCGCCGTACGGCGTGGGCTCGACCCCGGCCGGTCCGCGGGCCAGCAACGGTACGCCGTACTCCGCCTCGAGGGCGGCGATGTGCCGGGACACCGCGGACTGCGTGTAGCCGAGCGCGCGGGCGGCCTCGCCGAGCGACCCGTAGCGGACGGCTTCCTGAAACACGCGGAGCCAGAGCATACGCACGGGGCTCATGCTAGTTCGGCATGCCAGGCCTGCGAAACTCTCGTTACCCGAATGCCCTCGGATCCGCCTTCAATGGAGCTGTTCGAACCACTGAGGATGGAGACACAGATGCGATACCGGTTGTTCGGCTCCACCGGCCTGCGGGTCTCGGAGTTCGCGTTGGGCACGATGACGTTCGGCGAGCGGATGGCGTGGGGCACCGACACCCGGGTCGGTCGCCAGCTCCTCGACACCTACGCCGAAGCCGGCGGGACCTTCATCGACACCGCGAACCGTTATGCCGAAGGCGAGGCGGAGAAGATCGTCGGCGACTTCCTCCGGGCGGACCGGGACCGGTTCGTGGTCGGGACGAAGTACACACTGCAGATGCGTCCTGGCGATCTGAACTCGGCAGGGAACCATCGCAAGAACCTGATGCGGTCGGTCGAGGCGAGCCTGCGCAGCCTCGGGACCGACTACGTGGATCTGCTCTGGGTCCACCTCCGTGAGTCCTGGACGCCGGTGGCCGAGGTGATGCGCGGCCTCGACGACCTGGTCCGGTCCGGGAAGGTGCTGTACGTCGGGGTCTCGGACTGGCCGGCCTGGGAGATCGCCGAGGCCGACACCATGGCCGAACTGCGCGGGTGGACGGCGTTCGCCGGACTGCAGGCGCGCTACAACCTGCTGGAGCGGACGCCGGAGCGGGACCTCGTCCCGATGGCCGACGCCTTCGATCTGGCGGTCGTCGCCTGGGGTCCGCTCGCCGAGGGGCGGTTGACCGGCAAATACCTCGCCGGGGGTCAGGGCCGGCTGAGGACCGAGGTGGCCGAGGAGATCTTCCAGCACAGCCGCTCGGGCTCGGACGAGACCGTGCGTCTGGTCGTCGACCTCGCCGCCGAGTCCGGCTGTAGTCCAGCGCAGCTTGCCCTTGCCTGGCTGCGAACCCGTCCCGGGAACGTGATTCCACTGATCGGTGCGACCAGCGTCGCGCAACTCGAGGACAACCTGGCTGCCGGCGCGATCACCCTCGACGAGACGCAGCGCAAGGCGCTGGACGAGGCGAGCGCGCCCTCACTCGGCTTCCCGCACGACCTGCTCCGGCAGGAGCACCTCCGCGACATGGTCTTCGGGGACCAGCGTGACCTCGTCGATCACCACCGCTCACCGCGCTAAGTCGCACCTCAGGTTCAGAAGGTGTTGCTGCGGCGGGCGGCTCGGGGGCGGCCGTCGGGGTCGTAGACGTGGTTGGCCAGCCAGCCGGCCCAGCGCGACTGGAGGCCGCTGACGGGGGCGGGCCGGTGCCGGCGGATCCGGCCGGGTGGTCGGGGCCCAGGGCAACCATTGGCGTGCCATTCGTCGAGTCCGGCGGCTCGCTCCCGCCACACCTCGAAGCCCTTGACCGGGTCGAGCTCGGGGTCGTCGGTCGCGAGGTGCTCCGACCACAGTTCCTTGCGGAGCGACCGGGCCACCTCGGGGGAGTCGATCGCGCAGGTCAGTTCGCTGTCGTTGGTCCAGGACCGCCGGTTGAAGTTGTCCGAGCCGACCGTCATCCACTCGTCGTCGATGACGCACACCTTGGCGTGCACGTAGATCGGCGTACCGGCTTCGTTCTCGAGGTCGTACACCGCGACCCGGTCCGAGTCGAGCAGTCGCATCGCCTCGAGCTGGGCCAGCCGGGCCGGCGGACCGCTGAACCGCCCGTCCTGATCGGGATACCGCGGTACGACGGCGATCAGCCGCAGCTCGGGTGATCGCGCCAGCGCCTCCCGCAGACTCTGTGTCACGGTCGCCGACCACAGGTACTGGTCCTCCAGGTAGATCAACGACGTCGCCCGCCCGAACGCCTTCAGATAGCCGCGGGCGATGCTGTACTCACCCCGCGGCGCGAACGGGAACCCCGGATGCTTGTGCGCGTACGTTCGCAACACCTGCACCGTGTGCCGTCCGGTCGCCGGCGGATCCGGGAAGGCCTCCGGCAACGCCGGTGGATGGCGCGGCATTCGGGCCATCCGCTGCACCACCATCCGGTACGGCGTTCGCCGGTCCAGCGGGTGTGGATCGTCCCACCGCTCGACGAAGCACCGGAGCAGGCCGCCAACGGCCGGACCGCGGACCTCCAGCATCACGTCGTGCCAGGGCGCCCGGGATCCGTACCGCGGATCCATCGGCGCCTGCTGCGGATCACCGAGATGCTGCTCGTCGTCCCGCCGCCCGTGACATAGATCGATGCCGCCGACGAACGCGACGTCCGCGCCCGGATCGTCGCGATGCCGGATCACGAACAGCTTCTGGTGATGCGACGCCAGCCGCCGGACCCGCTGGTCCAGCAGGACCTCGCCGCCCACCTCGTTCAGTTCGGTCCCGAAGTGCTGGTTCTGCTGCGAGTTGAAGTTGAGGTGGTCGGAGTGCGACCGCCACAGCAGTCCCCGGATCTCCACCCCATGCTGGGCGAGCTCGCAGAGGACCGAACCGATGCTCGGCCCGTCCGCGATCAGCGCCTGGTCGGGGTCGCCGCGCCAGTCGGTGAAGTACACCCGGTCGCCGGGTCGCAGCACCCGGAGTTCGTCGTACAACCGCTGGAAGTACGTCGCACCGTGCACCAGCGGCCGGACCTGGTTGCCCTCGCTCCACGGCCCGTCGGCGTCGAGGTCGGTCCCGGGGTTACCCCGCTCCGCCGCGGTCGGGAACCATTCGTGTCTCATCCAGACCCTGTGCCCCGCGACGGCTCACTTCATGACTGCGGCGCCGGCGGGTCATGCCGTCATACGTGAAGATCACCAGCGCGAGCCAGACGAGGCTGAAGCCGAGCCAGCGCATGGGTGACATGGCCTCGTGGAAGATCAGCACTCCGCAGAGGAACTGCATGATCGGGGCGATGTAGTTCAGCAGGCCCAGCGTCGTCATCGAGACCCGGGTCGCGGCCGCGCCGAAGAGCAGCAGCGGTACGGCGGTGATCGGTCCGGTCAGCAGCACGAGCACGAGATATCCCGTCCCGTGGTGCGTGACGGTCGCATCACCCCGCGCGCCCAGTACGACGATCGCGGCCAAGGCCAACGGGGCCACGGTGCCGGACTCGACCGCCATGCCCTCGATCGCGCCCGCACCGGCCTGCTTCTTCGCCAGTCCGTAGAGCCCGAACGAGAACGTGAGGATGATCGCGACCCACGGCGGCCGACCGTTCTCGATCGTCAGCCCGACCACCGCGATGAACGCGACCGCGAGCGCGACCCATTGCAGCGACCGCAGCCGTTCCTTCAGGACGATGACGCCCAGCAGCACGGTGAACAACGGCGTGATGAAGTACCCGAGCGAGGTCTCGACCACCCGGCCGTTGTTCACCCCCCAGATGTAGGTGCCCCAGTTCACCGAGATCAGGAACGCCGCCGCCATCAACGGCCACCGCCGCCGCGGCTCGCGCAGCAGGGCTTTCACCTGGCCGAACTTCCGTAGCCCAGCGACCAGCAGCACGATCGTCAGCAGCGACCACAGCACCCGGTGCGCGAGGAGTTCGACCGCGCCGGAATGGTCCAGGAGCCTCCAGTACAGCGGGAAGAGCCCCCAGATGAGGTAGGCCGCGAATCCGTACGTGAACCCTCTTCGCTCTTCCGGCACGCGCTCACCTTAACCGCGGCGACAGCCGCATCCAATAGCTTTGCTCATGACGTGAGATGGCTCGACGTCCACGGGTGATCGCCGCACCCCCGGCCCTGGCGTGATGCGGTTGGATAGAGAGGTGGAGACGAGGAGGCACGCGTGGCTGTGAGGACCGGTCTGGTCTCGGTGACGTTCCGTCAGTTGCCGGCCGACCAGGTGGTGGAGGTGGCAGCGAAGTCCGGGCTCGCGGCGATCGAGTGGGGTGGTGACGTGCACGTCCCGCTCGGCAATCTGGTCGTCGCCAAGCGGGTGAAGGCGCTGTCGGAGGTGCATGGCCTCGAGATCGCGGCGTACGGCTCGTATCTCCGCGCCGGCAGCGTCGACCGCGAAGAGATGCGCTCTGCGGTCGCCACCGCGGTGGCGCTGGGCGCGCCCCGGATCCGGGTCTGGGCCGGCAACGTCGGTACGGCGCTGGCCGGTGTCGGCGACCGGATGGCGGTGACCCGCGGGCTGGCCGAGCTGTCCGATGTGGCCGCCGGCTCGGGGATCGAGATCGCGCTGGAGTTCCACCGCAACACGCTCACCGACGAGGTCGACTCGACCATCACCCTGCTGCTCGACGTCGGTGCGCCCAATCTCAAGACGTACTGGCAGCCGCCGGTCGACCTGGACGACGCCGAGTGCCTGCGGCAACTCGAGGCCCTGATGCCGTGGCTCAGCACCGTCCACGTCTTCTCCTGGTGGCCGTCCAACACCCGCCTGCCGCTCGCGGCCCGCGCGTCTCTCTGGCGGCCGGTCCTGGATCGGCTCGCCACCGAGCCCCGCGAGATCAACGCCCTGCTCGAGTTCGTCGCCGACGACTCCCCGGAGCAACTCGCCAAGGACGCGGCCGACCTCCACAGCTGGGTCTAGGGCACCGGCTCGTAGAGCGCGATGGCGAGCTTGCCACCGGTCGGTTTACCGGCGTTGACGTAGAACCGGACCGTCTTCGGTTCTGTCTGCGCGTCTTCGTTCACCCACCGGAAGCCGCCGGACATCGGTCCGTCCTGATGTGCAGTCAGGCCGTCCCACCGCGTCCACACGCCGGCTCCGATCCCGACACTTCCGTACGCCCAGATGAACGGCTTGCCGACCGGTGTGGTCAGCTCCACCTTGCCTTGGGTCGCCGGTACGACGACCGACCGGACGAACCGGTAGCGCGTGTTGCCGAGGTCCTTCACCTGGTCGAAGTCGATCCCGTTCTGGGTGATCTGGGTCCCGGGGTCGTAGATCCCGACCCCGATCCTCGACTTCGGCACCGACACCGGCCGGCCCTTGTTGTCGACCAGCCGGGCCGTCACCGTCAGCGGCTTTCCGACCGGCGCGGTCAGTTGCATCGCGTCGGCCGAGTCCGCCTGAGCCTGATCGCCGTACCCGAGATAGCCGTTCACCGCACTGCCGTCGCCGAACCGCACCTGGACCCGGTATTCGCCGTTCGGGTACTGGAGCAGGTAGTCCTCCGCCGTACCCAGCGTCTGCACGACGACCGCGTGGCTGCGTGGGACGAAGGTGGTGGAGACCTCGTTGACACCGCGATCGCCGATCACCGCGCCGAGCCTGGTTTGGTCGCCGACCACCTTGCGGAACCGCAATCCGTCGCGGACGTAGTCGCCCGCGCGGTCGGGTGCCTGGACCTGCTCCAGCCCACGGTGCTTGGCAGAGTAGATCCCGACCGCGAGCTGCTGGGCCGTGTCCTGGATCGGTTTGCCTTCGAAGGTCACCAGATCCAGCGTGACCTTGGCGGGCTTGTCGAGCGGGGCGTCCGCCCACAGCGCGGTCTCGAAGGAAACGCCGGACGGCTGGATCGGGATGTCTTTCTGGCAGGGCCTGGAGGCGACCGTGAAGCCGTTCACCCGCACCCAGATCGTCGCGTCGGTGTCCCTCGTGCAGTGGCCGTCGAACTGGATCTGCTTAGTCGTCGGCGTCCAGTCGAACTCGACATGGTTCTCGCCCGCCTGCCCTACCCAGCCCTTCAGCAGCGGGTCCCCGTTGAGCTCACCCGGCAGCGAGTAGCCGTTCTGTGTGTACGACGGGGGCTCGGCCGGAGACGAGTTGGTGAGGGTGCCCGGCAGGATGGTCGCCGCCAACGCTACGGCGACGACGGCCGTGCCTGCGGCGGCGGCGAATCGGCGCTGCCGGGTGCGGCGGACCTTGCGGCGGATGCCGGGGAGCAGGTCGGTCGGGCGGTTGTCGGTGTCAGCGGCGCGGGTGGTCAGTTCGTCGCGCAGGTTCTGGAGGTTCATCGCTGGGGCTCCTGCTCTGCGGGAAGATCCACTGTGGACAGGGCCGGGTCCAGGCGGAGTTTGGCGAGGGCCTTCGACGTCTGGCTCTTCACGGTTCCGGGGCTGGTACCCATCACGCGGGCGGTCTCCGCCTCGCTCAGGTCCTCGTAGAACCGCAGCACCACGACGACGCGCTGCCGGCGGGGGAGGCGGCCGAGGGCGTCCCAGAGGTCGAAGCCGTCCTCCCGGGGCGGCGTCGGTGATTCCGGCAGCTCCGCGGTCGGGACCTCACCGGTCCACCGGCGTCGCCACCAGGACGCGTACGTGGTGACGAGGATCCGCCGTACGTACGGCTCGGGGTCGTCGGCCTGGATGCGGGACCAGTGGAACCACGCCTTCGCGAGCGCGGTCTGCACCAGGTCCTCGGCCAGCGCGTGGTCGCGGGTCAGCAGGTACGCCGTCCGCAGGAGCGCCGTGGACCGTGCCGCGACAAACGCGTCGAAGTCCACCACGCTCCGCACCGCCGTCCCCGTGTCCCGCGCAACCGCCGCGCCATTCTCGATACTCACATCTTCCACGACCGGCTGGGCCGCTCAGATGGTTGCCCGACCTCTACAAGAGCTGGCTGACGGTGTAGATGATGAGCCCGACCAGCGCGCCGACGACGGTGCCGTTGATGCGGATGAACTGGAGGTCGCGGCCGACGTGGAGCTCGATCCGGGCCGAGGCCTCACGGCCGTCCCAGCGTTCGATCGTGTCGGAGATGACTGAGACGATCTCGTTGCCGTAGGTGCGAACGACGTACCCGACCGCCTCCGCGGCGCGGTCGTCGACCTTCGAGCGCAGTGAGTCGTCGGTCTGCAGCCGTTTGCCCAGGTCCTGGACGGCCGCGACAGCGCGCACCTGCAGCGTGCTGGCCGGATCCGAGATCGCGTCGATGAGCGCCGTACGGATCGCGTCCCAGACCGCGGTCAGGCTCGAGCCCATGTCGGGATGGGTCAGCATCCTGGTCTTGAACGCCTCGAACCGGTCCATCATCTCGGGATCGTGTTGCAGGTCGTCCGCGAGTTGGCCGAGCAGCCGGTCGACGGCCTTGCGGGCGGGATGTGACTGGTTCTCGCGTACGTCGTTCAGCCAGGCCAGCGCCTCCCGGTGGATCCGGTCGACCACCAACCGGTCCACCCATTGCGGCGACCAGCGTGGTGCCCGCGGGCCGACCACATCGGCGAGCAGGTCCTTGTTGTCGCGCAACCAGTCGTGCGCCTCGACCAGGACCAGGTCGAGCAGAGCGTGATGGGCTCCGTCCTCGACCACCGACTGCAGGAAGTGTCCGGCGATCGGGCTCAGCGGCTCCTGGACGAACCGCGGCAGCAACGAGCCGCGGACGAACGACGTCACGTCGTCGTCGCCGACCTTGGGCAGCGCCGCACCGATCGTCCGGGCGCCCTCCGCGACGATCCGCTCGGCGTGGGTGCCGGCGGCCAGCCACTCACCGACCCGGCGACTCACCTCCGCCGTACGCATCTTCTCCGCCACCACCTCCTCGGAGAGGAAGTTCTCGGTGACGAACTGCTCCAGGCTCTCGGCCAGGCTGTCCTTGCGGGTCGGCACGATCGCGGTGTGCGGGATCGGCAGTCCGAGCGGGTGCCGGAACAGTGCGGTGACCGCGAACCAGTCCGCGAGTGCACCGACCATCGCCGCCTCGGCCGCCGCGTTCACGTATCCCCAACCGCCGGTGAGGTGCAGGGTGGCCACGTAGATCACTGCGGCGAGCACCAGCAACGACAGCGCCACCATTCGCATCTGTCGTAACCCGCGCCGCCGTACCTGATCAGCGGCGCTCAACGTCATTGTCGCCATACCTCTATCCAACCAAGTAAGTGGTGATCAGGAGGTCAGGCAGGCACCTGATTGGTCCCTCGACGGTCCATGAGGCCGGAAATGAGGGCAAGAATCAGCCCGCCGACGGCCAGCGCCGCGCCGACCCGGCTCGGCCACTCGTAGCCGTAGCCGGCGGCCAGTACGGCGCCACCGAGCCAAGCGCCGAGCGCGTTGGCGATGTTCAGCGTCGAGTGGTTCAGCGAGGCGGCCAGCGACTGGCCTTCGTGCGCGACGTCCATCAATCGGGTCTGCAAGGCCGGGACCAGGATGCTGGCCGAGAAGCCCATCGCGAAAACTGCGATCAACGCACCCGGCTTCGTCTGCGCAAGCCACCCGAACGTGCCCAGTACGACGGCGACCGCGACGAGACCGCCGTACACACTGCCCATCAGCGCGCGGTCCGCGAGCCGGCCGCCGACCACGGTCCCGCAGGTCATGCCCACGCCGTACACGGCCAGGACGATCGTGACCGCGGCCTCGGAGAAACCGGCCAGGTCCGTCATCGTCGGGGTGATGTAGGAGTACGTCGCGAACATGCCGCCGAAGCCGACCATCCCGACCAGCAGAGCCATCCAGACCTGCGGCCGGGACAAGGCGCTCAGTTCGCTGCGGACGTTCACCTCGCTGCCGACCGGCTGCGGCGCCACCCAGAACCAGACGGCCACCAGCGTGAGCAGGCCCAGGCCGCCGACGGCGAGGAACGGCGCCTGCCAGCCGAGCCGCTGTCCCATCAGCGTCGTCAGCGGTACGCCGATGATGTTGGCGACCGGGAGTCCGACCATCGTCATCGACACCGCCCAGGCCCGCCGCCCGACCGGCACCATCGAGGCCCCGACGACCGCGCCGATCCCGAAGAACGCACCGTGCGGCAGGCCACTGAGGAACCGGGCGGCCAACAGGAACTGGTAGCTGGAGGCAACGGCCGACAGGACGTTGCCGACCACGAACACCGCCATCAGCCCCAGCAGCAGGCGTTTGCGTCCCACCCGCGCACCCAGCGCCGCGATGATCGGCGCGCCGACCACGACGCCGACGGCGTACGCCGAGACGACGTGACCGGCCGTGGGGATCGAGATCCCCACGCCGGTCGCGATCTGCGGCAGCAGCCCCATTGTGACGAACTCGGTGGTCCCGATCGCGAAACCACCGGTCGCCAACGCGAGCAGGGCCAACCCGACGTGCCTCGACGTACGAACGTCAGGAGTAACTGGACTTGTCACACCTGATTGTCGCAGAGACGAGCACGGCGACCGCGATCAGGGCGAACACGGTGTTCCCGATCAGGTCCACTGTGTGCGTGGCCGGGAAGATCGGTTCCTCCGGGAACGCGTGCCACGCGTATGTGAGCATGGTTCCACCGGCAACCGCCAGCGAGTGCCGCTGGGTCCAGCCCGTACGCCGGGAGCAGTACCCGAGGACCAGCGCCGCGAGCAGGTCGAGGACCAGCATCGAGCCCGCGCACAGCCAGGCGTTCTTGATGACGTCACTGCTCAGCATCCACGCCGAGCTCACCACGAGCCCGCCGATCGCGAAGGTCCAGGCCGGCGGCACCGCCCCCGTCGTTCGGCGAGGCGTACGGCGACCGACCACGGCCGCGAGCGCGATCAGTACGACGATGGCGACGGCGACCCCGGCGAACTGCCCGGCGGAGGCGACGAACGAGTCGTTGGCCAACTGGATCACGGTCGTGGCGACGACGCCGACCACGAACAGGACGCTGTACACACTCAGGCCGACCTTGCCCAGCCAGGGCTCGCGCGGCCGCCGCGACATGGACTCGATCACCACGATCGGCACGGTGATACTCCAGATCGTGTGCAGGCCGAGGACGAACACCGTCCACGGTCCGCCCATCCCGAGCGCCGCGATGTGGCCTTGGTCGAGGAGCCGCTGGCCGGCGTAGTTCGGGTTGAACAGCGATTGGGTGGTGATGCCCTCCTCGAGGATGCCGTAGGCGAGCGCGAGCAGCACCACACTCGGATAGCCCCAGCCGCGCCGGCGGACGAGCTCGCGGATCAGCACGGCGCCACCGCCGTACAGGGGAGCCAGGCCGAACAAGGCGAAGAGCCCGTTGATCGGGATGTTGCCCAACAGGAACTCCGCGACCATCGGCGACAGGAAGAACAGGCCCAGAGCGGGCAGTGCGCGCTTGAATCCGCCCGCCGACTTGTGGTCCGGGCGGGGTACGGCGGTTGTGTTCGTCATGGTCATCACTGTTCCGGCCGGGCGGACCCGGTGCGGATGCGATCCGTCCCGATCTCGCGCTGACGGACGTCCGCCCCTGAGCCTGACGGATGTCATGGGTCAGGGGAGGGTCAGGGTAATTCCGCCTATACGGCGTATAGGGAATGCATATTTAATCGTGGTGTGACCGAGGTGACGACGAAGGACAGGATCACGGCGGCGGCGACGTACCTGCTGACCGAGCACGGCGCGGCCGGGGTGTCGATGCGGAAGGTCGGGGCCGCGGTCGGGATCACGCCGATGGCGATCTACCAGTACTTCCCGGATCGGGACGCCCTGCTGAACGCGGTCGCGGACGCGGCCTTCGCCGAGCTCGTACGGCGCTGGGAGTCCAGCCCGCGCAGTACGGCGGCGGACGAGCGGATGCGGGAGATGCTGGCCGATCACGTCGACTTCGCACTCGGTCAGCCGCGGCTCTACGAGTACATGTTCACCGAGCGGCGGGATCAGGCGCGGAGGTTCCCCGCGGACTTCCGGGCGCGCCGGTCCCCGACGTTCACTCTGGTCGCCGACGCGATCTCGGCCGGTGTCGACCAGCACATCTTCCGCGGCGACGAGGACATCTGGGAGACCAGCCTGATCTTCGCCGCTTTCCTGCACGGACTGATCCAGCTCTACCACGGCGATCGCATCGGGATGCCCGACGCGGACTTTCGCGCGCTGTGCCTCAAGCTGGGCGAAAGGATGATCGATGGCCTACTCCGCACCTGAACCCCGCTGGGGCTTACCCGCCGCCGGCTGTGCTGCCCTGGCAACCGGAGCTTTGCTGTACTTCGGCTCTGGCTTGTCCACGATCGCTGCGCTGATCTGGTTCGCACCGCTGCCGGTGTTCTTCGTCGCGCCTCGCCTCAGACCGAGGCTTGCTGCTCTGGCCGCCTTTGTTGGTTGGCTTCTCGGCCTCAGCAACCTGGTCCGGTACCTGCTCAGCGACATTGGGGTGCCTGTCGTGGTGGCGGTGTTGTTCCTGGTTCTGCTGGCCGGACTCTTCACGCTGACCGTGGTGTTCTTCCGAGCGCTGGTCGTCCGCGGGCATCCGATCCTGGCCGCCTTCGCCGCGCCGGCGTTGTGGGCGGCGCTGGACTATGCGGTCACGACTGTCTCACCGCACGGCGCGTTCACCAGCCTCGCCTATACACAGGCCGGTGTTGCCCCGGTCAGCCAAATCGTCTCGTTGACCGGACCGTGGGGACTCAGCTTCCTGCTGTTCTTCCCGGCCGCGGTGATCGCCAGTCGACGCGTTCTGTCATTCGTGGCGCTGGCGATCGTTGCTGGAGGCACCTGCCTGTACGGCGGGCTTCGGCTCGACCATCCCACTCCTGATCAGTCGCTCGAGATCGCCGTACTCTCGGCCGAGGGTGCGGACGATGCACGCTGGCCGAACGCCGGTGGTCCCGCGATCCTCGAACGCTACCGACCTCTGATCACCGAAGCGGCCCACTCCGGGGCGAAGGTCGTGCTGCTCCCGGAGAAGGTGGTCGACGTCGATGCTGGTGACCTACCTGCGCTGTCTCAGATCTTCCAGGCACTTGCCACGAGCAACAAGATTGAACTCGTTGCCGGATTCACCGTTCTCAATGCTGGTGGTAACGATTACAACCGGGCGCTGATCTTCCACCCGGGTGGTGGTGTGCCCACGTCGTACGACAAACATCACCTGATCCCGGGGGTCGAGCCGTATGCGTCCGGTGATCAGTTGGCGATCTATCGGACCTGGGGTGTGGAGATCTGCAAGGATCTGGACTTCCCGGCGCTGGCCCGGCAGTACGGGCAGGAGCGAGTGAGCCTGTTGCTGGTGCCGGCACTGGACTTCTCCGACGACGGCTGGCTGCACAGCCGGATGGCGCTTCTCCGCGGCATCGAGAACGGCATCCCGATGGCTCGGGACGGCAGTAAAGGCCAACTGACCCTGACCGACGCGCACGGACGCGTCATCGGCGAGACCACCGCTCCTGCCGACGCCCCGGCTGTCCTGATCGGTGAGCTGCACCCGGGGATCGATCGGACTCTTTACACCGCGTGGGGCGACTGGTTCGCGTGGCTGTGCTGCGTCGTCGTACTCATCGGGGCGGTGTGGTTGAGGCGGCGCGGTAAGCGTGGGAGCATCCGGCATGGCCAACTTTGGGGACCATCAGCTGCTGATCTACGCGCAGGGAATGCTGCAGGGGATCCGGCCCGAGATCACGACGGACCTGGCCCGGTTGGAGTCGCAGGCGGCCGGGAAGCTGACGGCGGAGGCGATGGGGTACATCGTGCCGAGCGCGGGGAGCGGCGCGACGGCGCGAGCCAACCTGGCGGCGTTTGATCGCTGGCGGTTGCTGCCCCGGATGCTCCGGGGCAGCACCGAGCGCGATCTGTCCGGCACGATCCTCGGTACGGCGATGCCCGCGCCGGTCCTGGTCGCACCGATCGGTGTGCAGACGCTCGCTCATCCGGACGGTGAGCTGGCGACGTCGCGGGCCGCTGATGCGCTGGGGTTGACCTACACGCACTCGACCCAGGCGAGTCACGCGATCGAGGAGATCGATGCCAAGAGCAAGTGGTTCCAGCTCTACTACCCGACCGATCGCGATATCTGCCTGAGTCTGCTGAACCGGGCACAGGCCGCGGGGTACGGCGTACTGGTCGTCACGCTCGACACCGGCACGATCGGGTGGCGGCCGGCCGATCTGGATCGTGGGTTCCTGCCCTTCTTGAAGGGCGAGGGGCTGGCCAACTACTTCAGCGATCCGGTCTTCCGCTCGAAGCTGGCCAAGCCGATCGAGGAGGACCCGGGCGCCGCGGTGATGCACTGGGCGCAGACGTTCCCGAACGTCGGCCTCTCCTGGGACGACCTGTCGTTCCTCCGCGACAACTGGACCGGCCCGATCGTGCTCAAGGGAATCCTCGCCGTCGAAGACGCCAAGCTAGCCGCCGAGCACGGCGTGGACGGCATCGTCGTCTCCAACCACGGCGGCCGGCAGGTAGACGGCGCGATCGCGTCCCTGGACGCCCTACCCGCCATCGCCGATGCCGTGGGCGAGCAACTGACAGTCCTCTTCGACTCCGGCATCCGCACCGGCTCCGACGCCGCCAAGGCCCTGGCCCTAGGCGCCAAAGCAGTCCTGCTAGGCCGCCCCCTGCTCTACGGCCTGGCCCTAGCCGGCCAAGCAGGCGTAGAACACGTCCTCCGCTGCTTCCTGGCAGACCTAGACCTAACCCTCGCCCTCTCCGGCCACGCCAACCACAGAGAACTAACCCGAGACGCCGTGGTCCGCGCGTGAGTTCTGTCGTACAGAACCTGGCTTATGTAGTACATTAGATAAGTGGCGATCACGTGGGCACCCAGCGCGGACAAGCACGGCGTCGATCGTGAGGACACGCTGCACGCGATCATGAATGCGTACTACGTCGAGCGAGAATTCGACCAGCCCCGGCCGCCGGCGACGGTTCGGCCGACGTTGTTCATCGGACCACCTCGGCGGCTGGGCGATCCGTTGCTCGAGGTAATGGTCGAGGTGACGCCGCCTCGGGATCTGCACATCTTTCATGTGATGGTTGCCCGGAAGAAGCACCTCGAGCGGATGGAGGAGGACAGATGACTGAGAAGGATTACGACGCAGCAGCCGAATGGGCCGAGCATGACATGTCTCTGCCTGAGAAGTCTCGCAGTGCATTGCGCGGAGAGGCCGCCGCCGACTTCGGTCGCGAGCTGATCGAGCGATCGCGCGGCGGTCGGCCGTCGATCGATCCCGACGCGGGTCCGGGCGAGAGCTCTCCGGTCCGCCAGGTGCGCCTGCCTCGGACGCTGGACAACGACCTGGTCGCCTTCGCCGAGCAGCACCATCGCAACCTCAGCGAGGTCATGCGCGAGGCGATCACCGAGTACCTGACCACGCACAAGGCTGCGAGTTGATGCTCACCCAATGCCGCGACCATTCGGCGGTCTGCGGATGAAGGCGGTCATCTTTGATCTGGATGACACGTTGTTTGATCACACGCTTTGTGCGACTCGGGGGATCGAGAGTTGGGTGCGGGAGTTGGGTGGTACGCCGACGCCTGAGTTGATCGCGGAATGGTTCGTGATCGAGGCGCGCAACTTCGATGCGTGGCTGGCGGGCGCGCTCACGCACCAAGGTCAGCGTCGCGGGCGGTTGATCGACTTCCTGCCGCTGATCGGGCATCCGGTGCCCACGACCGACGACGAACTGGACGCGATCTTCGCCCAGTTCCTTCGGCACTACCAGGACAACTGGGTCGCCTTCCCGGACGCCCGCCCGGCCCTGGAAGTTGCCCGCAGCAACGGTTGGCGCATCGCCATCCTCACCAACGGAAGCACCCCCCAGCAAAACGCCAAACTCAACGCCATCGGCCTGGCCGACCTCGTCGACGTGGTCTGCTGCTCAGACTCCCTGGGCGTCAGCAAACCAAACCCCCAGGCCTACCTCCTCACCTGCCAGGCGCTAGGCGTCGACCCAGCCGACACCCTGATGATCGGCGACAACCTAGCCCTAGACGTCCTAGCCCCCCGAGCACTCGGCCTAACCGCCCACCACCTCGACCGCTCAACCCCCACAACCCTCACCCAACTACTAGAACTGTAGAACTGGTGGTGGAGTCTGGCCGACATCCACCTCCGCGCGATGACCCAGAGCCTTCTCAATCCGGGTAGTTAAGGACCGGCTGGCGGCACCGCGTGCTGCCCCACGGGCCTAGGCGGCGATCTGTATGCGCTAATCGGCTCTCGCGCGTCTGGTGTCGTATGCCCACATCGCGATCTCGACGCGGTTGCGGGCGCCGAGTTTGGTCAGCAGCGAGGCTACGTGGGTCTTGACCGTGCTCAGGCCGACGAAGAGCTCGGTGGCGATCTCGGCGTTGGTGCGGCCCCGTGCCACCAGCGCGAGCACTTCCTCCTCGCGCTCGGTGAGCGGGTCGATGGGCTGGACCGGTACCACCGGCGCCTGGTCGGCGAAGGTCGCCAGCAGTCGACGGGTGACGTTGGGGGCGATCAGCGCGTCCCCGTTGGCGGCCGCGTGGATGGCCTGCACGAGGAGCTCCGGCCCGGCGTCCTTGAGCAGGAAGCCTCGGGCGCCGGCGCGGAGGGCGCCGAGGACGTATTCGTCGAGGTCGAAGGTGGTGATCACGACGACCGCCATCGGGTCGGCAACGCCCTCCCCGGCCAGGCGCCGGGTTACCTCGATGCCGTCGAGCCCGGGCATCCGGATGTCGACGAGGAGAACGTCGGGACGCAGCCGGGTCGCCAGGTCGAGCGCGTCGAGCCCGTTCGCTGCCTCCCCCACCACCTCGAGGTCGGGTTGCGCGCCGAGGATCATGACGAGCCCGGTCCGGACCAGGTCCTGGTCGTCGGCGACGACGACACGGATGCTCATGCCTGGGCCTCCACCGGCAGCACGGCTTCTACCACCCAGCCACCCTCGGGCCGCGGCCCCGCGGAGAGCGATCCACCGAGGAGTTGGGCGCGTTCGGCCATGCCCTGCAGGCCGAACCCAGGCTCCGGGGCCGACCCAGGCTCGGTTTGTCCGTCGTCGCTGACACGCAGCCTGACGGCGTCGCCCTCCCGGCGTACGTCGATCCCGACGCGGGTCGCGTGCCGGGCGTGCCGTACGGCGTTGGTCAGCGACTCCTGCGCGAGCCGGTAGAGCGCGCCGTCCACGGGTCGTGCCAGCCGGGTCAACGAACCGTCCAGCGAGACCTCGACGGTGGGCGTTGCGTCGGCGCGTGCCAGCGCTGGCAGGTCCGCGACACCCAGCTGCGGTGCATATGGGACGGCTTCCCCCTCGCGCAGCACTCGCACCATGGATCTCATCTCCGCGAGGGTTCGGGACGCTTCAGACTCGATCGCGGCCAGGACCTCGACAGCCTTCTCAGGCTGGAGGCCGGCGACCACGCCACCGGCCTGCGCCTGTACCGCGATGGCCGAGACGTGGTGGGCCACTGTGTCGTGCAGCTCGCGAGCCAGCGCCACTCGCTCCTGATTGCGGATCTCGCGCTGTTGGCGATGCCAGAGGTCCGCGCGGTAGCGGAACACCGCCGCGAGGGCGACGCACAACAGCAAGAGGACGCTCCCGCCGAAAACGTCGGCCCAGCCCACGGAGGAGGCGTACATCCCCAGCGCGGCAACGACTGTCACGAACGCCGTCCCCAGGACCATCTCCCGTCCCGAGCCCCACCGCACCAGGGCGTAGAGCAGGATCAGGATGGCCATCATGGAGTAGAGGCCGAGGTCCCCGGTCTGCGCAGTCAGCTGCAAGACCGAGAGCAGCCCGGCGACGCCCCACCCGATCAGGACGGCGATCAGGGGGCGGCTCCGCCGCCAGAGCAGGGCAGGCAGCACCGCCAGGGCGAGCACCGTCACAAGGGGGCGCCAGGCCAAGCCCGGCCGAACGATGCCCTCGACCAGGGCCGCGGCCGCGAACACGCCCACCAGCAGCCAGTCGAAACGACCAATGGGTGGGGCGTCAGCAGGCCGCGGCTCATGCCAGATGGAGCGCCGGACAGTGTCCACGGCTCCAGCGTAGGGGGCGGCGGCTCCCGGCGTACCGACCGAAAGAACGAGAGAGAAACCATGCCATCGGCCAGTCGACCTCCGACCTCCGGGCCGAGGTGCCCGCCGCGGCGCTCAGCGATCGTGGACCTACCGATCCTCACCACACCACGGAGCCCAGGATGAGTACACGTCGAACCACCACAACACTGGACGACCAGCCGGTCCCGGTGAGAGCCAAGCTCGCCGCAGCGTGGACAAGCTTCATGTTCCTGTACGCCTACATGGACATTCTCAACTTCTTCACACCCGGCGTCATCGAAGACATCCGCGCCGGCAAGGTCTTCGAGTTCGACCTCTCCCAGACCTTTTCGACCACGGCGCTGGCCCTTGTGGCCATCCCGATCCTCATGGTTGTGCTGTCGATGACGCTGCCCGCGCGGGCGAACCGCATGGCGAACCTCATCGTGGCCTCGCTCTACGTCCCCGTGACCGTATTCAACGCGGTGGGTGAGCCCTGGCTGTACTTCTACGGCCTTGGCGTGGCACTGGAGCTGATCCTGCTCGCCCTCATCCTGCGGTACGCGTGGACCTGGCCGCGCACCGCACCGTCGGCGACCACGGCGAACAGCCCGGACCGTGAAACCGTTCGCGCCCGGCAGCTCAGTTGACCGTCCAGGTGTCGGCGCCGGTGACCAGGGCTTGGAGGTCGCCGATGCCTTGGGCTTCTTGGGAGGTGGTGATCTGCTGGCGGACAAGGTCGTCGTACGCCGGGCGCTCGACCGACCGGAACACACCGATCGGGGCCTGGTGCAAGATGCCGGCGTCGGTCAGGCGTGAGAGCGCGAACGCGTACGCCGGGTCCTCGGTGTGGGCGTCGTGGACGACCAGATCGGCCTCGCCACCGGGCAGGTCCGCGACCTCACGCACCGCCAGCGACGCGAACCCGTCGCGGACAACTCCGAGGTGCCCGTCCGTACCGAAGCGGATCGGCTCGCCGTGCACCAGCGGGATGATCGCGTCGTCCCGGGTCTCCGGGTTCTTGATCGCGTCGAACGCGTTGTCGTTGAAGATCGGGCAGTTCTGGTAGATCTCCACGAACGCCGTCCCCCGGTGCTCGGCCGCGGCCCGCAGCACCGACGTGAGGTGCTTGCGGTCGGAGTCGACCGTCCGCGCCACGAACGTCGCCTCCGCGCCGAGCGCCAGCGAGACCGGGTTGAACGGGTTGTCCACCGAGCCCATCGGCGTCGACTTGGTCACCTTGCCCGGCTCCGAGGTCGGCGAGTACTGACCCTTGGTCAGCCCGTAGATCCGGTTGTTGAACAGCAGGATCTTCAGGTTCACGTTTCGCCGGAGCGTGTGGATCAGGTGATTACCGCCGATCGACAGCGCGTCACCGTCACCGGTCACGACCCAGACGCTCAGGTCCGGCCGCGCCACCGCGAGCCCGGTCGCGATCGCCGGCGCACGCCCGTGGATCGAGTGCATGCCGTACGTCGACAAGTAGTACGGGAACCGCGACGAGCAGCCGATGCCGGAGACCATCGCGACGTTCTCACGCTTGATCCCGAGCTCGGGCAGGAAGCCCTGGAACGCCGCGAGTACGGCGTAGTCACCGCAGCCCGGGCACCAGCGAACCTCCTGGTCCGACACGTACTCCTTGCGGTTCTGCGGCTCGGTCGCGGCCGGGACGCCTTTCAGACCTCCGGGCAGACTCGGCAGACCGAGATCGACCGTGCTCATCGTGCTCCCTCCGATTCGTGCAGTTGCCCGTTCGACTGGCCGTTCGACTGGCCGTTGGACCGGCCGTTCGGTTGGTCGCGCAGCGCTTCGCCGTGGGTCAGGCCGGCCGCGGCCGAACCCAGGTGGCGGGCGTCGTCGTCGATCCCTTCGGTCTCCTCGACCAGGTTGCCGATCACCTCGGCCAGCTCCGCGGCGCCGAGCGGCATACCGCGGACCTGCGCGTAGGAGACGACATCGACCAGGAACTTCGCCCGCAGCAGCATCGCCAGCTGGCCGAGGTTCATCTCCGGAACCAGGACCTTCTCGTACGACGCCAGCACGTCCCCGAGATTCGACGGGAACGGATTGAGGTGCCGCAGATGCGCCTGCGCGATCTTCCCGCCGACCGCCCGCACCCGCCGCACAGCGGCGCCGATCGGCCCGTACGTCGATCCCCACCCGAGCACGAGCACCTTCGCCGTACCGTCCGGGTCGTCGACCTGCAGCGGCTCGATCGACCGCGCGATTCCGTCGACCTTGGCCTGCCGGGTCCGGATCATCAGGTCGTGGTTGGCCGGGTCGTAGGAGATGTTGCCGGTCTTGTCCTCCTTCTCCAGACCACCGATGCGGTGGTCCAGACCCGCCGTCCCCGGGATCGCCCAGGCACGCGCCAGGGTCTCCGGGTCGCGCAGGTAGGGGAGGTACTTGCCGTCGGGCGAGTTCGGCTCGAGCGTGAAGTTCGGCTCGATCGTCGGCAGGGTGTCGATCACCGGGATCTGCCACGGCTCGGAACCGTTCGCCAGGTAGCCGTCGGAGAGCACGATCACCGGCGTGCGGTAGGTGATCGCGATCCGCGCCGCCTCGACCGCGATCGCGAAGCAGTCCGCGGGGGACTGGGCCGCGAGCACCGGCAGCGGTGCTTCGCCGTTCCGCCCGAACATGACCTGCAGCAGGTCGGCCTGCTCGGTCTTGGTCGGCATCCCGGTCGAGGGACCGGCGCGCTGGATGTCGCAGACGACCAGCGGCAGCTCGAGCATCACGCCGAGACCGATCGTCTCGGACTTCAGGCTGATCCCCGGGCCGGACGACGTGGTCACGCCGAGCGCGCCACCGAACGACGCACCCAGGGCCGCGCCGACACCGGCGATCTCGTCCTCGGCCTGGATCGTGGTGACGTTGAACCGCTTGAGCTTCGACAGCTCGTGCAGTACGTCGGACGCCGGGGTGATCGGATACGCGCCGAGCACCAGCGGCAGGCCCGCCCGCTGGGCGCCCGCCACCAGGCCGTACGCCAGCGCGAGGTTGCCGGAGATGTTCCGGTAGGTGCCGGTCGCCATCTTGGCCGGCTTGACCTCGTACCGCACCGAGAACTCCTCGGCGGTCTCACCGAAGTTGTAGCCGGCTCGGAAGGCCGCGATGTTCGCGTCCCGGATGTCCGCCTTCGAGGCGAACTTCGTCTGCAGGAACGTGATCGTCGACTCGACCGGCCGCTGGAACAACCAGGAGACCAGACCGAGGGCGTACATGTTCTTCGCCCGGGACGCGTCCTTGCGGGACAGCCCGAACTCCTTCACCGACTCGACCGTCATGCCGGTCAGGTTCAGGGCGACGACGTGGTACGCCTCGAGCTCGCCGTTCTCCAGCGGGTTCTCGTCGTACCCGATCCGCTTCAGGTTGCGGGCGGTGAAGTCCGCGGTGTCGACGATCACGGTCGCGCCGCGCGGGACGTCCTTGAGGTTCGCCTTGAGCGCCGCCGGGTTCATCGCGATCAGCACATCGGGCGCATCACCAGGCGTCAGGATGTCGTGGTCGGCGAAGTGGAGCTGGAACGACGACACCCCCGGCAGGGTTCCGGCTGGTGCCCGGATCTCGGCGGGGAAATTGGGCAGGGTCGACAGATCGTTGCCGAACGATGCCGTTTCCGCGGTGAACCTGTCCCCCGTGAGTTGCATCCCGTCGCCGGAGTCGCCGGCGAAGCGGATCACCACGCGGTCGAGCTGCTTGACCTCGATGGTCACTGTTCTGTTCATCTCCAAGTCGAAGCTTGGGTCGTCCGGCCGCTTCGTGGGCGGCAGGCGATCCCCCCGTCAGGGCGATAACCCCAATATTAGTTCGCCCTTAGTACGGAACCATGCGGAAGCCCCGGTGGTCCACAGCCTGGGACGCGGTGCTACAAGCCGGACGTCCTGCCGTACGGCGAAACCGTCCAGTATGACTCTCCGCACCCGCTCGCTTGCGATCCGCAGTGAGAACCGGCAGGGTGTCGTCATCAAGCTGTGATCTCGAGGGAGTTTGTCATGCGCCGCGTGCGTTTGCCGGCCGGAGTGCTGGCCTTATCAGTGGTCGGCGGGCTGCTCGCGGCGTGCGCTGCGCCGATCGCTCCCGCGGACAGCGCGATGATGCTCGGCGGTACGACGCAACCCGCGGCGGCCCCAGCGTCTGTCGCCGCACCGACGCGTAGCGCGCGGATCTACAGCATCCGGACCACGGACGCGACCAAAGGCGTGATCACCGTGATCGGGAAGCTCACTCCGGCTCCAGCCACAGGCACGCGGGTCCCGTTGCACATCTGGATCCCGGCTACGAAGAAGTGGCAGGAGATCGCGCACGGGTATTCGTCCGGCGATCGGGTCACGATCACGACCGTGCAGCCGGCGTCGATCCGGACGTATCGCATCGCCGTCCGCCCGCAAGCGCCGTACCCGGTCGCTATCTCCAAGTCGATCAGCTTCAGCCACTACGTGTGGCGGGGGATCTTCAAGAAGGGGCTGCTCGCGTTCGGTGGGCAGAACCATCCGCAGTTCAACATCGTGCCGCCGAGCGAAGGACCGCGGCGGGCCGAGGCGGACCTGCTGGCGGATCAGGGCGGATTCGTGTGGGGCGACATCGACACGACCGGCTGCAGCTATGTGCGGAACTGGCTCGGCAACCTGACCGACGGTCTCGTCCGGGTGTCGCTGCACAACGGCACGACGGCGATGACCTCGGTCCGGATGAAGCAGGAGACCGAGACCTGGCTCAACTACCGCATCTCCGGCGTCACCCGACTGCGCCTACAACTCGCAGACATCCACTCCGGCTACGGCCCCTACGTCGCAGTCGACTCAACTCTCCTCTGCACCAACTAAGGGCAGGTCTGGCGACTCCGCGCCTACTGCGCGGCACTCGGCACGGCACCTCGCCGCACTGGAGCAAAGACCACGATGGAAAAGCATCGAGGCCTTCACTCCAGCACGCCGATGCACCGCACCGAGCACCTGCTCGCTACGTCGCGGAGTCGCCAGACCTGCCCTAAGCTTCTGTCCGTGTCGGAGAGCTATGGCGTTGTGCTTGCCGTGGTTGCGCTTGCGCTGGTGGGGTTGATCGGGGCGTTCTCGTTGAACAAGGCGCTCACCGTCACGTACCCGACCGAGGGCAAGCTCAAGACGTACGAGTCCGGCGTCGACCCGGTCGGCGAGGGCTGGGCGCAGGTCCACATCCGGTACTACCTGTTCGCCTACCTCTACGTGATCTTCGCGGTCGACGCCGTCTATCTGTTCCCGTGGGCGACCGTCTTCGCGGCGATGGGGTTCGCGACGCTGATCGAGATGTTCGTGTTCATCGCCTTCGTCGCGGTCGGGCTGTTGTACGCCTACCGCAAGGGTGTGCTGCGCTGGACCTGAGCTCACCCGCCGAGGTGGTCCTTCAGGTTGTCGAGCCGGCTGTCCCAGTCGCGAGCCATCGCGGCCAGGAACTGTTGCGCGACCTGCATCGGACCTGACTGCAGGTGGTACCGGATCCGTCGCCGTTCGCCCGGCTCGGCCCGCACGAGACCTGCCTCGGCGAGCAGAGCCAGGTGCTTGGCGACGGCCTGCCGGGTGATCGGGAGCCGGGTGGCGAGGTCGGTCGCCGTGGCCGGCCCGCCGGAGACGAGCTCGGCCAGGATCGCGCGCCGGCTCGGATCGGCGAGATTGGTGAAGACCAGCTCCGCGATCGCCTCCGCGTCAGGCTGCGTGGCGTCAGGCTGGGTGGCGTCAGGCTGCGTCAAGGTAGTCGGCAAGCTCGTTGAGCTCGTTGAGCCACCCGGTGGTGTTGCCGCTGAACGCTGCATCGTGCACCTCGTCGGGCAGTTGGGCGAATCCGGATTCGACGACCGTCAACCGGGTCCCGGCTCCGGCCGGCTCGAGCGTGAATTCGACGTACGTACGGCGTGGATCGTTGTCGGGCAGCCCTTGGATCCGCCAGCTGAATCCGAACACCGACGGCTCCTCGACCCGCTCGACGCGCATCTCCTGCCGATCACCGCTGTCCCATGTCATCGTCGCGGCACCACCCGGCCGCAGGTCGATCGTCGCCTGGTGACCGAACCACGTCCCGAGCCCTTCGGCCGTGGTGAGCGCACTCCACACCTTCGCCGGTGGGTGCTTCAGGTCCAGCACCCGCTCGATCCGATCGGGAAATCCCATCGCGGTCTCCTCAAGTAGCAATCATCTGGTTGCACCAAAGACGCTATCGCAACCAATCAGTTGCGTCAACCGTCAATCGTCAAGCTTCAGCCTCGGGCAAGGGCGGCGGCGATCGCCCAGTCCTGGGGGCCGACGCCGACGGACTTGAAGACGGTTCGGCCGGTGCTCTTCGGCGGGTCGTCGAGTGCCGGGCCGAGTTCGACCAGGTCGGTGCGATCGAGCGCTCCGGTGGTGACGGCGTCGATGATCTCGCCGGACTCCTCCAGTGCGGCCTCGACCTGGTCGACCAGCACGACCGATGCTGTCGCCAGGAGCTCGCGGGGGAGCTCCCGCATACTCGGCCGGAAGGCGCCGATCGCATTCACGTGCACCCGCTCGGGTAACGCATCGACGCTGAACAGCGGCGTGGTCGACGACGTCGCACAACACACGACCTCGGCGTCGGCGACCGCACTGTCGATGTCCACACCCGGCGTGAACTTCACGTCCGGGAACTCCTCGGCCAGCTGCCGGCAGAGTGCGGCCGCGCGTTCGGCCGACCGGCCCGTGACGGTGACGGCCGTGATCCGTCGTACGGCGAGAACCGCGCGGACCTGATCGGGAGCCTGCGCGCCCGTCCCGATCAGCGTGAGCCGCGACGCGTCAGCTGCCGCGAGGAGATCGGTGGCGACACCAACGACCGCTCCGGTCCGCAGGGTGGTGATCGAACTGCCGTCGGCGATGAGCTGTTCGCCGGCGCCGGTCCAGATCACCGTCGCCCGGATCGCCGGGATCTGGTCGAGTGCGATGCCGATCTTCTTCACCACCGCGGTCCCGGTCGGCGTGTGGTACGCCGACATCACCAGCACTGCGCCGTCGCCGAAGATCTGCCGCGCCGGCAACACGAAGTTCCCGGCCGCCAGCTCACGAAAAGCGTCGCGGACGGCGGCGATCGCCGTACTCATCGGGACAGTACGACGGACATCCGCACCAGACAGGACCTTCACCCGCGACAGCATAGAGTCGACCCACCGCCGTTCGACGAAGGAGTGAGGCTGTGCAGACCTGGCTCGATGAGAATCTCGAGACTCTGATCGCGAAGCACCAGGTGCCGGCGGCCTCCATCGCCGTCCTCGCCGACGGGAAGGTGAGTACCGCGGCCGCGGGAATCCTCAACCTGAACACCGGCGTCGAGGCGACCACCGACTCGCTCTTCCAGATCGGCTCGATCACCAAGCTCTGGACCACCACCCTGATCGTGAAATTGGTTGCCGAGGGCAAGATTGATCTCGATCGCCCGGTCCGCGACTACCTGCCCGAGTTCAAGCTCGCCGACGAGGCGACGGCCGCGGCCGTGACGCCCCGGCACCTGCTGACCCACACCTCCGGCTTCTCCGGGGACGCGTTCACGCCGACGTCACGCGGCGACGATGCGGTCGAGCTGTTCCTGCGTGACGTCGTACCCGGCCTCGCGCAGGAGGTCCCGCTCGGCGCGGGATTCTCCTACAACAACGCCGGCTTCACCGTGCTCGGCCGGATCGCCGAGGTGCTCCGCGACAAGCCCTATCACCAGCTCCTCCGCGAGGAGATCGCCGTACCGCTCGGGTTGGAGCATGTGGCGACGATCCCGGAGGAGGCCTTGCTGTACAGGGCCGCGTTGGGTCACATCCGGCCGACGCCGGACGCGCCGCCACAGGCGGCCCCGGTGTGGAGTCTGGTGCACTCGATGGCACCGGCCGGCTCGTTGCTGGCGATGAGCGCAAGCGATCTGCTCACCTTCGGCCGGGCGTACCTGGACGCGAGCATCGTCGATCGGCCCACGGTCGATCGTCTGTGGGAGACGCAGGTCGACGTACCTTCGACCGGCGGGGTCGAGCAGCATTGGGGGCTCGGCTGGATCATCTACGACGGCGAGGGTGGGCCGCTCTACGGTCACGACGGCGGCACGATAGGTCAGTCAGCGTTCCTGCGGCTGGCTCCGGACAAGGGTGTGGCCGTCGCGCTGCTGACAAATGGCGGCGACACCTCTGCCCTGTACGACGAACTGGTCGGCCACGTGCTCCGTGAGACCGCCGGGCGGGAGGTGACGCCGCGGCCTACGCCTCCGGTGGAGCCGGTCGAGATCTCGGCCGAGCTGGTCGTCGGCCGGTACGACGGGGTCTTGTTCCGGGCCACGGTCAGCGTCGAGGACGGCGAGTTCTGGAGACTCGATGAAGCGGTCAGCGACGAGGCGCGGATCCTGCTGCCGGAGCCGCAGCGGAGCCGGTACGTGCCACTGGACGACTCGCGCCTCATTGCCGTCGAGACCGAGGGCGGGGTGCACGAAGTTGTCGCGTTCCGTGAACCGGTCGACGGTCGCGCGACGTATCTTTTCCGTGGTGGCCGCCTCACACCGCGCGGTGACTGAGCGTAGCAGTTCGGGTCGGGCGGCACTCGTTGCCTGATCACCCTTTGTGATTGCGCTGGGCAACAAACGTCAGCTTGAAACGCCTCGGGATAACGGAATGCGTACACACGGTCGCCAAGCGGTCGGTTCGCGGTTATGGTGATTACGCGGTGATACGGAGTGATTCCGGGGTGGTGAGGCTATGTCGTGGCAACTATGGGTGCTGATCGCACTCGCAGCGACCGGGCTCGTAGTGCTGGCCGTAGCGCGGATGCGCCGCGCGCGCCGCGTCTTCGACGACATCACTCACCTCGACCGGCCGGCGCCGCACGGGCCTGCCATCTCCAGCGGCGACCTGTCCGGTGACGAGCTGGCCAAACTTCGGGCCCGGGCCCGGCACATGCGGCCCGAGCCCGATCGCCACCGCAAGCACGGCTGAAGCAGAGCAACCTCAAGGACGCCCGGTCCCCACCCGGGTTCCGCCCACATCGCTCACGTTCGGTGGCCCGCACAGCGCCGGACGTGAGCGATCTTTTGGGTTCGTCAGAGCAGGCCGTCGCGGCGGGCTACTGCGGCGGCTTCGGTGCGGGAGCGGACGCCGAGCTTGGCGAGGATGTTCGAGACGTGCACGCTGACCGTCTTCTCGCTGATGTAGAGCTCACGCGCCAGCTGCCGGTTGGTCCGGCCTTCGGCCAGCAGCGCAAGCACCTCGGTCTCCCGTGAGGTGAGGGCTCCGGCGCCAGTCGTGTCGACGCCGCCGAGCTCGTCGAGCAGCGGCTTCGCGCCCAACTCCCGCGCCACGGCAGCGGCCAGCGTGGCCTCCTCGTTCGCCTCGGCGACCCGGCCGGCTGCGCGCAACGCGGCCGACAACCGCACCCGCGACCACGCCTGCTCGTACACATACCCGTACCCGAAGGCGTCCACGGTCCGCTCCCACGCAGCGACGTGCTCCTCGGGTGTCGGTGCGTCCACCCCGGCGAGCCACCGGAGCCGATCCCACTCCGACTCCAACCGCGCCAGCCAGGCGAGGCCCTCGACACCCATCACCCGGCCGGGCGGGAGCCCCTTCTCGGCCGTGGCCTGTCCGTCGGCGAGGAACTCGGCGCCGCGCGCGATCAGCTCCTTGGCTGCCGACGGTTCGCCAACGGCCCGATGGCACAAGACCTGGATCCCAAGCGTGGCAAACCGGATCCGACCGAGGAACCATTCGGTCTGGAAGATCTCCGCACACAAGGCGGTCACGTCCGCGATCAGCTTCTCCGCCTCGGCAGGCTGGTCAAGCCGCAGGTAGGCATCGACCGCCGGCTGCAACCCGATGATCGACAGCATCACGTCGAGATCCCACCACTTGCGCAGCCGCTCGAACTCCTCCGCGACCGCGTTGTCACCCCGGCCGGCCCGTACGGCGAACTCCACTGCCTGAAGGGCGGCCGCGGATGCCGCCGGCGTCATCGAGTCTGTCCGCGCGGTCACGGTCGCTTGGTCCCACTCACCGAGCATGAACTGCGTCAGAGCGAGCATCCGTCGCGCATCGAATCCGTACACCGCCCACTGCCGCCCGAGCTCACCCGCTCGCTTCGCAGCCAACGTCAGCGCGGGCTTCGCGGTCAACAGATCGCCCTGCTCGAAGCGCGTCGATCCGATGAGGAACCGGCTGCGCACCTCGGCCGCCGCGTCGCCGTCGAGCTGCGCCCGGACCGCCGCCTCCTCGAGCTGCTTGGTGGCAGTCTCCGGATCGCCCGCCAGCCGGCGCAGCTGGGCGAGCGTGATGCCGGCGTCGCTGGCCGCCGACTCCTGACCGGCCTCGCGGGCGATCTCCAACGCCCTGTGCGCCCAGCGCTCCGCCTCCATCGGCCGGCCCAGTGCGTGGGACACTCGCGCGTAGAGCGACGCGACCCGCGCCTTGAAGACACTGGACTTCTCGTCGTGCACCAGCTTCAGCGCCTGCGAGATCGCCTCGTTCGCTTCTTGGTCCTGGTCGATGATCAGCGCGATGTCGGCCAGCGGCATCAGCAGCTTCGCCCGCTCGAGCTTCGGGGCGTCCGGTGGTAGATCGGCCAGCGCCTTCCGCAGGATCTTCAGCGCCCGCAAGTGCTGCGACGACAGCGTCGCGGCGGTCGCGGTCTGGACGATCAGCCAGTTCTTGTCGATCGTGCTCTCGGGCGAACGGTTGGGATACAGCTCGAGGGCCAGCTCGTAGTGCTTCAGCGCCTCCTGCGGCGCGGCGACCGAGATGGCCTCCTCGCCGGCCCGGACCCGCGCCTCGAAAGCCTCGGGCAGGTTGTGCGATCGGGTGGCGTGCCCGGCCAGCTCAGCCGCCGTACCCGAGACGGTCTGGTCCTTGAGCGCCTGCACGTACGCCGCGTGCTGGCGGACTCGCTCTCCGGGCAGCAGATCGTCGTACACGGCCTCGGCGAGGAGGGCGTGGCGGAAGTAGTACCGATCGCTGGTCGGTACGTCGATGATGTGCGCGTCGATCAGCTCACGCAGCGCCTCGTCGAGCTCGCGGTCCGGTAGGTCGGCCACCGCGGTGAGCAGGTCGTGCGGGACGCGCCGGCCCGCGACCGCGATCACGCGGGCGACCTGGCGCGCGTCGTCGGACAGCGGATCGAGACGGACGAGCAACAGGTCGGCGAGATCCGGCGGGACGACCTCGCCGTCACCCATCGAGGCCGCGGCGACGAGCTCTTCGGTGAAGAAGGCGTTGCCACCGGCGCGCTCGAGGATCCGCCGTACCTCGGACTCCGGGAGCGGCTCGGTGAGCAGCGAACTCAGCAGGATGCGCGACTCGTTGGCGTCGAAGGGGGCCAGGTTGACGCGGCGAACCCGCGGGTTGCGGGACCACTCGGCGATCGGGCGGCGGAGCGGGTGGCGGCGGTGCAGGTCGTCGCTGCGGTACGACACCACGAGCGTCAGGCGTTGTGAGGTCAGCCGGGTGATCAGGAAGCCGATCAGGTCTCGGGTCGAGTCGTCGGCCCAGTGGGCGTCCTCGATGATCACGAGCAGCGGCTCGCTGGTGGCGAGCGCGGTGAACGCGCCGAGCACGGCGTCGAACAACGCGGCCCGGTCCAGCTGACCGTCCTGCGGCGACGGCTGCGCGCCGAGCAGCCGGTGCGTGGGCAGCAGTCGGCCGATCGCCGGGAAGTTGGTCAGCACGCTCTCGACCAGATCGGGCCGGTCACCGGCCAGCCGGCCGAAAATCTCGGTGAACGCCAGATACGGCAGGCCGGCGTCGCCGAAGTCGGTGCAGTGCCCGACCAGGACACCGAAACCGCGCTCGTGCGCGCCGGTCGCCACCTCGTCCAGCAGACGCGTCTTGCCGACGCCGGCATCACCCGACAGCAGAACAGCGCCGGCATGACGCGTTTTGGCGTCGTCCACGGCGCTCAGCAGCGCGGCCATCTCGGATGAGCGGCCGACGAGAGGTGTCGAAGTCCAGGGCACGTCGTCCATCTTCGCCCCTGGCGCCGACACAAATCGACGGCATCCCGTCCGTTGACCGTCCGGAGATACGAAAACGCCGTCCCTGATCGCGAGTACGGGATCAGGGACGGCGGTCGCGGCGGTCATGCCACCGTGGTGGGTCGGAGGGCTCGGCGAGCGTGTCGCGGCGCCGGCCGTGCGGCCTGCTCCACGCGCTCCCGGCGAGCTGCCGTCCGGAATTCACGCTTGATGCGCTCCTGCTTGTAGGCGTTCTCCGCCTTGGCCGACTGAGCTGTGATGAACATGGTTACCCTCCCTTCAGGCTTTCTTGCCGAACAGGTGGACGAGGGTCCGACGGTTCCGGGTGGTGCTCCGGTGCTGCCGGTAGTCGCGGCTGAGACGCTGCCTGCGGTAGTCGACCTCTGCCTTGACGCTTTCGTTGGTGAACATTTCGGTTGCCTCCTGGCTCCGTGGTTCTGTCGATGTCCCTAATGTGCTCGTCTGAGGAGGGCCCGCACATCGGAGTTCCTCCCTATCCCTGGCGCCCGCTCACCCTTAGGCGACCTAGGTACGCCCCACGCCCACCTAGGGACCCCTGTTCTGGTGCGTAGGCACTCGGTCGTGGAACTCCTGGAAATGCCGCAGCGCGGCCGGCTCGTGGTGAGCTCGGCCGCGCTGGGATCGAGAACTGGATGGGGCTTTGGGGGGTGCTCGTGCCGTCACATCGCAGGACGGGTCCGGAGCTCGGGCGCGCAGACCTCAGGAGCCTGCCGCTTGGGCTTGCGCTGGAACCACGCCGGCCGCTGGTACTGACGCCGGATCCGGTCCTGCCGGTAGCGGATCTCTGCCTGGAGCGAGTCGGGTGAGTAGAAGAACATGATCTCCTCCGGAGCTGTGTCGATGCCCAAACCCTGCTCCGCTGAGGTGCTGCCCCACATCCGCACATATCCCTATGCCCGAGGCAACTAACGCCTTAGCCCCCGGCTCACGCACGTACCCGGCGTCCGGGAGGACAGGAGGTGTCGCCTGGTGGCGCCGGAATCCTGGCTGGTTCTGGCGGGAGGTGGCCCGCAGTGGACGTATACGTTCTGTCGAGCTGCACGGCCGATCACGCTAGGTGGGCGGGCGGGGGAGGACCGGACTGGACTACGTCCCGTAGGACAAGCTCAGCTCGTAGTGGTTGGGGTCGAGGAGCTCATCGGCGTGTTCGGCGAAGTGGTCGTTGGCGGTCCAGCTGGTGCGGGTGGTGTGGAGGAACCACGTGCCTTCGGGGCGGTTGAGGAGGCCGGATTCGGCGGGGGTCAGCGGTCGGCCGCGGAGGCGTTGTTCGCAGTGGTCGAGGTAGAGGCCGGCGCGGTTGAGCGTCGTACTGATGGAGCCGTTGTCGAGGCCTCGCTCCGGCAGGTCGTGGAGGGACGAGAGCGCCGGGATCCGGCTGCGTTCCAGGGAGATCGGCGTACCGTCGGTGAGCTGCCGGACGCGCTCGATCGCGATCACCTGGGGAGAGTCGAGCCCAACCCGCTCAGCCAAAGCAGCATCCGAGACAAGCGAGATCCGGATGGTCCGCATCCGTGTCTCGATGCCTTGTTCGGACAGCGCGTGCGTCCACCCGAGCCGCCCGTCCAACGGCCGCCCGTCGAACAGGACGAACGAACCCTTGCCGGTGCGAGTCGTGATCAGGTCGTCTTCGGCCAGTACGGCGAGAGCCGCGCGGACCGTGTTCCGGCTGACCGAGAACCGTCGGGCGAGCTCGACCTCCCCGGGCAGTTGCGCGCCACGCCGTACGACGCCGGACCGGATCTCGCGGGCCAGCACCGCCGCGACCCGCTCGTGTTTCAGCCGCATCATCGCAACTGGTCGAGGCTGACGATCTCCAGCATGGGTGCGTACAACCGCATGATGTCGATCGCCTTGCCGTGGTTGTCGTCGGTGGATCCGGCGCAGGCCTCCTCGACCACCTGCACGCGGACGCCGGCATCGACCGCAGCGAGTGCCGTGCTGATCACGCAGCAGTCCGTCGTCACCCCGCCGAGGACCAAACGCCCGTCACCGACAGCGCGTGCGAGGTCGGGGCCCCAAGCACCGAACGTCGTCTTGTCCAGAGTCGACGCCCCCTTGAACTCGTCGACGAGCTGATAGTCATCCGCCGAAGGCGACTGCAGAGCGAACGGAAACAGCTCGTAGTACGGCACCCACGCACCGGTGGGCACGGCCGGCGCAACGAACCGCGTGAAGATCACGTCCGGCGTGAACCGCTCGATCAACTCCTTCGCCGGCTCGATCACCCGCCCGAACCCAGGCGTCGCCCACCCCGACGACGGATCGGCGAAGATCCGCTGCAAATCAATGAGTGCAAGGGTCATACCGTCTCCTGCTGCCGTACGGCGGACGCCCCGGCGAACCGCTGAACGACGAACCCAAGCACCAACGCGACCAGCACCCCGAGGTTCGCGTACGCCCAGTCGCCCGCCTTACCGCCCAATCCGAGCGGGCCGAGCAGATACCCCTGCCAGGTCAGCCACGACGCGAGGGTGTTCGTGACCAGGCCCCAGCCGATGCCGGTGGCAACAATCATCGTGACCACGGGCAACCATCGCACGTCGCCGTACCGGCCGCTCGGCACGTACAGATCACCCTCGGTGTAGTCGCGCCGACGCGTTGCGATGTCGGCGAGCATGATCCCGCACCACGCCGCGATCGGTACGCCGAGCGTGATCAGGAAGCCCTGGAACTGCCCGAGGAATTCGCCGCCGTAGAAGACCACGTAGACCGTCCCGGCGATCATCACGACCCCGTCGACGAACGCAGCGACGTACCGCTTCACCGGCACGCCGAGCGAGAGCAACGCGAGCCCGGACGAGTAGATGTCCAGTACAGCGCCACCGACCAGGCCGAGCACGGCCACGATCACGAACGGCACCAGGAACCAGGTCGGCAACGCCTCCGCCAACGCGCCGATCGGGTCAGCGGCAATCGCCTTGCTCAGGTCCGCCGACGAGCCGGCCAGCAACAGCCCGAACACGAGCAGTACGACGGGAGCCACCGAACCGGCGAACGTCGTCCAGCCGATCACCCCACGACTCGACGCCCCCCGAGGGAGATAGCGCGAGTAGTCCGCGGCCGCGTTCACCCAGCCGAGCCCGAACCCGGTCATCAGGAACACCAGCGCACCGATCACCTGCTGGGCCGATCCGCTCGGCAGCGCGGACACCGCACTCCAGTGGATCTGATCCGCGACCAGGATCATGTAGACGACCGTGAGCACGCCGGTCACCACGGTGATCACCGTCTGCGCGCGCATGATCAGGTCGAACCCGAGCACCCCACAAGCGACGATCAGTACGCCGACGACGAGCAGTGCGACCAGCTTCGTCACCGTGCCGCCGCCCCAGCCGAGGCGCTCGAACACGGTCGCGGTCGCCAGCGTGGCGAGGATCGTCAGCACGGTCTCCCAGCCGACGGTCAGCAGCCACGACACCAGCGACGGCAGTTTGTTGCCCCTGACACCGAACGCGGCGCGGCTGAGCACCATCGTCGGCGCCGAGCCGCGCTTGCCGGCCAGCGCGATCAACCCGCAGAGCAGGAACGAGAAGACGACTCCGATCAACCCGGCGATCGCCGCCTGCCAGAACGAGATCCCGAATCCGATCGCGAACGCGCCGTAGCTCAGGCCGAGCACCGAGACGTTCGCGCCGAACCACGGCCAGAACAACTGACTCGGACGGCCCTTCCGGTCCGCGTCGGCGATCACGTTCAGCCCGTTGCTCTCCACCGTGAGCGCGCGAGTCTGCTGCACCTCGACCTGATCGGTCCTTTGATTGGGCACGGGCTTGTCTCCCACTGGGAATGGACCTGTTCAGTCCTGTTCAATCACGGTATGCCCGGGGTCGGACGTGGTCAACAATGAATTCATGCTGAGCAACGCGGTGGACGGGTTCTCGCTGGCGTACGACCGGATCGGGGCGGGCCCCGCGGTCGTGCTGTTGCACGGATGGCCGGGTGATCGCACCGACTACCGGGTGCTGGCGCCGATGCTGGTCGAGCGCGGGTTCGAGGTGGTGGTGCCCGACCTGCGCGGGTTCGGCGGCTCGACGGGCGAGTCGCCGGACCTGTCGGCGTACGGCGTCGACGGGCAAGGGCGGAGCGTGCTCGGGCTGATCGAGGAGCTCGGTCTGGAGCGTCCGGTACTCGCGGGATACGACATCGGCAGCCGGATCGCGCAGGGGATCGCGCGCGGTCACTCCGAGCTGATCGACGGGATCGTGGTCGCGCCGCCGCTACCGGGCATCGGGAAGCGGGTGTTCTCCGAGCATGCGCAGGCGGAGTTCTGGTACCAGGCGTTCCATCGGCTGCCGGTGATCGAGGAGCTGATCGACGGTAAGCCTGACGCCGTTCGCTCGTACCTGCGGCACTTCTGGACGCATTGGTCCGGACCCGGGTTCGAGCCGGAACTGGATCATCTGGTCGAGGTCTACTCGGTGCCGGGCGCGTTCACCGCGTCGCTGGGTTGGTACCGGGCGGGTGCGGGGTCGGTGGCGATGTCCGCGGCCGAGTCCGCGCCGGCGTTGTACGACCGGATCGGCGTACCGACTGTGGTGCTGTGGCCCGAGTTCGATCCGCTCTTCCCGCGGGCGTGGTCGGATCGGCTCGACGACTTCTTCAGCGACGTACGCCTCCGGCCCGTCGACGGGGTCGGGCATTATGCGCCACTCGAGTACCCGGAGATCCTCGCCGAGGAGATTGTCGGACTAGGCTGACGCCTATGACCGAGCTGGGGATTCCGACTGTGCGGCCGGCTGTGGGTGCGCTGGCCCGGCTCGCGCCGGAGCCCGTCCGCTACCTGCTGAACTGGGGTCGCAAGTACTCGCTCTGGGTCTTCAACTTCGGCCTGGCCTGCTGCGCGATCGAGTTCATCGCGGCGTCGATGGGCCGGCACGACTTCATCCGGCTGGGCGTGATCCCGTTCGCACCTGGTCCTCGGCAGGCCGACCTGATGGTCGTCTCGGGCACGGTGACGGACAAGATGGCGCCGGCGATCAAGCGGCTCTACGACCAGATGCCGGAGCCGAAGTACGTGATCTCGTTCGGCTCCTGCTCGAACTCCGGCGGCCCGTACTGGGATTCGTACTGCGTGACCAAGGGCGTCGACCAGATCATCCCGGTCGACGTCTACGTCCCCGGCTGCCCGCCACGCCCGGAGGCGCTCCTGCAGGGCATCCTCAAACTCCAGGAAAAGATCGCGGGCGAGAACGTCACCAGCCGGTACGACGACCCGTCGCCGGCCGCACTCACCCGCGGCCTGGTGAAGCCTTGAGCGAAGATGCGGTCAACGCGCTGACCAGCGCCGGGATCGCGGCCACGGCCGTGGACAGCTTCGGTCCGACGACCGTCGACGTACCGCCGGAGTCGTGGGTGGCTGCGCATGAGGTGCTGCGGGATGCGGTCGGGTTCACGTTCTTCGACTTCCTGAGCGCATCGGACGAGCTCACCGACGGCTTCCGGGTGGTGTCACACCTCGCGGACTTCTGGGGCGGATCACACGTCGACCATGTGCTCGTGCGTACGTTGATCCCGCGCGACAATCCGACCCTCGCGACGCTCTCCGAGGTGTACGCCGGGGCGAACTGGCACGAGCGTGAGACGTTCGAGATGTTCGGGATCACGTTCGCCGACCACCCGAATCTGATCCCGCTGCTGCTGCCCGACGGCTTCGAAGGCAACCCGCTTCGCAAGGAGTTCATCCTCGCGTCCCGCGTCGCCAAACCATGGCCCGGCGCGAAAGAGCCCGGTGAGTCCGATCACGCGCCGGCCGGCGCCCCCAGCCGCCGCCGGACCCTTCCGCCCGGTGTCCCCGACCCCGAAACCTGGGGCCCCCGCCCACCCGCCTCACCCGCCCTCGATCCCCTGGCCCCCGCCCAAGCAGCAGCCACCCCAGCCCGCCCCCGCCGAGCCCCAGCCGACCGCCGAACCCGAAAATCAGCTGAGGTCACCTCCGACGCACCTACGGCTACCCCCGAGCCACCAACCGCCACCACCTAGCGGGCTGGCCTCGGCGTCCGTGATGTCAGGCTTGAGTGAGCCGCTCTGTTGGCTGCCCGGTGAGGTTGGCGATGAGCTCGAAGTCCTTGTCCAGATGAAGAAGGACGAGGCCGGTCTGCTCTGCCGTGGCTGCGATCAGCAGGTCCGCCACCGAAGGCCCGCGATGTTGACCGGCCGACGCGAGTTGGGACTGTATGACGACGGCGCGACGCTCGATGGCGGGGGTAGCGTTCTCCAGCGGCATGGCGGCAATGGATGGCTGATGCAGGAGCGTTCGGTGCTCGTCCGCGGATCGCGCCGAGAAACCGAGTTCAAGCAAGGTGACGGTGGTGATGTGCACGAGCCCCCGGTCGATGCGGTTCGCCCACTCCTCCCGGTCGGGAGTCGTATTGAGCCGCATCACTGCTGACTTGTCGATCAGCCACCGCCGGGAGTCGACGGATGGCGTCATGACCAGGCCTGCTCCATGACATCAGGGTCCGCGAGATCCCGGGTCAGTTCCGCCAAGCGGGCCAGATCGGCGACAGTCACGCGGACGTGCGAGCGCGCAGCCTCCTGACTGAGTTGCCGGCGCAGATACTCACTCCTGGACAGTCCTAGGCCCGCCGCCCGGGTGTCAATCACAGCGAGCACCTCGTCCGGTACGTCGCGAATGAGTACGTCGGTCATGGCATCACCTCCTGGTCGGTATCACATGATATCAGCGGCGGAAGTCGTTGGCGTGTTCTTGGGTCCATTGGGTGAAGGTCAGGGCGGGGCGGCCGGTGAGGGTGGGGACTGTGGGGGTGACCGGTTCGGGGTTGTCGACCAGCGAGGACCAGTAGGTGACTGCGCTGTCGGCGAGGGCGGGGTCGGCGCCCTGGTCGAGCATTGCCTGGCGGGCCTCGGCGTCGGAGAGGGGCTCGATTCGCATCTGCTTGCCGACGGCTCGCGCGATCGTCTGGACTTGCTCGGCCTGGGTCAGCACCTCTGGCCCGGTCAGCTCGTACGACTGACCGACGTGCCGATCGTCCAGCAACGTGAGTACGGCGACTGCCGCGATATCCCGCTCGTGGATCAACGACCGCCCAGCCTCCGGATACGGCAGTCGTACGACGTCACCCTCGCGGAACTCGCGGATCCACCCCTGCGCGTTCACCGCGAACCCACCCGGCCGAACGAACGTCCACGCCTTCCCCGCATCCCGCAGCAACGCCTCGACCTCACCCCACACCCCGCCGGACGGCGCGCTCAGCGACGAGAGATAGACGACCCGCTCCGGCAACGAAGGCACAATCGCGGCCACCCCCGAAGCGTCGAACGACGGCCACAGCAGGAACGCCGCGTCCACCCCATCCGCAGCCCGTCGTACGGCGTCCGGATCGTAGAGATCACCCTGGACCAGTTCGACGTCCGGCGGGAGGCCCGCGAGGTCCGGCGTACGGACGAGGGCGCGAACGGTCACCCCCGCGGCGCGGAGGCCGGCGACGACATGCCGGCCGACCCGACCGGTGGCACCTGTCACAAGAATTGTCATGAGACCCACCTTTCGGCCTCAACATCGGTTGAGGTCAAGCCGGACTCGATAGGGTGACGGGCATGCTGGAGTTCGTGGTGCGGGTGGTGGGCGTCCTGGTCGCCTTCCTGGTGGCGCCCTTGGTGGTCGGTCAGGCCGAGCACAAGGTGATGGCGCACATGCAGTCACGACTCGGCCCGATGTACGCCGGTGCGTTCCACGGCTGGGCGCAGCTGGTCGCGGACGGCGTGAAGTTCGTCCAGAAGGAGAGCGTGGTCCCGGCGGCCGCCGACAAGCGCGTCTTCGAGTGGGCCCCGGTCGTCGCGATCCTGCCGTACGTCGCGGCCCTCGCCGCCATCCCGATCGCGCCCGGGATAGTCGGCGCCGATCTCGACTCCGGCCTGTTCTTCGTGCTCGCGGTGATGAGCATCGGCGTGCTCGGTTCGCTGATGGCCGGGTGGGGAAGCGGCAACAAGTACAGCCTGCTCGGCGGGCTCCGGGTCGCCGCGCAGCTGATGAGCTACGAGCTCCCGTTCGTACTCTCCGCGGCGAGCGTCGCGGTCGCCGCCGGCACCCTCAGCCTGACCGGCATCGCCGACGCCTGGAATCCGTGGTGGCTGCTGTGGCAGTTGCCTGGCATGGTGGTGTTCTTCATCGCGGGCCTGGCCGAGTTGCAGCGGCCGCCGTTCGACATGCCGGTCGCGGACTCCGAGGTCATCTTCGGGCCGTACACCGAGTACACCGGGCTGCGATTCGCCCTGTTCCTCCTCGCCGAGTACGCCGGGATCGTCATCCTCGCAGGGCTGACCACCGTGTTGTTCCTCGGCGGCTGGAGCGGTCCGGGTCCGGAGTCGATCGGCTGGATCTGGACTCTGGTGAAGGTCGCGTTCGTCTCGGTCCTGGTGATCTGGGTGCGGGTCTCCTTTCCCCGGATGCGCGCCGACCAGTTGCAGAAGCTCGCCTGGCAGGGCCTGGTGCCGGTGGCGCTCCTCCAACTAGCCCTCACCGGCATCGGCGTCGTCATCTTCTAGGGATTGGCCAGCGCCTCCGTGGGGGAGAGTCGAGACGCTCTGACGGCCGGGTAAAGACCGGCCAGCCCACCGATCACGAACGTCGCCGCGACCCCGCCGATCAGCGCCCAGGGCGGGATGACGGTCAGCCAGTTCTGGTACGACGCGTACGCCGCGGTGACCCCGGATCCGAGCAAGGCCCCGCCGATCCCGCCGAGTGCGGACAGCAACAGCGACTCGGTCAGGAACTGAGTCCGGATCTGCCCACGCGTCGCCCCGAGTGATCGCCGCAACCCGATCTCGCCCCGCCGTTCGAGCACCGAGATCACCATGATGTTGGCCACCCCCACGCCGCCGACCAGGAGCGCGACCGCGCCGAGCCCGAGCAGCAACCCCGTGAACGCCTGACCCGCGGCCTGTTTCGCCGCGAGTGCGTCCGACGGCCTCGATACGTCCACCTCGTTCGGCGCCTCGGGGTTGGCCGTTGCTCCGAGCACCGATCGGACCGACTCCACCTGAGCGTCGTCCGATCGCGTGTAGATCGTGGTCGGATGCCCGTCGAAGTTCAACGTGGTGTCCGCGGCCGGCCACCCCATCAGTGCTGCGCTGTCCAGCTCGGGCGCCAGGGCGGCCGGTTCGAGAATGCCGAGGACCGTGAACCATTGATTGCCGATCAGGACCTGCGTATCCGGGCCGGCCTTCGTGATCCCCAGCCGATCGGCGGCGCTCGCTCCGAGCACGGTCGCCGGATAGGTTCCCGTTGCCGCGTCGAGCCATTTGCCACTGCGGACGGTGGCGCCGATGGTGTCGAGCAGGTTGGTACGCGCGGCATACGCGATGATCCCGTTCGTCTCGACCACGGGGATCTTGTTGCTGCGGTAGACCGACGCGTCGTCGACCTTGCCGACTGCCGACTCCGCGCGGACCGGTCCGATCCGGCCCACCATCGCCTCGGCCGTCAACGGGAGTTCGGCCTGTTCACCGCTCAATCGAGTGCCGGGGGCAACGGTCAGCAAGTTGGTGCCCAGGGCATCGAGTTGGCCGTCCAGCTCGGCGCGTGAGGAGGACGAGATGCCGACGACCGCGACCATCGCGGCGATGCCGATCGCGATACCCAACGCGGACAGGAAGGCCCTGGTCGGCCGGGTCCGCAGTCCTACCGCGCCGACCCGGACGACATCCCGGAAGTGCAGGGTTGCCGGTCTCAACTCCCTGCTCATGCCAGCACCTCCTCGATGATCCGGCCGTCGCGCATCCGGACCTGCCGCGGCAAGGACGCCGCGATGTCACGGTCGTGGGTGATGACGACGACCGTCGTACCCGCTGCATGCAGATCGCGCAGCAGTTGCATCACCCCGGCTCCGGACGCCGAGTCCAGCGCACCGGTCGGCTCGTCGGCCAGCAGTACGGCGGGTTCGCCGGCGACCGCTCGGGCCACGGCGACCCGTTGCCGCTCGCCACCGGACAGCTCGTGCGGTTCGTGGTCCAGCCGGTGGCCGAGACCGACGCGCTCCAGTGCGGTCGCGGCCCGCTTCCGCCGGACGGCCAGTCGAAGTCCGGAGTAGAGAAGGCCGTCCGCGACGTTGTCCAGCGCCCGTACGCCGGACGCCAGGTGGAACTGCTGGAACACGAACCCGATCCGGGTCGCCCGTAGCGCGGACAGACCCGAGTCCGACAGCCGGGCCACGTCGTACCGGTCGATCCGGACGGTGCCGGAGGTCGGCCGGTCGAGTGTGCCGAGCACATTCAGCATCGTGGACTTGCCCGAGCCGGACGGTCCGACGATCGCGACCAGCTCACCGCGTTCGATCTGCAGGCTGACGCCGCCGAGGGCTGTCACGCCGCCGGGGTACACCTTGGTCACCTCGGTCAGCTCGATCATTTCGGGATCCCGACCGTGGTGCCGGCCTTGATGCCGGTGCCACTGATCTCGACCTGGCCGCCGGCGAACAGGCCGGTCTTCACCGGGACGTAGTGCGTCGACGTGCCGTCGGTGACCTCCACGCCGAATCCACCTTCCCGCAGGGCGACCAGCGCGGCGATCGGGACGGTCAGGACGTTCTTGCGTTCGGAGGCGGTGAAGGTGACGTCGACGGACGCGAGCGCCCACGCTGCCACGGCTTTTTGGTTGTCGACGGCAACGATCACCTCGACCTTGGTCTCCGGATCCTTGTCCGGGCTCTCCGCCGGGATGATCACCGTGGAGACCTTCTCGATCCGGCCTGGCACGGTCTTGCCGTCCGGAAGCGTGACAGTGACGCTTGCGGTCGGTTTGGCGAGTCGCTGGTCGGCTGCGTCGAGTTGGACCGTGACGGCCTTTGTGGTGCCGGTGTAGCTGAGGACGTTCTGGTTCGGGCCGATCGGTGCGCCCTCCTGAGCCTCCACGCTGTCGACTCGGATATGACCGGGTGCGAACAGGACGCTGCCGAGTTCGACCACGCCTGTCTCGTCCAGACCGAGATCCTCCTGCCACTCCTCGACCGCCTCCGCGGTGGCGTCGGTGTACTCGTCGTCGACAGTGAAACCGTCGTACCCCATCGCACTGAGGTTCTGCTCGAGTTGCCGTACGTCGGTGCCCTCACTCCCGTTCGCAAGTCGCCTGTACGCCGGTAGAGCGCCGTACAGGACTGTGGTCGGCTTGTTGTCGAGGCTGTAGACGGTGTTGCCCTGCTTGAGCTCCTGTCCGCTGTTGGGGAGGCCGGTGATTGTCCCCGCGACCCGGTTGACCACTGTGGACGTCGTACCGAAGCCGAGGTCGCCGTCCTGGGACTCCGTGTCCTTGAGGGTCTGCTGGGTGACTTTGGTGGTGTTGACCGGTAGCGATTGCGCGGTCTGGTTCGCTGCCTGGCTCGTGTCGCCGCGGTTCACCAGGAAGACGCTGATGGCTCCTCCGGCGGCCAGTACGACCACGGCGGTCAGTGCTTTGCGCATCAACGCGCCGCCAGGATGCTTTCGCAGGCGCCCTGCGCCTTCTGGAAGTCGGGGTCGTCGGCGACGCCCGGGCCGATCATGATGCCCTGCTGGTCGGGCTTCGGGTCCGGGAACTGCTCGACGCCGTTTTTGCGCATGCACTCGGCGTACTTGCGACCGTTCTCTTCCTGCTGAGGGTTCGGTTGGCCCTGTCCCTGCGGGTTGTACTCCTGGCAGGCCTCCATCGCCTTCTGGACCTGCTCCTGGGTGACACCAGAGCTCTTGTCGAACTTGAGCATCGGACCCTTGCCCGGTTCGGGGTCCGGCACGTTCAGACCGTTCTCCCGCAGGCACTGGGTGAATTTGACCGCCTTCTCGTCCTGGCTGAGGCTGGGCTTCGCAGTGGTCGGTGTTGTCGCCTGGGACTGGTTGTCGCTGCCGGACGCCACCTGCGTGCCGGGGTCGTTCGCGCCGCAGCCAGTCAGCAGGGCGGCGGCCGCCAGAATCGCCAGAGTGGTCTTGCGCATCACATCTCCTAGTCGTCGAGTTGTGCGGCAAGCCTTGGCTCCGGGGCGTTTCCGTGCCGTTTCCAGCGCTGATAACACGGAGGAAACACGGGCGTCAGGGATCATGGGTCTGTGCGTGTGCTCGTGGTCGAGGACGAACCGTTGCTGGCGGCAGCCATCGCGGAGTGGTTGCGCGACGACTCGCACGCCGTCGATGTGGTCGGTGACGGCGGTGCGGCGCTCGAACGGCTGACGGTGAACTCGTACGACGTACTGGTGCTGGATCGGGACATTCCCGTCGTCCACGGCGATGAGGTGTGCCGGCAGTTGGTGTCCTCGGGGTCCAGCACTCGGGTGTTGATGTTGACGGCCGCTGCGGCGGTCACGGACCGGGTGGAAGGGCTTGGGCTGGGTGCGGACGACTATCTGACCAAGCCGTTCGCGTTTGCCGAGTTGGCCGCGCGAGTACTGGCGCTCGGGCGGCGGAGTCGGCCGGCTGATCCGCCAGTCCTGCGCCGTGCCGGTCTCACGTTGGATCCGGCCCGGCACGAGGTGTTCCGCGACGGCCGGTACGTACCGCTTTCGAAGAAGGAGTTCGCCGTACTCGCGGAGCTCCTCCGATCCGACGGCGCCACGGTGTCGGCCGAACAACTGCTGGAGAAGGCATGGGACGAGCACGTGGATCCGTTCACCGGAGCGGTCCGGCTGACCATCCTCAAGCTGCGCCGGAAGCTGGGGGAGCCGGGACTGGTGGAGACCGTCACCGGCGTTGGGTACCGCATCCCGTGAGACGGCTGACGCTGCGCGGACGGCTCACGCTGATCTATGGCGGTCTGTTCATGCTGGCCGGAGTACTGCTGCTCGGCGTCACCTACGCGCTGTTCAGCGCCAACCTGCACCAGCAGTACCAGGTGATCGTCAAGGGCACCTACCTCAACCCACCCGCCGGAGCGACTGCCAAACCCACACCGCCGCCGGATCCCAACGAGGTCTTCGTCTTGAACAAGGACGGCGACCTGCTCACCGGCTCCGATGCGGAGCAGGTGATGCAGCAACAGCGTGAGCAGGTCCGAAAGGCCGCAACCAAGTCACTACTGGTGCAGGGCAGCATCGCATTGGTCGCGGTGGGCGCTCTCGCGGCCGGGTTCGGCTGGCTGATCGCTGGACGGGTGCTGGCGCCGCTGCACCGAGTCACGGACACGGCGCGGCGGATCGCCCAGACACCTGCCGCTCTGCACGAGCGAATCGATCTCCGCGGCCCGGACGACGAGGTCAAGAACCTCGCCGACGCCTTCGACACCATGGTCGAACGCCTGGACCAGTCCTTCGACGGCCAACGCCGCTTCGTCGCCAACGCGTCCCACGAGTTGCGTACGCCGCTCACCCTCGGACGTGCCCTGGTCGAGGTCGCAATGCATCGTCGTACGGCGTCCTCCGACGTCAAGGAACTGGGTGAGAGCCTGCTGACGATCAATGCGCGCCACGAGCAACTGATCGACGGGCTGCTGATCCTTGCCGACTCCGAGAAGCAGCTCTCGACCGTCTACCCGGTCAACCTCGCGGACGTCGTCAATCACGTCGCAGGTCAGGTCAGCGCCGAAGCCACCAAGGCAGGCGTAGAGGTGATCCGCGGCCCTGGCGACGCGCAGGTCCGTGGCGACGCCTTGCTGCTGGAACGCCTGGTCCACAACCTCGTCGAGAACGGCATCCGCCACAACGCGTCCGCCGGCGACCGCTGGGTCCAAGTCATCAGCCGCACCGTCGGCGACCAGGTAGAGGTAGTGGTGACGAACACCGGCCCCGAGATCCCGCCGTACGAGGTCGAGTCCCTCTTCAAACCCTTCTACCGCCTGGGCGCCGAACGCCTCGTAGGCGGCAAAGGCGCCGGCCTAGGCCTCTCCATAGTCCGCTCAGTAGCCACAGCCCACAACGGCACCGTCACCGCCACCCCCCGCCCCACCGGAGGCCTACAAATCACCCTCACTTTGCCCGCCGACCGGTGTCGATCTGCGGGGTAGGTGTTCGTGTAGAGGATGAGTGGACTCACGAGGAGGTTGTGATGACGCAGTACGTGCTCGGTATTTATCAGCCGGATGGGCCTCCGCCTGCGCCTGAGGTGTTGGAGGGGATTATGGGTGAGCTGCGGGCTCTGACCGAGGAGATGAAGGCGGCTGGGGTTTGGGTGTTTGCGGTGGGGTTGCATCCGGCGGAGGCTGCGACCGTGGTGCAGGCTCGGGATGATGAGGTGTTGGTGACGGACGGGCCGTTTACCGAGGGGAAGGAACACCTTGGTGGGTTCACGGTGATCGAGGTCGAGGATCTGGATGCGGCGCTCGGGTGGGCGCGGCGGTTGGCTCTTGTGCTCAAGCCGTTGTCGGTCGAGGTGCGGCCGTCTCAGTCGTGACCCCTGACATTGCCGGGGTGTTCCGGGCCGAGCACGGTCGAGCGGTGGCGGTGTTGACCCGGGTGTTCGGTGATCTCGAGATCGCCGAGGACGCGGTGCAGGATGCGTTCGCCACGGCGATCGAGAAGTGGCCGGCGACCGGCGTACCTCCGAGTCCGGCGGGCTGGATCATCACCACCGCCCGCAACCGCGCGATCGACCGCCTCCGGCGCGAGGAGAAGCGCGCGGACAAGCAGGCCCAGGCTGCGCTGCTGCGCGCCGAGGACGAACCAGTCGAGGAGGGCCCGGTGCACGACGACCGCCTCCGGCTGATCTTCACCTGCTGTCACCCGGCCCTCGCGCTGAACGTCCGCGTCGCGCTCACCCTGCGGATGCTCGGCGGGCTGACCACGCCCGAGATCGCCCGCGCGTTCCTCGTCCCGGAGGCGACGATGGCCCAGCGCCTGGTCCGGGCCAAGGCGAAGATCCGCGCGGCCGGCATCCCGTACCGGGTCCCGACCGAAGCCGATCCGCCCGAGCGGGTCCGCGGCGTACTGGCCGTCGTCTACCTGATCTTCAACGAGGGGTACGCCGCGTCGTCCGGCGACAGTCTCGTCCGCGACGAGCTCTCCCTGGAGGCGATCCGCCTCGGCCGCCTGCTGGTCGAGCTGATGCCCGACGAGCCCGAAGCCGTCGGTCTGCTCGCCCTCATGCTCCTCCAACACTCCCGCCGCCCGACCCGCGTCGGTGCCGACGGCTCGCTGGTTCGCCTGGCCGACCAGGACCGCACCCGCTGGGACCGTGCCCTGATCAGCGAGGGGCAAGACCTGGTACGCCGTTGCCTCCGCCGGAACCAGCCTGGTCCGTACCAGCTCCAGGCCGCCATCAACGCCGTACACACCGACGCCCCCACTGCCGCAGACACCGACTGGCACCAGATCGTCCAGCTCTACGACCACCTGCTGACCCTGGAGCCGACACCCGTTGTCGCGCTCAACCGAGCCGTCGCCGTAGCCGAGGTGGACGGCCCAGCCGCAGCCCTGGCCCTGGTGGACACCCTGAACCTCAACACCTACTACCTGTTCCACGCCATCCGCGCAGACCTCTTGACCACCCTCAACCGCCCCACCGAGGCCCAGGCCGCCTACCAAGCCGCCCTGGCACTGGCCCCGACCAAGCCCGAACAAACCCACCTCCGGACCAAACTCGAGGCGCTCGAGCGCGAACTCTGACCTGCCGGGTCGCACCGGATCGGGCCCGAACCGACTAGTCTCCTGCAAGCAAGGGTTGTCCTGACGGGAGGTGGGAGCGTGGCGTTACCTGGCAAGGGGCTGGTCGAGGGGCTGAAGGTTACGGCCAAAACGCTCGCCCGCCGGTCCGTCACCGAGCAGTACCCGGATGTCCAGCCCGAGCTGCCGCCGCGCAGCCGGGGCGTGATCGCGCTGCTGGAGGAGAACTGCACCTCCTGCATGCTGTGCGCCCGGGAGTGCCCGAGCTGGTGCATCTACATCGACTCCCACACCGAGACCGCGCCGTCGGTCGGTGAGCAGGCGCGCGAGCGCAGCCGGAACGTGCTGGACCGGTTCGCGATCGACTTCAGCCTGTGCATGTACTGCGGGATCTGCATCGAGGCCTGCCCGTTCGACGCCCTCTTCTGGTCGCCGGAGTTCGAGTACGCCGAGACCGACCTCCGCAACCTGACCCACGAGAAGGACCGCCTGCGCGACTGGATGTGGACGGTTCCCGCGCCGCAGCCGATCGACCCGGGCCCGGCGGTGACCGAACCGGGGAGTGAGGAGTGACCACAGCGCTCTTCTCGATCGCCGGTGCGGTGGCGATCGTGGCGGCGGTGTTTGTCGTCACGTCCCGGCGGATCGTGCACGCCGCGCTCTGGCTGGTCGTTGCCCTCGGCGCCGTCGCGGGTTGCTTCGGCGCACTGCACGCGGAGTTCGTCGCCCTGGTGCAGATTCTCGTGTACGTCGGCGCGATCGTCGTCCTCGTCCTCTTCGCGCTGATGCTGACCAAGGCGCCGACGAATCCGTTGCCCGGCCTGACCAGCGGCCGCAGCCCGTTCGCGGCGGTGGTCGCGGCGGTCCTGGCGCTGATCCTCGGTACCGGCATAGTGCTTGCCTTTGGCAACGAGAAGCTCAAGCCCGTCCCGGACGGCTCCGCGAACGCCGTCGGTACGGCGGTCTTCAAGACCTGGGTGCTGCCCTTCGAGGTCCTCTCCGTCCTCCTGCTCGCCGCGCTGATCGCCGCGATCGCCTTGTCCCAAAGGGCCCACGCGTCGGCCGAGCAGAAACTGTCGGAAGGCTCTGGCACGGTGTCCTCCTCGGGGAAGGAGGAGTGAGATGCCGCTGATCCTGCCGCTGTTGTTGGCGGTCGCACTCTTCTGCATCGGTGTGTACGGCGTGCTCGCGCGACGCAACGCGATCATGCTGCTGATGTCGTTCGAGCTGATGCTGAACGCGGTCAACCTCAACCTCGTCGCCTTCGACGCCTGGCACGTCGACGGCCTCGCCACCGGCCAAACCCTGTCGGTCTTCGTGATCACGCTGGCGGCCGCGGAGATCGGGCTCGGCCTCGCGATCGTGCTGCTGCTCTTCCGCAGCCACGGCACGGTCGACGCCGACGCGGCCCGCGACCTGCGCGAGCAAGAGCCGGAGCAGGCCGCATGATCGCCACCGCCTGGCGGGTGATCGGCGTCGGCTTCTCCCTGCTCGTCGTCCTGGCCGCCGCCCTGCTGTACGGCGTCGATCCGCAGACGACGTCGGCCGGCGGAGCCATGATCGGCGAGGACTTCTGGTTCGCCTACGAGTTCCGCACCGATGGCCTGACCGTCCTGATGCTCGCGGTCGTCGGTGTCGTCTCGACCTGCGTCCAGGTCTACTCACTCGGCTACGTGCGCGAGCGCGTCGCGTCGTACACGGCTTTGGTTACGCTCTTCACCGCGGCGATGGTGACGGTCGTCATCTCGGACAATCTCTTCCTGCTGCTGATCGGCTGGGAGGTGATGGGCGCCTGCTCGTACCTGCTGATCGGTCACTACTGGGAGCGTCGCGAGGCCCGTGCCGGCGCGATGAAGGCGTTCCTGATCACCAGACTGGCCGATGTCGGCTTCCTGTTCGGGATCTTCGTGCTCAGCGTCGGGTATCACACGGGACGAATCTCGGAGCTCGGCAGCGGACCGATCGAGCCGCATACCTTGACGCTCGGGACGATCCTGTTGCTGGTCGGCGTCGTCGGCAAGTCCGCGCAGGTCCCGTTGCAGGTCTGGCTTCCGGACGCGATGCCCGGCCCGAGCCCGGTGAGCGCCTTGATCCACGCCGCGACGATGGTTGCCGCGGGCGTCTTCCTGATCGCCCGCCTGTTCGACCTGTTCGTCGAGGCCGAGGCCACCCTCACTGTGCTGGCCGTGGTGGCTTGCGTGACGATGCTGTTCGCCGCCTCGTGTGCGATGGCCGCGGTGGAAGTGAAACGCGTCCTCGCCTGGTCGACCGTGAGTCAGTTGGCGATCATGTTCGCGGGGCTTTCGCTCGGGACCCACGACGGTCGCCACGCGGCGCTGTTTCATCTGATGACGCACGCGGCCTTCAAGGGCCTGCTCTTCCTCGCCGCCGGTGTCTTGCTCCATCAGGTCGGCAGCGCCGCGTTCGTCGTGCTCCGCCGCTATACCCGGCGCGGCGCGCTGCGGAAACGGATGCCGGTCACCTTCGTGACGATGACGATCGGTCTCGCCGCGCTGGCCGGGGTGCCTGGCTTCGCCGGATTCTTCTCCAAGGACTCCGTGGTCGAAGCCGCCTGGGATCACGCGCGGGACGGCTCCGCCGTCGGCTGGGTCGTGCTCGTCTCGGTCTGCCTGACCGCGGCCATGACCGCCTTCTACTGCGTGCGCCTGTGGCTGTGGGTCTTCTTCCGGACGCCGGCACTGGCAGGTGCGCTCGGGGCGTTCGAGGACGACGACCAGATGGCGGATCTGGATGGGCCGGACACCTCCAGGCTGCGTGAAGGTTCCTGGCTGATGCTCGCGCCGATGGTCCTGCTCGCTGTGGGTGCCATCGCGCTCGGCTACACCGACGGTGTCCACGTCAACTGGCCGATCGCTTTGGTGACGACTGTGCTGGCTTTGTTCGGCGGGCTCCCGGCGTACTCGCTGTGGCACCGGGGTGCGGATCCACGGCCCGTTGTGCTGGAACGTGAGTACGGCGTGGACTCGGCGTACCAGCGGTTGTTCGTCGTGCCCGTGGAGTGGCTCGCCAAGCTGGTCGTGGGCGGCGATCGCGACGTGATCGGCGGCTACGTACGGGCGACTGGGCGAGCCGGGGTGCTGGCGTCCGCTGGGTTGCGGAAGCTGCAGACGGGGAACGTGCAGACGTATCTGACCGCTGCGGTGGTCGGTGTGGTCGCGCTCGCGATCTTGGCGGGGGTGATCGGGTCATGAGCCAGTGGCTGTTGATCGCCTTGATAGCGGTGCCGGCTCTGGCTGCTGCCGCTTTATGGGCCTTGCCCGCTGGGCTTGGTGACAAGGTTGCGGCGATCGCCGGGAGCGTGGTGTCCGGGCTGATCCTGGTCGGCTCGATCGTGCTCTGGTGGGATCTACGTCGCCCGCATTGCCCGTGCACGTACACGTCCGAGTTCGTCGATACGTTTGGTCTGCATTCGCGGACACTGCCGGGCAGGTTGCTGCCGTACGCCGATACCGACGTGTCCTGGATCCCGACGCTGGATGTCCGATTCCACGTCGCGATCGACGGCATCTCGATGCCACTGATTGCCCTGACAGCGCTGCTGGTCTTCCTCTGCTGCATCTACTCGCTACGGATCACGCCTCGGATCGGGAGGACCCGGTCGCTGATCGCGCTCCTGCTGCTGATCGAGACCGGTGTGATCGGGACGTTCTCCGCCGCCGACCTCGTGCTGTTCTTCGTGTTCTTCGAGGTCGTGCTGATCCCGATGTGGCTCGTGATCGACATCTGGGGCGACGATCACGACCGCGCAGGGCGTAAACGCGCGGCGACCACGTTTGTGCTGATGACGGTGTTCGGTTCGGCGTTGATGCTGCTGGGGTTCCTGCTGATCCATCGGCAGGCGGGGACGTTCGACCTGGTGTTCCTCGGGGAGCATCCGATCAAGGGTGGTCACGGGATACCACTGGCGGCCGCGGTCCTGATCGCGGTCGGGCTTGCTGTGAAGATGCCGCTCTGGCCACTGCACATCTGGTTGCCCGACGCCCACGCCAAGGCGCCGACGATCGGGTCGGTGCTGCTGGCCGGGGTCCTGCTGAAGCTCGGCAGCTACGGCATGATCCGCGTCCTGCTCCCGGTCCTGCCCGACGCGACCGCCACGATCGCGCCGTACCTGGCGGGTTTCTCGACGGTCGCGATCATCGCGGGATCACTGGCCTGTTTGGCCCAGACGGACGTGAAGCGCCTGATCGCGTACTCGAGCGTCGGGCACATGGGGTTCATCGGGCTCGGCATCGCGACGATGTCGCCGGAAGGCCTGAACGGCGCGCTGTACGCGAACCTCGCGCACGGAATCATCACCGGCCTGCTGTTCTTCCTCGCCGGGGCGATCAAGGACCGGCACGACACCAGCGACCTGCGGGCGATCGGCCGCGCGTTGTATGCCCGCCTGCCGAGGATCAGCGGACTGCTCACCTTCGCCGCGCTGGCGTCACTCGGTCTGCCGGGGCTGGCCGGGTTCTGGGGCGAGATGCTGGTTCTGCTCGGCGCCTACCATCCGGCCGATTGGTTGCCTCGGACAACCTTTGTGATCTTGATGGTGATCGCCGGGCTCGGTGCCGTGCTGACCGCCGCGTACTTCCTCCGGCTGATTCGCCAGCTCTGCCAGGGTGACCCCGCCGAGTGGCCGGCCGCCGCGTTCGCTGTCGACCTGAGTCGGATCGAGCTGATCACCTGGGCGCCGTTGATCGTGCTCACGGTGCTCCTCGGCCTCTGGCCGTTCACCCTGCTCAACCAATGGGCGTTCCTATGACGATCACCTGGACCGACTGGCAGGCCATCGCCGTACCGCTCGTGCTGGCCATCGGCGCCGTCGCCGTGTTGCTGATCGACAGTTTCTGGCGGAGTGCACCGCGGCAGCTTCGCCATACGGTGATCACGGTGGTTACCGGAGTGGTGATCCTCTTCGGACTGGTGTTCGTGTGGGCGCAGCGGGACGACTTCAAACCGGCGTTCTGTCAGCCGGCGGTTGAGGGGCCGGCTCAATGCAGTCTGGTGTTCGAGCCGTTGACCGCCGGGTTGTGGGCGGTGTTGCTGATCGGCGGACTCGGAGTCGTCGGGCTGTCGGCGTACAAGCTGCTCGCGTCGGACATTCCGATCGGTGAGTACCACTTCCTCCTGCTGAGTGCGCTGGTCGGTGCGACCGTGCTCGCCGGAGCGCGGGATCTGGCCACGATGGTGATCGGGCTGGAGGTCGTCTCGCTGCCGAGCTTCGCGATGGTGGCGCTGCGACGGGACCGGCGCGGATCTGAGGGCGCGCTGAAGGCGTTCCTGGTCTCGGTGCTGTCGACCGCGGTGATGCTGTTCGGGGTTTCCTACCTGTACGGCGTGACCGGGTCGCTCTACCTGTCCACGATCGCGAACCGGCTGACCGGGCTGGACCCGGACCTGAGCCGGGTCGCGTTCGCGGCCGGGCTGTTCGTGATCGTCGGTTTCGCGTTCAAGATCGCGGCCGTTCCGTTCCACGCTTGGCTTCCGGACACGTACGTCGGTGCTCCGGTCGAGGTCACGGCGTTCCTCGCGGTCGTGTCGAAGTCGGCCGGCGTCGCGGGTCTGCTCGTCCTCGTGACGAGCGGGATCGCGCCGGACGGCTCACAGCTGCGGACGGTCATCGCCATTCTCGCGGCCGTCACGATGACGATCGGCAACCTGGCCGCACTGCGCCAGGTCGAGGCCGTGCGGCTGCTGGCGTGGTCGTCGATCGGCCAGGTCGGGTTCCTGCTCGCGCCACTCGCGGTCGGCGATGCTCAGGCAGTCGTCGGGTATTTGGCGGCGTACGTCGTGGTCACGCTGGGAGCCTTCGGAGCGGTCGCTGTCGTGCAGCGGCATCGGTCAGGTGGGTTGCTGTCGGACTACCGCGGCATGGTGCGTTCCGAGCCCGGGCTGGCCGCCGCGCTGATCTTCTTCCTCGTCGTGCTCGCCGGTCTGCCACCTGGGCTGGCCGGCTTGTTCACGAAGTTCGCCGCGTTCCAGGCGGTCATCGACGCGCACCTGGGTTGGCTGGCGATTGTGATGGCAATCAACGTGATGATCGGTCTGGCGGTCTATTTGCGCTGGGTAGCCGAGCTTTTCCGGCTCCCTGCCGACGATCCCTTCTCCGTCGACATCGAGTCACCGGCGGTGGCGATGATCGCGCTGTGCGCCGCCGTTGCCGGCGTGGTCTCGGTCCTGCCGAGCATCTTGTTCGGCCTGGCTACCTGACCAGTGGTCCGATTGGTCGCTACCGTGCGAGGTGTGATCGCCCGACGACTCATCGCAGTGACACTGTTGTCGACGCTGGCTGCCTGTGGCAGCTCCACGGACGCGTCCAAGTCGCCCACCGGCACTTCGACCACGCCGTCAGCTTCTGACACGAGTCTGCCGGCGACACCGCCCTTGACCCCGTCGGTTGGGACGCTGCCGCCTGCGACGCCGCCGGCTGGGACCGTGAGCCCCCCGTCCAGTTCCCCGTTCCCGACGGCGAAGGACGGGCAGAACTACAAGTCCTGCAACGACGGCAAGTGCGAGGTCCTGATTCGCAAGGCGGCCAACTTCACCCTCCAGGGCAAGAAGATCCGCGCCACCGTCGTGAAGGGCACGTTGAAGCTGACGTTCGCCACCGGCTACGTGAGCATGAGCGGCACCGGGTTCAGTAGCTGGAGCGATGGCGGTCCGACCCACAGCGCAACCCTCAAGGCGGCGGATGGCGACACCGCCATTCTCATTCTGACGACTGGCTAGCGGTCCGAGCCAGGAAGTCCTCGTACTGCGACCACACGCGACGCCACAGCTGGTCGTGCTGCGCCGCGTCCAGGTGGGTCAGCGGGAGCAAAAAGACATCCGCGAGTACGGCGAAGTAGTCCGCCTGTGTCTCGATGATCGAGTTGTCGATCCGGTCGGCGTACGTCTCCGTCAGGCCCACCGAACGCAGTACGGCCATCGACGTCGGTCGGCGGCGGAACGCGGATGCCACCCGACGGAACGGGGAAGCCGGGCTGGTCGAGAGATTCGCGTGCTGCTCGGCGAAGGCATCCAGTCCGACCCGCGCGGCTTCGAAGTCCATGCCGATCAGGCTGCTGCGGGGATCGTGATCCAGCCGCCAGCCATCGACCTTCTCGGACGGGCGCAACCTCAGGTCGAACGGCTCCTGGTACGCGGTGCCCTCCTCCAGCGGTAGCGGGCGCACCAGAGACTCGCCCAACCCGGCGTCGACCATCCACAGACGACCAGGGTCCTCAACCAGCCCGCTGACCGTAAGAACCATGTGGCTGGCGTCGACGTCGCCGGCACGGTTGGGCGTCTGCGCGCCGCCGCGATGCATGTTCACCCGATAGCCGAGCTGGGTGAGCAGGAGCGAGAACGCCCCGTTCAGCTGGAAGCAGTAGCCGCCGGCCTCGCGCGCGATGATCCGCTGCGCCGACTCCTCCGGTTCGAGCGGACCACCAGGAGTCAGCTGGTACTGCACGGTCTCGTAGGGCACCTGGTCGACGAACGCCTCGTGCAGCTGGGACAACCCCTCCAGGCTAGGCGGACCGTCGTACGAACTGATCCCGATCCGTCGCAGAAACGCCTCAGTCTCCATCGGCCTAGGCTAAGCGACGTGATCCAGGTACTCGACGGAGCTGCAGCGCTCGAGGTTGCGCCCGAGCTGGGCGGCGTGTTCTTCGCGGCCTTCTCCGCTCCCGGCTACAACGACGAGAACGCCGACGCCGAGCGGTTCGCCACCGAGCAGCTGCCGACGCACGCCCCGCGCGACGACTTCAGGCTCGTTTCAGCCACTGTGGACGGGAGGATCGTCGGGTTCGCCTACGGGTTCACCGGGTGGCCTGGACAGTGGTGGTCGGACCGGGTTGCGGCCACGATCAGCCCGGAGTTGGCAGCGGAGTGGATCGGCGGGCACTTCGAGGTCGTCGAGCTCGCCGTGGTGCCAGACGCACAAGGGCGTGGGCTCGGGACCGCATTGATGGAGGCGCTGATGTCGGGCTTGCCGCATCGTCGGGCGCTGCTGACGACGTACGTCGATGACCGTACGGCACCAAGGCTGTACCGCCGGTTGGGGTGGCAGGTTCTCGTGGCTGATCTCGGGTGGGGTTCGGCGCTCTACGGACTGGACAGGGGAGTGCCCACCGGTCAATGACCTGGCAGGGTAGGGCCTATGACTTCTGAGCGGATCTATGTCGGGGGCTACACCACCCAGCCGGGCGGCGGGGACGGGATCGGGTTCGGTCCGGTGGATGGCGTCGAGTTGGCGGCGACGCTCGCGGACCCGTCGTTCCTGGTCCGGTCCGCGGACGGGCGGTTCCTGTACGCCACCGAGGAGGGGGACGAGGGCCAGGTTGCGGCGTTCGCGATCCACTCGGACGGCGGGTTGCAGTTCCTCAACAGCCAGCCAACTGGTGGCGCCGCTCCCTGTCACCTGGACATCGACCCGTCCGGGAGGTACTTGCTCTCGGCCAACTACACCTCGGGTTCCGTGGCGATCCACCCGATCGGTGCGGACGGCTCGCTCGGTACGGCGACCCAGTTCCTGCAGCGTGCGGGCACCGGGCCGAACGCGGATCGCCAGGAGGGACCGCACGCTCACCAGATCGCGTTCGATCCGGCCGGTGCGTACGTGTTCGACATCGATCTGGGCTCCGACACGGTCTACTCGTCGACGCTGACCGAGGACGGCCAGTTGGAGGAGGTCGACCGGCTGCACATCCATCCGGGTGCTGGGCCACGACACATGGTGTTCCACCCCGAGGTGGGCGCGGCGTACGTGATCAACGAGCTGGACTCGACACTGAGCGTGTGCGGCTACGCGGACGGGAAGCTGCAGATCGCACAGACCGTGTCGACCCGGCCGGCCGACGCGCCGGGTGAGAACTACCCGGCCGAGCTGCTGATCTCGGCCGACGGCCGGTACCTGTACGGGTCGAACCGCGGCGACAACTCGATCGCGGTCTTCTCGACCTCGTCCGACGGACTGTCGGTCGAGCTGGTGCAGACCATCGGCTCCGGTGGCGACTGGCCGCGACACCTTGCCTTCAGCAACGACGGCACCCAGCTGTACGCCGCGAACGAACGCTCCGACGGGATCGCGACCTTCACCATCACCGACGGCCGCCTCACCCAGGAAGGCGATCCGGCCACCTGGCCGAAGCCGACCTGCGTCGTACCGGCCTGACGACAGCCGGACCTGCACCACTCACCAACCGCGAGGAACTCGCAGACGGCACGCTCAGCGTGTGCCGACCGCGAGCAGGTCGCGGAGGTTGGTAAGTGGCGCAGGTCCGCCTCAGACGAGCTTTTCGAAGAAGAACTCGTGCTTGAGGAACGAGACGTCGTACTCGTGCCCCGGCTGCGGCGGCAGCAGTTGCGCAGCCTGGAACAGACGCCACCCGTCCTTCAGCGCGTCAAGACCGGTCGCGTACGGCGGCTCGTCGCTGTCACCCGTGGTCGGGTGGGACTCACCGGTTCCGTCGTACGTCGACCATCCGACCACGCGTGCGTCGAGTGCGGACGAGGCCAGGTACAGGACGAGGACCTGCTGGCGGACCGTCGTCTGCGGGGCTTCAACGGAGGCGGTCATGCGATCTCCTTCTTCGCGTGCGGGTTGAGGCTGCGCTGGGCGATGACGCGCTGCGGGCGGTTCGAGACCCGCGTGACCCAGTACTCCGGGTCGTAGGTGTCGTCGCCGGTCAGTGCCTGCCACAGCTTGATCCGGTTGTACTTCTCCAGCCGGCCGGTCGCGTTCTCGTACCAGGGGAACGACTGGTCCAGCTCGCGCGCGACCTCGTCGTCGTACAGGTCCTCGAGGTCCCACAGCCGGACCTGACGCACCGTCGGGTTGAAGCGGATCTTGAACATGTAGCGGTCGATGGTGCTGTCGTTCTTGCGGCCGCCGTGCCAGATGCCGTGGTGCAGGAACTGGACGGTGCCGGCCGGGCAGACGAGCCGGGTCTGGCCGAGCAGGTTCTGGTAGCGGCCGGTGTCGGACTCGTTGGTCTTGCGCAGGTGGCTGCCGGGGACGCTCAGCGTGCCGCCCATCTCGAGCGTGACGTCCTGCGGGTAGTACATGAGCTGGACGTCGAACGCGTCCGGCCGTACGTCGATGATCGCGTCGCCGTGCAGGTTCTGCGCCTCACCCTCGTTGGCCTTGCGGATGTGCACGGCGTGGTGGTCGACGGTCGGCTCGGGGCCGACCAGGCTGTGGATCGCGCCGGCGACCTCGGGCAGCTGCACCAGCCGCTCGACGAATTCGCTCTCCACGAAGGCCTCCGACAACGGCGTCCCGTACGGAACCGCCGGGATGCCGGCCTTCAGGACCTCGATCGCCTGCTGGTTCATCTCGTCCGGAACGACGGCGTCCATCCGGAGAGCTCCGGTGGCCACGAAATGCGCCATCTGAACCGAGGTGAGCAGGTTCTTGCGATGCGGATGGGGCATGAGTCTCCCTCTCGGGGTAGTGGTTACTACTCCTCCAGGCTAGGTGGGTTCCACGTTGGAATGCGTGGGTTGTGATCACCACTAGTGGTAATTTCTCCCCATGCTCTCGTTGCATCTGGCGCAGCCGCCGGAGGTGGTGAACGTCGGCGCCGGGATCCACGGCGTCCGGCGGCCGCGGGATGTGTTCCGGCTGCCGGACCTGTGGCAGCTGCACCTGTACAACTACTCGGCCGAGCTGACGCTTCTCGGTACGACGTACCCGGTCGCGCCGGGGTATGTGTCGCTGACACCGGCCGGGGAGCAGGTGCAGTTTGACTACCGGGGCCGATCTGAACACCTGTACGTGCACTTCCGGCCTCGCGTCACGGGCGAGCCGTCTTCCGTCCCCGTCGTACAGGACGCCGGCGCGGCTGCGCCCGTACTGTCCGGTCTGCTGCGGTCGGCGCTCGAGGCGTCGCCGTCAGGATCGGCTCGGACGACCGCCGAGGTGTGGGCCGCGCTCTGGCGGATCGTCGAGCTGACCGCAGCCACCCCGGAGACCGGTCACCCGGCGGTCGCGACCGCGATCGCCTACATCGAGGCCAACCTCGCCCAGCCGCTGGCCGTTCCGGCGCTGGCACGGGTCGGTGGGGTCTCGCACAATCACCTCACTCGGCTGTTCCACCTCGAGACCGGCGGGACGGTGATCGCCTACATCCGCAGTCGCCGGATGGCCCGGGCCCGCCACCTGCTCGTCGCGTCCACGCTCTCGATCCCGGCGGTGGCTGCCTCGGTCGGCATCCCCGACCTGCAGGCCTTCAACAAAACCTGCCACCGGGAACTGGGCGCCTCACCCCGGGCGATCCGTAACGCGGTGGCCGGTCCGGCGACGCCGGGCTGACGACTCCGAGCATCGGCCGATCGCGGTGTGTGCCTCGAACCCTACGTCTGGATGCGGCACGCCTAGGCGGAGTGGGTGCGGGGGAACACGGTCGCGACGGCCGCGGTACGGCTGGTGACGCCGAGCCGTTCGTAGATGTTCTCCAGGTGCTTCCGAACGGTGCCTTCGGCAACGAACAGCCGATGGGCGATCTGGGTGTTGCTGTGCCCGTCCGCCACCAGGCGGAGCAGCTGCAACTGCCGGCTGGTGAGGTCGGGAATCCCGGCCCGACGGCGCTCGTGGGCGCGATGGACCTCGATGATGTGGGGGCGGAGCATCGCCAGCAGCAAACGCTCCCGTTCGGTGAAGTCGTGCCCGGACTGGCGGAACAGCAGCAGCCGGCGATCCTCCGCGCCCCGGGGTGGCAGCGGAAGGACGAGCTCATCGCGTATTCCGTTCAGCCGCAGCCACGCGTCGACGACGGCGGGCTTCCGCCCCGGGTAGTAGTCCGACAGCTTCCAGGCCGTGGTGTAGTCGCCGGTGAGCTGTGGTCGGCAGCAGGCTTCACCGTCCCAGTAGCACTGCCAGAACAGGTCCTCCCAACCGTCATCGAGCCCGGGCTCCGGCTCGGCGCGGCCCTCCTCGAGATCGACGAACTCACGGTCCAGCGGACGGCATCGCTGGAAGGAGATGTCCTCGGCCGGCACGAGATCGGCGAGCGCCCGCAGGAGGGCACGCGGGAACAGCTCCTGAGGATCGGCGTCCCGGCCCCGGTCGACGACATCGAGCAGTTGGCGCAGGTCCCGTTCGGTGACGGTCAATTGCCTCGTCATGACGTACCCCTCCCACTTCAGGCTAGGCCCGCTTCGGGGGTTTGCGAATACGTCGAACGTCGTATGGCCGGGGCCGATCGACCGCTGTGAGGGTGGACTGCGTCTCTCGAAGGGGGAAGGGTCTCATGAAACTGCTGTCTCGTTCTGCTGCTGTGCTTGCCGCTGGAGCTTTGGCGCTGGCGGGTCTCACCTCGCCGTCGGTCGCTTCCGGAACTGATGCCCGGCCGGTGCTCGACTGGAGTGCCTATGCGACGCAGGCGATTGTCGCTGGGCGTCCACCGGCCAGTTCCGAGGTGTTGCTGGGGATCGTGCACATCGCGATCGCGGATACGGTGGCTGGTTTGGGATACGGCCGACCGTTCAAGTTCGCCGTACGTCCCGATCGGCAAGCGTCTGCCGCAGCTGCGATCGCCACCGCGACGTACGACGTACTGCGGGCTCGCGTACCGGCGTCTGGGCTGGAGAGTACGTACGCGGACTATCTGGCCGGTGTGCCGGATGGTCGCGCGAAGACGCATGGGATCGCGTTGGGGCGGTCGGTGGCGGCCGCCGTACTCGCATGGCGCGCGGGAGACGGGCTGGGCAACGTCGTCGGTTATGTGCAGAGTCCTGCTGGGCCAGGGGTGTGGGAGCCGACGCTGCCGACGCCACCCGTGGACATCGTGCTCACGCAGGTCACGCCGCTGGCACTGCGCTACCGAGCACAGTTCCGCCCGGACGGTCCGGACCCGCTGACGAGCAAGCGCTATGCCCGGGACGTCGCAGAGGTCGCCGCAGTCGGCCGGCTGGACAGTACGACGCGGACCGCTCAGCAGACCGAGACGGCTCGATTCTGGGCTGAGCAAACCGCGCAGCAGTGGAGTCGGGTGTTCCTCCGGCTGGCGGCTGACCGGCACCTTTCGCTGTCCGCGGCGGCGCAGATGCTTGTACTCGCCCACGTGTCGGCCGGAGATGCAGTCATCGCGTGCTGGGATGCCAAGTTCCACTACCGGTCCTGGCGGCCGGTCCACGCGATCCAGCGTGCCGACACCGACGGCAACCCGAGTACGCAGGCAGACACCACTTGGCAGTCGCTACTGAACGTCAACCACCCGGAGTACCCGTCCGGTCATGCGTGCTTCACCGCTGCGGCGACCGGGGCGCTGAAGGCGTTCTTCCATACTGCTGAGGTGCCGCTGACCATCAGTAGTCAGGTCACGGGGACGACCCGCGAGTACGCGAACCTGGCCGCCGTACGCGGTGACGTTCGGGAGGCTCGAATCCTGGCCGGGCTGCACTTCCGCCATTCCATGCTGGACGGTGAGGCCCTGGGCACTCAGGTGGCTGGGTGGATCGCAGCCCGCCACTAGGTGGTTGCTAGCCGGCTCCGACCGCTAGCGGCGCCAGTCCGTGTTCGAGGATGCCTTTGACCACGGACAGGGCGTAGGCGTTGTGGGGGCCGGTGATGACCTGGTCGGACCAGCCGACGACGTCTTCGCGGGCCCGGACGTGGCGGTAGTACTGAACGGCTTCGTGGTCGAGAGTGTGCGGGCCGTAGCCGGTCAGGAACGCCTCCGTCTCGGCCGGCGTGCTGGGGCCGACGTCACCCATGCCGCCCAGCATGAACATGAGGTCTTGCTCACGGGGAGCGAGGAGTACGTCGTCCCAGTCGATCAGGTGCAGCTGGTCAGCTACGAGGACGTTGCCGAGGTGCGGGTCGCCATGGCACACCACTCTCGGACCGACCGGCTCAGGCGGGGTCATAGTGAGCAAAGTGGTGATGGTGTCGTCGTACTGCGCCCAGACTGCGGCCAGGTTCTCTTCAAGCTCGGTCTCGGGAGCGGTCAGACGCTGTTGCAGCTGGTCGACAGTCTTCGAGACCCGTGCGTCGATCGGGATGTGCTTCGGGAGGGCGTCCCGCAGCCGGTGCGGTAGCTCCGCCTCATGCACTCGCCGGAGGAGTGCGCCGTACGACGTCCACTGCTCGACCGTGAGTCCGGTGTCGGCCGCGCGTACGCCGTCAATCCACGGAGTGACCGTCAGTCGCTTCTTCTTCGCGTGGAACGTCCACAGTCCGCCCTCTGTGGTCCGGATCAGCTCCGGGACTTCTTTGAGCCCGCAGTCCGCCAGAAACGCCGCGACCTGATGCCCTGTGTTGGTGCCGGCGCCACTCCATTTCACGGCGTACGTGTTGGTCGCTGTACCGGCCTTCCAGACCTGCGCAGAGATGTCTGCGCCGTGGGCGACCGGTGAGAGCTCCACCACATCCAACCCGAAGTCCTCGAGCAACCAGCGCCGCAGCAGTGTGTCTCCCACGCCCGCCAGCATGCCCGGCAACCGGCCGCCTACGCGAGCTGATTACCGGGCCGGACGACCTGTCCGACGTCAAGCTGCTGGTCACCGCGCGACCGCGGTCAGCGGTAGTTGACGAACTGGACCGCGAACTCGAGGTCCTGGCCCTTGATCAGGGCCTGAACGGCCTGCAGGTCGTCGCGGCTCTTGCTGGTGACGCGGAGCTCGTCGCCCTGGATCTGCGCCTTGACGCCCTTCGGGCCCTCGTCGCGGATCAGTTTTGACAGCTTCTTCGCGTTCTCCTGGGTGATCCCGGCGTCGATGGTGGCGTTGATCTTGTAGATCTTCCCGGACAACTTGGGCTCGTCCGCCTCGAGTCCCTTGAGTGAGATCTGCCGCTTGACCAGCTTGTCCTTGAACACGTCGAGGACGGCGCTCACCCGCTCCTCGGTGTTGGCCTGCATGTCGATCGACTCACCGGACCACTTGATCTCCGCGTCCACGTTCTTGAAGTCGAACCGCTGGCTGATCTCCTTCGCCGCCTGGTTCACGGCGTTGTCCACCTCCTGACGGTCGACCTTGTTCACGATGTCGAAGGAGGACTCCGAAGCCATGGGCAGTTCCTTTCCGATTTGCTGTCAGGGGCACCCTCTGTTGTATCGTCTCCCACGCCGGTTCACGAACCAGCACCACCCTGGCGGGTTGCCCGAGCGGCCAAAGGGAGCAGACTGTAAATCTGTCGGCTTATGCCTACGCAGGTTCGAACCCTGCACCCGCCACAGGGCACAAGAGAGCCCCTGACCTGCGAAAACGCAGCTCAGGGGCTCTTTTCACGCGACATACGACGGGAGCGCACATGGCTGGGCAGTTCGGACTCGTAGTCCGCTTCACCCTGAAGGAAGGCGCCGCGGCGTCGTTCGACGCGCTCGTAGCCGAGACGCTGATCGGGATCAGATCGTCAGAGCCCGGCACCCTCATCTACGTGAACCACGGCGTCGACGGCGAACCGAACCAACGCATCTTCTACGAGCTGTACCGCGACCGCGCCGCCTTCGACGAGCACGAGCGCCAACCCCACACCCGCAACTTCCTGACAAATCGCGACGCCCTCGTCGACCACGTCGAGGTCACCCGGCTAACCACCCTCGACGGCAAAGGCCACACCCAGACGTAATTGCCAGACACCGACCACGAATCCGTCGCCGACCCGACCGAATCAGCGGAGATCAAGGAAAGTGGCGGGGTGCCTGGCGGGCGCGGCGCGTAGGTGCGGCCGGTCGGTGGTCGGCGGGTGAGGAGTGCAGCGACTCACCGCATGCGAGGGTCCAGTGCTGCCGAGGACCAGTCACTGAGTGAGCGGTCCTCCAGCCCCGGGTGTGGGTGCCTTGCGTGCTCGCTGGTTGGTTCGAGTCGTGGATTGTGGCGTGGTGGGGTGTGTCTGGCCGACCACGATCCACGACTCGATGCCGGCACGTACTCCGACCCGCCGACCACCACCGGCCCGCCCAGCCCAGCCAGGCACCCAGCACCCTCTCTATTTTCTTTTCCCTGCTCTTCTTCTCTGAGTTATGAATAACCATTAGTTGATGTCGAATTCGTTGTTTTCTGGGTCTTTCATGCCTACTGCGTAGTGGGCTAGGTCGTCGGGGCCGCTCAGGGGGCCGGTGATGGTGGCGCCCAGGGCTGCTAGGTGGGTGGCTTTGGCGTCTACTCGGGCTTTGCGGGTGGCCAGGGGTGTGGTGCGGTCGGTGATCGACGTGTCGCTGCTGGCGTGGATGTCTAGGTGTAGGCGGTTTTTGAGGGTTTTGGGGGTTGGCTCTTGGCGGAACCAGATGCGGGGGCCGGAGCCGGTGGGGTCGATGATGCTGTCAGGACCCATGCCGGATTCGGGGAGGCCTAGGTCTGCCCGCCAGGCGTCCCAGGTGGGGAAGCCGGTGGGTGGGGGCTCGAGGATGTAGTTCAGGGCTTCGGCCCAGAACTGGGCCAGGAGTTCGGGGTCCTGGGCGTCGATGACTAGTTGGTAGCGGACGGACATCGCGGCTCCCGGTGGCTCAGTTGGTTTCTGGACCCTAGGTATATCTGTGGCGACCGACAGTGGAAGGCCGCGACAATGGCCGGCGTGGATGAGGTTGAGGTCGTTGTTGCGCACAGCGAGCGGACGACCCTGCGCGTGGGGGACATGTTCCTGAAGGTCGATGCCGATCAGGAGCGGATCGACGTCGAGGCGCAGGCGATGGCGATGGTGCCGATTCCGACGCCGGAGGTCCTGTGGCGTAAGCCGCACGTGCTCGCGATCGCCGCGGTCCCGGGCCGGGCGCTCGGCGTGCTCGGTGAGCCGTCGCCTATGTCGTCGGAGGCGTGGGCCGCCGCGGGTGCCGCCGTACGGCGGTTGCATGATGCACCCCTGCCGCCCTGGAAGAGCAAGAGCGCCGACGCGATTGCACCGGACCTCGACAGAGAATGCGACTGGCTCATCGCGAACGGCGTACTCCCCGCCGACCTGGTCACGCGCAACCGCCAGATCGCCGAGACCGCGCTCCGCCCGTGGACCCCGGTGTTCACGCACGGAGACCTTCAGATCACCCACGTATTCGTCGCCGACGACAAGGTCACCGGCGTGATCGACTGGTCCGAGGCGAGCCAGGGTGACGCGATGTTCGACCTCGCCACCTTGACGCTCGGGCATGAGGAGCGCCTCGACGATCTGCTGGTCGGGTACGGCGACGACGTCGACCGAGACGTGATTCGTGCCTGGTGGTCGCTGCGGAGCCTGCGCGCGGCCCGCTGGCTGATCGAGCACGGCTTCGACCCGAACTCCCCAGGCTGCGAGTTCGACGTACTGCGAGCCGCACTCTAGAAGCTACGGATGTCAGTTCCTGCAAACCAGCTGTAACGCGCGTTGGAGCACCCGGCGATCTGCCAGGATCGCCGGGTGGCTGGATTACGAGAGCGGTGGAACGACGTCCTTCCGGATGCGGGACCGTTGGCGGACGACTTGGCCTCCCGGTATACCGGGCCGAGCCGGAACGCCTACCGGGACCTGTATCTCGAGACCGTCCTGACCGCCCTGAAAGAGCTGGATCAGCTCAGCACGGATCCGACCGCGGTGGAGCTGGCAGCGTGGTTCCACCGGGCCGTCCACGAACGCGGGAACACACCGGCGGAGGACGCTGAGGCCTCAGCGCGGTTGGCCGAGGACGTCCTGCCTGGGTACGACGTAACCGCGGCGCGCACCGAAGAGGTCGCCCGACTCGTCCGCCTGACCGGTGGGCTCGGCGAGCTCAAGGACAAGGACCCGAACGGCGCCGTACTCCTCGATGCGGTCAACGCCGTCCTGGCCGACCGGCGCTACCAAACCCACTCCGCACAGGTCCGCCGCGACGCGGGGACAGCTGAGTCCGAAACCAGACGCCGGTACGACGAGATCCGAACACTCCTGAACGCACCCATCTACCGAACCGGTCTCGGCCGCGACAGGTTCGAGGACCGCGCCCGGACCAACCTCGAGACCGAGCTCACGACCTTGGAGGGACTGATCCCGGCGCCGTGGGCCGGCTGGCAACGAGCCGCGTTGATCGTCTGCGCCGTACTGATCGCCCTGAGCGCGTTCCTCGCGGCGTTCGGAGCGACTCGACAGCCGTGGCGGGTCCCGGCGTACAGCGAGGACGCTGTCTGGCCGGCCGTAGTGCTGGCTGTGCTGGCGTTGGCCGCCGTACCGGTCGTCTATCGGTACTCGCGCCGGCCCACTCGCGCGGCCCGGACCGTTGCCGGCGTCATGATCGCGGTCGGCGTGATTGGCATAGTCGCGGTGTGGATCAAAAGCCCGGAGACCACTGAGGGTTCTGGCATCGGTGCCCGCGTCCCACTGCTGGTCATCTCGTCGGCGCTGCTGATCGTGGCCGGTGTCGCGTGCGTTGCCGCCTCCCGGCAACGGCCGCGCCCGCGGAATCGTGGTCAACTGCTGGCCGGCGCCGGAGTGGCCGTAGTGATCGTGCTGGCCCTGTTCTTCGTGATCGACCCGCTGGAGCGGACGTTCCTGCTCGCCGCGAACGAGCACCTGGAAGGACAGCATCCGCCCGCGGCCCAGAACGTCCGCTCGGAGCTGACCGGTGCGGAGGCCTGGAGCGTGCCGGCTGGAAACGCCGGCGACAGTCTCCGGGATATGGCGGCCACCAACTCCGGCATTGCCGTCTCCCGCCAGACCGGGACGATCGAGATGCTCGACCCGGCCTCTGGGCAGGTGCGCTGGCGCTACACGCGATCGGACTCGAACGAGCACCCGCGGCTCTACGTCATCGACGGTGGTCGGTCGCTGCTCGCCGACTTCGACGATCTCGGGTACTTCGTGCTCGCGGCCGACACCGGGCGGCGTACGGCGGCGTGGGGGGATGGGACCAAGGACTACTTCGTCGACAACCGGGATCCGCTCGTCACCGGCCGGAGTGTGAGCAAGGGCTCGGACAAGGTGTTCGGCATGGACACCGACGGCTCGAGCCGCTGGACGTACGCGCCCGGGACCTGCACCGACATCTCCGCGGCGGCGACGGCGGATGCGGTCGTCGTCGGTCTCAGCCACAGCTGTGGAACCGCAGGCAGCGAGCTGGTCGGCCTGAACGTGAAGGAGGGCAAGCAACTCTGGCGCCACCCCGAGTCGGCCGGCAATCTGACCGCGGTCGGCGGTTCGGTCGTCGGCATCGTGCCCGACCCGGGCACCTCTGGCACGCAGGGCACCCTGATCGGGATCGAGCCGCGATCCGGTGAGATCAAGTGGCGCCAGCCGCTGCCGAAGACCGGGACGTGCCCACCGACGATCGAGACGGCCGACAACCTCGTCGTACTGATGAGCTGTGAGTCGCCGACCCGGACCGGCACGACCGCGTTCGACGCGTCCACCGGTCGACAGGTGTGGTCGGCGACGACACCCGTGCCTTACGGTCAGGCGTACGGCGTGACGAGTGACGGTCGGGTGGTGTTCGGGGATGACGCGGCCGACGGCTGTCGGCTCACCACGGTCGGTGCCCACCCGGCCACGCAGCTGGCGAAGGGTGTGCAGTGCGACCGCGGCGTCGTGGCCGCCGGCAACCTGGTCCTCGCCGTCGGCGACCGTACGATCGTTGCCCTTCGCTGATGAAAGGTGGAGGGGGAGTCCGGGAATAGGGTTCGGGCGGGGGCCGGTTGGTGTTGGTGGCAGTGTTTGGTCTGAACTAGGAGAGCGATGAAACCCACCGAGTTTGTGACGGTGAACGGGCAGTTCTGGGCGGAGCACCTGAAGGGGGTGGCTGAGCACCTGCCGGTGAGTCATGGGCGGGAGCTGGCGGGGCCGATGCTGTTCCCGCGGCTGATGGTGCTGACCGAGACGCCGGACTGGAACATTCTCGAGTTGGTCGGCGTGAGCCGCGAGTACCGGACGCTGGAGGTCCGGCGCGAGAAGCTGCCGTCCGTCGAGGCGTACTTCGGACTCGGCAAGGGCTCGCCCGTGGTCACGCTGCCGGGGGAGAACCTGTTCCAGGACGCGACGATCGCCACCCAGGCCGGCCGTGGCGAGCTGGACGCGCGATTCCCGGCCGCGGCGAAGATGCTCGGACAGGAGTTCACCGGTGCCGGCGACCAGTTGCTGGCGTTTGCGCCGGGCAACTACTCGACGTTCGAGCGCACGCTGCTCGTGCACACCGCCGGAGACTCGATCCGCCTGCACTGGACGTTCTTCGCGATCGCGATCCACCGCTCGGAGCCCGCGGACAAGTACCTGGACTTCCTCCGGAACTTCTCCAACGCCCGGCCGCACCTCGACCCGATGGGCACGCTCGCCGTGCCCGCGCCCGATCTGACCGGCGCCGCGTTCGCGAGCACGTACCTCGCGCACGGCCTGCAGGACGGGACCGTCGACCAGTTCCTCACCGAGAACGAGAGCATCCTGCTGTCGGCGTTCGACGCCACCAAGCTGATTCGCCAGCCGGATCTGCAGGACGGCCTCCAGCCCGACTTCATCCTGGAGCGAGCCGACGGCAGCCACATCGTCGGCCAGCTGCAGCTGCCGGTGCTCGACACCACGAACGGCAAGAAGCGCCGTCGCGCCTTCAAGGCGCCCGTGCGCGAGGGATCCGCGCAGCTCGCCCGGTACGCGGACTACTTCAAGGACGCCGAGAACCGCACGTTCGCGCAGACCAAGTACGGCGTCGACGTCACCGACCCGCGCAAACTCCTGATCATCCCGACCCAGGAGACCGTGACCGCCGACGAATTCACCGAAGCCGGCGTCGAGATCGTCGACTACGACACCCTCCTCCGCCTCCACCTCGCGGCCGGCGCGTAGGACACCTGACGACCTGCGCCGCCCTCCCGCGACCGACCGTCAGCGTTGGCTGAGGATCGCCTGCAACGCAGCGATGACGGTACGGCGGGTGCTGGCGGGCAGGTCGTCCGTGAGGGTCTCGATCCGGGCGACGACCGCGTCGTGGGCCTGGTGGGCCAGGGCTCGGCCTGCCGGAGTGAGCTCGATCTGGCAGGCGCGACGATCGGCGGGGTTGGCGATACGCGCCACAAGGTCACGCCGTTCGAGGCGGTCGACCATGCTGGTCAGGCTGGAGCGCTCGATGCTCAGGATCCGGCTGAGCTCGGTCATGCCGAGCGGACCGTCGAGCACAACACAGAGCAGGTGGGCCTGCTGCGGGGTCAGTCCGAGCGGCCGACTGGCCTCAGCGTGGACGTCCTGGAGCAGGTGCATGGCCTGGACCAGAGCGCTCGCCAGCTCCTGACCCTGGCTGGTCCTTTCCCGCGTTGTCGTCGCCATGCCCCCATAGTAGTCCGGCCCTCGAATAGTTTATGTGCCTAATAGTTCGTAGTGCTACTGTTTAGGCCTACGAACTATCTGGGGAGACTGCTCATGACTGTGAAGTTCGGATACGGCTCGCCGGATCACCTCCGCGACGTCGACGCCCTGCTGCGGCTGGCCGAGCAGGCCGACCGCGACGGGCTGGACCACGTCAGCCTGTCGGACCATCCGTACGTCGCCGGCGTGCTCGACGGGTACGCCGCGATCGCCTTCATCCTCGGCCGGACCGCGCGGTTGTCGGCGTTCGTCAACGTGACCAACCTGCCGTTGCGCCCGGCCCCGATGCTCGCGCGGACGGCGTCCTCGCTGTCGGCCTTGTCCGGTGGGCGGTTCGTCCTCGGACTCGGCGCCGGCGGTGCGTGGGACAGCATCACCACGATGGGCGTGCCGATGCAGCGGCCGGGCGACGCGGTCGAGGCGTTCGAGGAGGCGATGCAACTCGTCCACGCGATGTCCGACGGCGGCCACCCAGCCCCGACCAAGCACTACCCGATCGGCGCGCTCAAGCCGGCGCCCGTGGCCGCGCCGCTCATCTGGACCGGCTCGAACGGCCCGAAGTCGCTGGCCGCGACCGGTCGGCACGCGGACGGCTGGATCCCCGGTAAGGCCTCGGACTGGCTGAGCGAGCGCTATCGGACGTCGCGCCCGATCATTGACGAGGCCGCACTAGCCGTCGGCCGTAAACCTTCGGACGTCGCGACCATCTACAACTTCCCGGGTGTCATCACCGCCACGGCGGAACGACGTACTCGCGATGAGGACGGCCGGTGGATCGGCGGCTCCCCGGCCCAATGGGTCGAAGAGCTCACCGACGCCGTTCTCAACCACAATGCGGCCGGCTTCACGCTCTTCCCGCGCGGATCAGCGCCGTACGACGTCCAGGTGTCCCGCTGGTCGCAAGAGATCGTCCCGGCGGTCCGAGCGGCCATCTGATCGTGGCGATCTAGTCCAGAGCGGCGAGCTCACCGGGTGACAGCTCGAGCGCGCCAGCGGCGACGTTCTCCTCCAGGTGAGCAGGGTCGCCGGTGCCCGGGATCGCGAGCACATTGGGCCCTTGATGAAGCGTCCACGCCAGCCGGACCTGCGCAGGCATCACCCCGCGAGCCGTCGCGATCGCCTCCACCGCAACCGAGTGATCGGTCACGGCACCCGCTTCCCGCGACGACCCCGCGATCGCGAAGAACGGCACGTAGGCGATCCCGCGCTCACCCAGATACCTGATCAACGCGTCCTCGTCCCGACGCATATCGATCGCGTAGCCGTTCTGGACGCAGACAACCGGCGCGATCGCGAGCGCCTCGTCCACGTGGTCGAGGCGCACGTTCGACACCCCGAGTTGCTTGATCAACCCGGCATCCCGCAGCTCGGTGAGCCAGCCGAAGCGTTCGGTGATCGAGTCTTCGCCCGGCTGCTTCATGATGCGTAGGTTGACCACATCGAGCGCATCGACGCCGAGCTGCCGCAGGTTGGTCTCGACCTGCGCCCGCAGCTCGGCGGGCGTCGTCGCGTTGTAGAAGCCGCGCTCGGGATCCTCGCCCGGCCCGACCTTGGTCGTGATGACCAGACCTTCCGGGTACGGCGCCAAGGCCTCGCGGATCAACTCGTTCGCATACCGCTTCGGCCCCTCGCCGCCCTGCAGCGTCCCGCCCGGCGTCGCGTAGAAGGCCGCCGTGTCGATGTGGTTGACGCCGAGCTCGACCGCCCGCCGCAGCACCCGGATCGCGACCGAGCGATCGGGGTTCGCGGTGATGCGCATCGCGCCGAACCCCATCCGGTTGACCGTGACGTCGCCCAGCTTCCACACGCCTGCATCCGTCATTCTTCGACCGCTCCCTGTACCGCGCGCAGATGCTGCCGGAACGTCAGCGTCGGATCCGCTGCCCGCGCGGCCAGGAAGTCCGCGAACCTGACCTGCTGCCGGAACGTCCGTCCGGCCCTGATCTCGTCGGCTTGCCGGTGCTCGGTGTCACGGATGGACTCCGCGAGCGTGAACAGCTCGTCGACCCTGTCGGCGGGGATGAAGATCGCGCCGTCGTCATCGACGAGTACGACGTCGTCGCGGGTGACTGTCCACTCGCCGATCGTTGCCGTGGACAACGCGTCGGCCGGCTGGGGGTCGAGGCGCAGCGGCCCGGTCGGTAGCGCGCCGAGGCTGAAGACGGGCAGTCCCACCGCCGTGATGTCGACGGTGTCGCGGTGCAGTCCCCAGATCACGATGCCGGCGAGGCCGGCCGCTTGGGCCTCGAGGGAAACCGTGTCGCCGACGCACGCCTCGTCGCGGCGAGCGCCGTTGTCGACGACCAGTACGTCGCCCTCGGTCGCGGACTCGAAGGCCTCCAGGAAGATGTCGACACTGCCCACATGCTGAACCGGCAGCACCCGTCCCGCGACCCGGCTGTTCGCCCGATCCACCGCCGTCACGGACACCGTGTGTACCGGCACTTCGCTCCGACGGCACGCATCAGCCACCTGCGCCGTCGTCAACCCCGCGAACCGTTCCAGCATCCCAGCCCCTCTCGATCGCTTCTCGTCTAGAACCTTAGGTCAGGAAGGCAACGAGCTCGTCGAGGGATGGCTCCGTGCTGGTGTCCACCGTCAGCGCGGGCACCGGGAGATCGACCGGCTGGAACGCGTTGTGGGTCCGCAGTCGTGCCTCGTCGCTGATCTGCGCGTCCTCATGGGCGGTCCGGCGCGGGTCGTTCGTCGTACGGGCGTTGATCCGGGCCAGCGCCACCTCGGCCGGGGCCGTGCAGTGCAGGATGCGGACGTCGGCGCGGCCGAGGAGCGGAGCCAGACCCGGGTTCCAGAGGCGGTCCTGGAAGGCGGCTTCGGCGACGACCGTCGTACCGCGGCCGATCAGCAGGCCGATCACATCGAAGAACGTCGAGAGTGTCCGCATCGTGAGCGGATCACCCGGCCCGGCGACGAATCCCGGGGTCGCGTGGGCCATCCCTTCCTTGATCTCGTCCCGGCAGATCGCCGGGCAGCCGATCGCGGCCGCGACCCGGTGCGCCAGCGTGGTCTTCCCTGTCCCCGGGGGGCCGCTCACCACGACCAGCATTGGTTTCGACTGCACGCCCCGCACCCTAGCGATGCATCCGGTCAGATCTCCAACGAACGTAAAACATGCGTTCAGGAACTGTCGGTGGCCCCGCTTAGCCTCATATTTGGATCAGGTAGGGGGTGGTGGGATGACGACGTACTCGGCGGTGCGTACGACGGGGATCTATTGCCGGCCGGGCTGCGGTGCCAAGCCGCTGGCGGAGAACGTGCAGACGTTCGAGTTGCCCGCGGCCGCGGAGGCGGCCGGGTTTCGCGCGTGCCTGCGCTGCCGGCCGTACCGGGTGGCCGGGACGGTCGCGGACGAGGCGCCCGAGCTGGTCTGCCGTGCGGTGCAGCTGATCATCGCCGGCGTGCTGGACGAGTCGGGTGAGGCGGCGCTCGGTGTGCAGTTGGGCCTGTCGGCGCGGCATCTGCGCCGGATGTTCAACGAGCATCTGGGCGTCACACCGGATCAGTTCGCCCGCTCGAGACGGGCGCATTTCGCGCGCCGGCTCCTCGACGACTCCGACCTCGGGATCGCGGAGATCGCGTTCGCGGCCGGGTTCGGGAGCCTGCGGCAGTTCAATCGTGCGATGCGGGAGATCTTCCGGGCCAGTCCGCGCGAGTTGCGGGATCGGCGCCGCAAGAGCGATCGCCTGATCGCCGACGGAGGTCTCGTGCTGCGGTTGCCCTACACCCCGCCGTACGACTGGGAGGCGATGAGCGGCTTCCTCGCCGAGCATGCGATCCCCGGCGTCGAGTCGGTCTCGCTCGACGGTGTGTATCGCCGGACGATCTCGCTGGACGGTGAGCCAGGCATGCTGGAGATCGGTCCCGGCGGCGACGACTACCTGTTGTTGCGCGCCCACCTGCCGTTCTGGGAGGGAGTCATCCATGTCGCCGACCGGGCCGCCTGCCTGGTCGGCGTTGAGTGCGAGCCCATCCTCGCCCGAGCACTTCTCTCCGAGGATCCACAGCTCGGCCCACTGATCGCGTCTCGACCCGGCGTCCGCGTGCCGGGTGCCTGGGGCCCGTTCGAGACCGCCGTCGAGGCCGTCGTGCGGGATCGGTACGACGGAGCCGATGCGGACGACGCGCTCCGCAAGCTCGTCGAGGTCTACGGACCCGCGGTCCCCGGCCTCGGTCACGGCCTCACTCACGCGTTCCCGGCGCCGGAGCTGTTGACCGCTGACGAGCTCATCGGCCCGCTGGCCGAGGAAGTTGCTGCTGGCAACATTTTACTTGCCTGCGGTGCGGACACGGACGAGCTGGTCGCATCGCTCGCCGGGATTCCCAACGTCAGCACCAAAGCCGCACACCAGGTGGCGTTGCGGCTTGGTGCTCGTGACGCTTGGCCCTTCGCCGGCGAGTCCGAGCACCTGCGACCTTGGCGCTCGCTCGCGGCCGTTCACTTGCTGCTGAGCGCCTCGTAGGTGCCGGTGCTCAGCAGCTCCTGCGTCGCGGCCGTCGCCAAGGCATAAGCGGCGCCGGTGATCGCCGGGCCGATGCTGATCCGCGTCACGCCGAGTTTGACGAGCTCCGCGACAGTCGGCGCACCCGGCCCCACCATCACGTTCAGCGGGAGCGGCGAGTCCTCGACGAGCTGAGCGATCGTGTCCGCGTCGACCACGGCCGGTACGAAGAGGACGTCCGCACCGGCTTCGGCGTACGCCGCCATCCGCTCGACCGTCCCGGATCCGTCGCCGAACATGTACGTGTCGATCCTGGCGTTGATCACCAGGTCGATCCCCGCCGCCTCGGCCGCTCGGCGAGCAGCCGCGATTCGGGCCGCGTGGACCGCGGTCTCGTCGAGGACGTGCGCCGTACTGTCCTCGAGGTTGATGCCGACGACGCCGGCCTCGATGGCCTCGGTGACCGTTGCCGCCACATCGTCGTACCCGGCCTCGATGTCGGCCGTGACCGGGATCGACACCGCAGCACAGATCGAGCGGATGGCCGCAATGGCCGTCGTACGCGTCAGGCCGCCGCCGTCGGCAACCCCTGCTGCCCACGCGACCCCGGCGCTCGTGGTTGCGATTGCCGCGGCGCCGCCCGACTCGATCGCGCGGGCCGAGCCGGCGTCCCACGCGTTCGGCAATACCAGCGGCGGCTGTGCGTGCAATGCCCGCAACTGCTGAGCCAACTCCGCCTGCGTGCTCACAGGCTCACCAGCAGTTCGTGGTCGTGCTCGACGAACTCCACGATCAGATCCGCGAACTGACCGGCGATCAGCTCCTTGTACGCCGCCGACCCGGTGTGCTCGTCGTACGCGGCCTGGTTCGCGAAGTGCTCGACGAACAGCAGGTAGTCCGGGTTCGCCGGGTGGCGGTACACGCGGAACGACAGCGTGCCCTCCTCGACGCCCGGACCCCGCGGCGCGAACTCCCGCACGAGCTCCTCGGCCGCCGCCTGGTTGCCGTCCTTCAACTTGATCGGAAACACCTTTGCCAACATCTCTGCATCCTCCTGGGGGTTTGTTCGAAGCCCCTCAAGATTCGCCCGAACCCCTACCTCAGGTCTGGCCATATTCGGTCACGTCCGCGCGCGCAGTCGCGCGGGCAGCTCCGGCAGGTCGAGCCACTCCGCGAGGAACCGGGCCCGGTCCGCGTACGCCGCGACGTCGTTGATCACGTGCCCGGTGTCGTACCAGCGCAGCTCCTTCGGCTCGCTGCCGGCCGCGAAGAACTTCTCGCAGTTCTCCCGGCTCACATTCGGGTCGAACCACGCCGACTGGAACAGCAACGCCGCCGGCGCCGCGTCCCCGACGAAGTGCCAGGAGTCGTACGGCTCCATCAGCGCGAGCAACGGCTCGTACTGCTCCGGCGTCATCGAGTCCCGCAGCTTCTTGATCTCCGGGTACGGCGTCTCGCGGTAGTGGATGCTGAGACCGGACAACCCGGAGTCGAACACGAAGCACCGGAAGCGCTTGTCGATGCCACTCACGGTCGCGGCCGTCATCGCGCCGAACGAGTGCCCGACACAACCGAGCCGGTCCGCGCCGTACGACTGCAGCAGGTCCGCGCCCCGGCGGATCGCGAAGATCGACGCGCGGAGGTTGCGGACGGCGTCATCGGTCGAGGCGATTCCCAGCGTGAGTGCGATCCCGCCGGCCTCCGCGACCTGGATCGCCTCCGGCAGGAACGCCTCCCGCCCGCCGGTCGAGTGCTGATAGATCACTCCGGCCAGTTGGTCGGCCGCTTCCAGTAGCGATCCGGACGGGACGACGAGGTAGGCGCTGACGCGGTCGCCTTCGGCGTTGTCGTACCCGCAGTCGGCGATCAGGATGTCGCCGCGCTCGGCGAGCACGTCGACGGTTGGGTGCAGCTCCTGGCCGGAGTCGTAGTCGAGCATGTCATCAGGGATAGAAGCTCTTGCCCCCGGCAACCAGTGCGTCTTGCTATATAAGACGATATGTCTCATTGGTCAAGATCTTGAGTTAGCGTAGGGAGTGTCGGAGAGGGCAAAGGAGCCTGGGATGAAGAACGTGTACACGCACGGCCACCATGAATCGGTGCTGCGCTCGCACAGCTGGCGCACCGCGGAGAACTCGGCCGAGTACCTGATTCCGCATCTTCGTCCGGGGATGTCGCTGCTCGACGTCGGAGCCGGACCCGGCACCATCACCGCCGATCTGGCCCGGTTGGTCGAGCCCGGTCCGACGACCGCGCTGGAAGCGAACGAGGCCGCGCTCGACATCACCAGGGCCACGTTCGCGAAGCTCGACGTACAGGTCGAGTTCGTCGTTGGTGATGTCCATGCGCTGGAGATCCCGGACGACACGTACGACGTCGTACATGCGCATCAGGTGCTGCAGCATGTCGCGGATCCGGTGCAGGCGCTGCGCGAGATGCGGCGGGTGTGCAAGCCCGGCGGGATCGTCGCGGTCCGGGACTCCGACTATCACGGCTTCGTCTGGTATCCGCAGCTGCCGGAGCTGGACGAATGGATGGCGCTCTACCAGCGGATGGCCCGCGCGAACGGCGGCGAGCCGGACGCCGGCCGGCGGTTGCTGTCGTGGGCCCTCGAGGCCGGCTTCGAACAGGTCGACGCAACCGCGACCAACTGGAACTTCACCACCCCCGACGACCGCGCCTTCTGGGGCGGCATGTGGGCCGACCGAATCCTGAAGTCCGCCCTGGCCGACCAGTCCCGCGCCGCCGGCGTCCCAGAACAAACCCTCACCGCAATCTCCGAAGCCTGGCAAACCTGGGCCGCCCGCCCCGACGCCTGGCTAGCCATCCTCCACGGCGAACTAATCTGCACCGCCTAACAACAAGAGGACGCTGGGTGCTTGGCTGGAGTCGGCGTCATGGTGGCGGCCGAGTGGTGGTTGAACCGACGATCGTGCCGAGGTCGCGCACCAGACTGTGTTCAGCTGACTGACGCCCTCGGCTCGGCAGGCGAGCATTCAAAGCAGCCGCACCCCGACCTCCAGGCCATCACAATCGTCGCCCACCAAGCGCTGCTCTTCGCCACGTCGTTCACTGCGATCAATGTCTGTGGCCTCATGCAGCTGACGCTAGGCCGCGCGCGGCTAACGCGTCTTGGACGAATGGGAGCGTTGGCGGGAGATTTCGTAGAGGGCTGCGGTGGCGGCGTTGGCTGCGTTGAGGGAGCTGGCTGAGCCGGTGATCGGGATGCGGACCAGCTGGTCGGCGGACTCTTTCCAGGCGGTGCTCAGGCCGTTCGTCTCGTTGCCGATCAGGAGGAGGGTGGGCTGGGTGAAGTCGTAGTCGAAGACGTCGACGGAGCCGTGCTCGTCGGTGCCCACCACGACGACGGGTACGGCGGAACGGCGTACCCAGTCCAGCACTTCGCGATGCGACGGCGCCCGTACGGCGGGGACCGCGAACAGCGACCCGGTGGTCGCGCGGACCGCCTTCGGATCGTAGATGTCGGCCGCATGCCCGGTCACGATCAGACCGTGGGCGCCGAACGCGTCCGCGGACCGGATGATCGACCCGACATTCCCGGGTCCGGTCGGCCGGTCGAAGACCACCCCGAGGAACTCCGGTCCGACCGGGATGCGACCCAGGTCGTCGGCCGGCATCTCCATCACCGCGACGACCTCGGGCTCGTCCTTCTCGCCGAGCTCGGCCAGCAACTCCGGCTCCATCGCGATCCGCTCCACACCGGGCAACCGCTGCAGCAACTCCTGCGCCCAGCGCGACAGCGGCCTGGACGCATCGGTGATGATCGCCCGCACCGGCCAACCGTTGTCCACGGCAACCGAAATCGGACGGACCCCCTGGACCAGGAACTCGCCGGCCCGCTGCCGCTTGGTCCGATTGGTCAGGTACGACTGCCACACCTGAAACCGGGCGTTCCGAGCCGAGATCCGTTGCACGCCACCACACTAAGGGTCAGTGTGCGCGGCGCCGGCGTCGAGCCCGGCGACGGATCCGGGCCAGTCCCCACAGGATCAGCGCGGGCAGCCAGAGCACCACCAGCCATGGCGCAGCACCTGCGTCAAGGTAACCGGAGCGAGCAACCAACGGCAGACGTCCGGGCAACCATCCGGTGTCGCACCTCATTGACCCGGGTGGGTGGAGTGTCTAGGTTCTATCCGGAAAACGTATTCCGGAGTGCTGGAGGCTGTTGATGACACAAGCAGGAGCTGGTCCCGCCGCCGCGACGAACGGCCGGTGGCGGCCGTTGGGTTTCGGGGAGGCGACGATCACCGGCGGCTTCTGGGCGCCGCGCCAGCTCCGCAACGGCGAGCGCGCGATCCCCAGTGGACAAGACCAGTTGGAGGCGGCGGGGAACCTGCACAACCTCCGGCTCGCGGCCGGCCTGGCAGAGGGCGAAGCGATCGGCCCGATCTTCGCCGACTCCGACGTCTACAAGTGGCTGGAGGCGGCCGCCTGGGAGTACGGGCGCCGTCCGAACGACGACCTGCTCGCGCGCATCCGAGACCTCACTGCTGTCGTCGCCGCCGCGCAACGCGAGGATGGCTACCTCGACTCGGTCGTTCAGATCCGGTACGGCAAAGAGGGCCGCTATCAGGAACTCGTTTGGAGCCACGAGCACTACTGCGCCGGCCACCTCATCCAGGCCGCCGTCGCCCAGGTCCGCTGTACCGGGGATCGCGCGCTGCTCGACGTCGCGATCAAGCTCGCCGACCACCTGGTCGCGACGTTCGGCGACGGCAAGCTCGTGGACATCGACGGACATCCGGTGATCGAGATGGCGCTGGTCGAGCTGTATCGAGAAACCGGTACGACGGCGTACCTCGACCAGGCGAAGTGGTTCGTCGAGGCGCGCGGCCGCGGGATCATCACGAACCACGGCCATGAGCCGGCGTACTTCTCCGACCGCGTTCCCGTCCGCGAGGCCACCTCGGTCGAGGGACACGCGGTCCGCGCGGTCTACCTTGCCGCCGGGGCGACCGATGTCGCACTCGAGACCGGCGACACCGAGTTGCTCGCCGCGCTGCAGCGGCAGTTCGAGCACATGTGGTCGACGAAGACCTATGTCACCGGCGGTCTGGGGGCGCGCTGGGACGGCGAGGCATTCGGCGACGAGTACGAGCTGCCTTCCGATCGTGCGTACGCCGAGACCTGCGCCGCGATCGGCGGTATCCAGTGGGCCTGGCGGTTGCTGCTCGCGACGGGTGATCCGTCGTACGCCGATGCCATCGAGCGGATGCTCTACAACGGCTTCCTGGCCGGAGTCTCCTTGACGGGAACCGAGTACTTCTATGTGAACCCACTGCAGTTGCGCGGGGGAGCCCAGGCCGACAACGGCCGCAGCCCGGCGCACGGCCGACGCGGTTGGTTCGACTGCGCGTGCTGCCCGCCCAACATCATGCGCACCCTCGCCAGCCTCGACGGATACCTCGCAACCACCGCCGACGGCGCGATCCAGCTCCACCAGTACGCCGCCGGAACGATCGTCGCCGGAGATGTCACGTTGACCGTAGCCACGGCCTATCCCTGGGACGGCGCGGTCCACATCACCTCGCCGACCCCCGCGCTGGTCGAGCTGAGAATCCCAGCGTGGGCCGAAGGCGCCACCGTCAACGGCAACCCGGCCCAGCCCGGCACCTACCACCGCATCACGTCCAACGACATCACGCTGCTCCTCCCCATGACCCCTCGGACGGTCGCACCCAACCCGCGCATCGACGCGCTCCGAGGCTGCATAGCCCTCGAACGCGGACCACTGGTCTACGCCGTAGAACAAGCAGACCAGCACACGAACGTAGACGACCTCCACCTGTCGCCCTCAGCACAAATCGCGACCACCCACGACCCAGCGCTACTGGACGGAGTCACCGTCTTGACGACCGACGGCCGATCCGCGCAGGCCCACCACCCGGGCTGGCCTTTCGGCCCAGACGCCCCGGACGAACTGGGGGATGAGGTCAAGGTAGTAGCAATCCCGTACTACGCCTGGGCAAACCGAAAAGTCGACGCCATGCGCGTCTGGATCCCTCGGGCCTAGTCTTTTCCCTCGCGCCCATCTCGGACCGCACCCCGGAAAGATCGAGGAAAGCACGGGGCACGATTCTGTGGCTGCGGCAAATTTATCTGAGACTGGGTCTCGATCGGACGACCTTGATTTCTTGAGCGGCTTGCCGGCGTACTGGCCAGGATATAAACGACTGACGGGCCATGGCGCCGGCAAGGCAACTTCTTGTGCGGGTGAGCGGACCTCGGCGCTATTTCTGCGGACTACCGAGGTACAGGGCAGCGGATACCAGCGCGACGATCGCACCGATGATGGTGACGGCGATCGATCCCGTCATGAGATAGAGGGTTCCGACCGCAGCGAGCGCGGCGGTGATGACCGTCACGACTGCCTGCGGACCGCGGGGTCCCGGCTGGGTCGGCGTGTTGTTGCCGGACCCGGGGATTTGCACTTCGTCGTTCATTTCGGTGCCTCCTTGAAACTTCCGCGCGACCATCCTGATGCGGTCAAATGGGTCTCAATCAACGCTGGCGTCAGATTGATCGGTTTCCACCGAAGGGGGCGGTCCATCGTGGTTTCCGACGTACGGTGTGGAGGTTCTTGCCAATGTGACCCGAAGGCCGTAGGATCACGAGTCGGTAACCAGAGATTCGGCTCCCCGGGGAGGCCGGTCCGGTTGGTGCTCGAGATTCAATAGCAGCGAACACGTACAGGCCTGTGTGTTCACGTCCAGGGTAAGTCAGGTACGGCTCGCTGAATCTTGTCGCAGGTTTTTTCCGCTCTTCGAGCATTGGTCCAGCGACGTCTTTTGTTGTTAATGTTGCCCCCCTGTTGTCTGTTGTCGTCGAGCGTCGTCAGTCGTCGTCGGGGATCGTCGACTGTTGTCGTGTTGGGGGTTGAGTGGCCGGGGAGCCAGGGGACGGGACGCCGGATGGAATCGAGTCCGCGCTGCGCTGGCTTGCGACCAGGCGGCAGGCGGTTCCGCTCGAGTTGCTCCATCGCGCCGTTCAGGATGCGCCCAATGGGTCGGCGGTCCAGCTCGCGCCACTGCTGAGCCCGACCCTCGACCTTGTCGACGCGAGGCCCGAGCCGCGAGCGCTGGCAATCTGGGGCCTGATCGTGGATCTGGTGCAGCAGGTCGGAGCCGACCGCCGATCGCGCCGGCGGAACGTTCTCGTCGCCGCGTTTCGTCTCGCCCGTCCGCCTGAAGTGGTCGAGCCGTGGGGACCGACGCTAGACGCTCGTTTCAAGCAATTGCTGGCACTCAAGGGTGTGTACGGAGATCCTCCGCCCACTACCATCACGCCGATGCATCAAGCCTGGAAGCAGGCACTCGACGAGAACCTCGTGCCCGGCATCCGCGCCCGGCTCGCCGAACTCGCACTCGAGGCGCGCGGATGGGACCGCTACATCGAGCTTGCCCGCCAAACAGAACTTGAGCTCGCACACGACACCGAGTTCAACCTCGGGGCACCGGGACAACCTGCGGGGTACCGTCCACCGTCACCTGGCGCTCAGCCGGTCTTTGTCGACCTGTTCGTGACAACAGTCTTCATGAAGAAGCGCACCGCCTACCGACGCATCACCGAGCGTCTGATCACCGCCCAGACAGACGACCTCGATGGCTACGTGGCAAGGGCTCTGGCGTCTTCGGTCGGTGATCCTCCTGAGCTGTCGGTGCGTCCCCTCTGGGGCTGCACCGTTGAACCGGCCTCACCGGTCCAGGCCCGCTCGACCGTGGTGGTCCGGTTGAAGTTCGCACATCCGCTGGCCCGCGGCGAAAAATACTTCTTCTCGTCTGAAGCGATCGACGAGCACCTCACGGCGCCACCTCGTATCGCGGTGAATGTAGAGGTCGATCATCACGGAATAGCGCCTGGCATGCGTCTCGGCGGGCATATCCCGGTCGGTGGCCTAACGATTCGGATCCGCTTCGACGAATCGGAGTTGCCGGAGGCGTGTTGGTGGTATGCCGAAGCCACGGATCGCGAGAGACGCGAACAGCCGCCGGAGGGCGATCCGCACCTGCTGGACGTCGTGGGCGGCGCGGTGGAGCACACTTTTGCCGATAAGTGTCACCCGCGAGAGAGCTACGGCGTTTCGATTATGTGGACCGCCGAATGATGTGCTAGACAAAGCTGTCAATTTAAGCGAGAGGGAGTGTGACAATGTCTGGCGGCGGTGGAGACAGTAGCGGTAACTGAGCGCCAAGCTTGGTCGGGAAACTGCGCTGGTGATTATGCCGCGCAGCTTTCCTCTGCGGTAGAACTGTCCCCGTAGCGGAAAATGAATGATGTTCGTCATTCTTCCCGCCTTCTTCTCGTCACCAGTCGCTCCGAGCGTACTGCCTGGGTGACAGACCACTCCTTCGCCGGCGGGCTGCCGTCTAGAAGGTTCCCGACGCAGCGCACAGTCCTTCCCCGATTCGCCTAGAGGCTTGGGCGGATTTCGTGGTTGGCGTGGAGGGTTGCGTGGACTTCGCCTACCTGGCGGCAGAGGGCCATGAGTTCGGTTTCGTTGCGGACTTGCTGTTTGGCTTGTGGGCCCAGGGCGTTGATGTGGTCGCGGGCTCGGAGTAGGCGCTGGAAGATGCGTTCGCGTTCGGCGGGGTCGTCGGTGTACTCCGTGTCGAGGTAGGCGTTGGCGTCGCGGCGGATATGGGCCATCGCGGTCTGGGTGCGCCCGCGCGTGCTGAACAGAGACGCGAAGATCGTGACCAGCAGGACGACCAGGATCACCACCAGCGACAGGCCGGTGCTGATCTCCATCACCTCGACGTGGTTGCCGCCGTTGACGAACGGCAGGTTGTTCTCGTGGAGGGCGTGCAGGATCAGTTTGGCGCCGATGAACGCGAGGATCGCGGCCAGGCCGAAGGACAGGTAGATCAGCCGGTCGAGCAGGCCGTCGAGCAGGAAGTACAGCTGGCGGAGGCCGAGCAGGCTGAACGCGGTCGCGGTGAAGACGATGAATACGTTCTGTGTGAGGCCGAAGATGGCCGGGATCGAGTCGAGCGCGAACATCAGGTCGGTGCCGCCGATCGCGAGCATCACCAGCAACATCGGCGTCATCATGCGTTTGCCGTTGACCCGGGTGGTCAGCCGGTCCCCGTCGTACTCCTCGCTGGTGCGGATCAGCTTGCGGCTCAGGCGGACCACGACGTTCTGCGCCTGGTGGGACTCTTCGGTCTCCGGTTTGAGCATGTTGCCGGCGGTGATCAGGAGCGCGAGCCCGAACAGGTAGAAGACCCAGGAGAACGTGTGCAGCAGCGCCGAGCCGACGAAGATGAACGCGGCCCGGGCGATCAGTGAGACCACGATGCCGACCAGCAGGACCTTCTGCTGGTTCTCCCGGGGGACGCGGAAGCTGGTCATGATGATCAGGAACACGAACAGGTTGTCGACCGAGAGCGCCTTCTCGGTGATGTAGCCGGCGAAGTACTCCGAGCCCATGTCGGTGCCGCCGATGACCAGCATGCCGAGCCCGAACAGGATCGCGATCCCGACGTAGATGCTCGACCAGACCGCGGCCTCGCGCAGCGTCGGCACGTGCGCGGACCGGACATGGAAGAAGTAGTCGAACAACAACAGCCCGACGATCGCGAGCAACGTCAAGATCCAGACCAGCGCGGAGACGCCCATGGCCCAACCCAACCACGCCGGTCATCCCCGAACGACCACATCCATAAATTTGCCTAAAAGGCATCTTTGCCTAATCGGCAAACTCTGGTAGCTTCGGGGTATGGCCGAGGGATTGCGGGAGCGGAAGAAGCGGGAGACGCGGATCGCGCTGAGTTGGGCCGCGGTCCGGCTCGCGGTCGAGCACGGGTACGGCAACGTGCGGATCGAGGACATCGCCGCCGAGGCCGGAGTCTCGCTGCGGACCTTCCGCAACTACTTCACCGGCAAGGCGGACGCGATCGCGGCCCGCGAGGTCGACCGGATGTTCTCGATCGCCGAGGAGCTCCGCACGCGGCCTGCCGACGAGCCGCTGTGGGTCGCGATCCGCGCCGCGATCGAGGCTCGGTACGCGCTCGGTGCTTCGGACGACGGCCGGTTGCCGGACGAACACTGGCTGGCAGGCATCCGGCTGATGATGTCCGAGCCCGCGTTGCAAGGCGCGGTCTCGACGGCGCACGCCGCCGCTGCGGACGAGCTGACCGCGGCCATCGCGGAGCGGACCGGCACGCAGGGGCTGTACCCCCGGCTCGTTGCGGAGGTGATCGGCGCGGCCAGATCGGTCGCGACGGCGGAGTGGCTGCGCGCCGATCCGCCGCGGTCCATCTCCGACCTGTTGCACGAGGCCCTCGACCTCCTGGCCGCCGGGCTTCCCGAACCTCACTAGACCTCATCAACTCAAGCAAGCCCCCGGCCGGTCGCCGGGGTGCTCAGTCATGCCTCTTCGAAGGGAAATCTGCCATGGATATCGATGTCGTCATTGCCGGAGCCGGCCCGAACGGCCTGATGCTGGCCGCCGAGCTCCGCCTGGCCGGGATCACCCCGATCGTGCTCGAACGCCTCCCCGAACGCAGTGCAATCCCGCGCGCCAACGGTCTCACCGGCCAGGTCATCCGGATGCTTGACCGCCGCGGTCTGTACGAACGCCTCAGCGGTACGCCGGGACCCCCGCAACCCGCTCCCGGGTTCGTCTTCGGCGCCATGCCGCTCCACCTCGACGCACTCGACGAGAATTCGATGTATCTCCTGCCCACGCCACAGGCCCGGATCGAGGAGGTGCTGCAGGATTACGCCCTCGAGTTGGGCGCCGAGCTCCGCCGCGGTCACGAGCTGCTGGGATTCACCCAGGACGAGGACGGTGTCACGGTCGAGATCTCCGGCCCGGATGGTCCGTACTCACTCCGCGCTCGTTACCTCGTCGGTGCGGACGGCGGTCGCAGCCTCACCCGGAAGCTCGCCGGCATCGACTTCCCCGGCATCACCAACGACACCATGGTCTCCCGGTCGGCCAACGCGTTCCCGCCGCTCGACTACATCGACCCCGACACGGCCGTCCTCACGATCCCTGGGTACGGCGAGATCCGCCCGATGCTGCATCACCGCACCGAGCGCGGCATGTTCGTCTGGGCGGCCTTTTCCGATCGGCTGCCAGTGATCAGCACCGGCGAGTGGGACGCCCCGCCCGACGGTCCGATGACGTTGGCCGAGCTGGAAGACAGTGTGGAGCGGGTGCTCGGCGTACGCGTTCGGTTGACCGCACCTGACGGGGACGGTCCGCACCTGTTGCGGCGGCTCGTCGGCGGCAACAGCCGGCTCGCCGATCGGTTCCGCGCGGGCCGCGTCCTGCTGGTTGGCGATGCCGCACACGTGCACTCGGCGATCGGCGGGCCCGGTCTGAACCTCGGCCTGCAGGACGCGGTCAACCTGGGGTGGAAGCTTGCCGCCGAGCTCCATGGCTGGGCGCCCGAAGGCCTCCTCGACACCTACGAGTCCGAACGCCGGCCGGTCGGTCAGCGGGTCGTGATGCACACGCAGGCCCAGTCCGCATTGATTGCCCCAGGCAAAGAAGTGACCGCACTGCGCGAGCTGTTCGGCGAACTCCTCACCGATCCGGCGAACCTGCAGCGGATCGCCGACCTCCTGTCCGGCGCCGACATCCGCTATGGCGGCGGTGCAGACATCCGCTCCGCGGCCGCTGACGGCTCGCATCCGCTGGTCGGCCGCTGGGCACCCGATCTGATGGTCGGTACGTCGAGGCTCGCCGAGCTCACCCGGTCCGCGCGTCCGCTGCTGCTCGACCTCACACCGGGCGCCTCCTTCGCGGCGACCGTCAGTACAGATCGCGTCGACGTGATCGCCGCGCCTGCGGACACCACAATCGCCATGCTGGTCAGGCCGGACGGCTACGTCGCCTGGGCGGCCGACCATGCTGGCGAGGCGGAGCAGGAAGGCTTACGGACGGCGTTGAGCGAGTGGTTCGGCGTACCTCAGGACCGGCCCTTGACCAGCGCGACAAGGTAGCGGCAGGGCGTCGTACCCGGGTTGTGGAACGTGGTCGCCGACGGCGGCCCGAGCTGCAGGCAGTCGCCGGTGTGCAGGTCGTGGATGGTCGGGCCTTCGTGGAAGCGAAGCCGGCCGGAGAGGATCCAGAGTTGCTGGTACTTGAAGATGTAGGCGTCGGCCGGGTACGAGACCGAGGCGCCGGGAGGCAGTTCGACCTCGACCAGCTCGAGCGGACCGTCGGTCACCGGTGAGACGGCTCGCCGCTGGTAGCCGGTGGCCGGGTCGGTCCAGATCGGCTGCTCGGCGGCTCGGCGGAGGAGGTCGCCGGTGTTCTCGGCGCGGGCGATGAGCTCGGACAGCGTCATGCCGAGGGCACCGGACAGCCGGCCGAGCAGGACAGCGGTCGGCTGGGCCTCGCCGCGTTCGATCTTGCCGATCATCGCGCGGGAGACTCCGGAACGCTCGGCGAGCGCGTTCACGGACAGCTCCTGCGCGATCCGGGCGGCCTGCACGGTCGCCGCGACGGAGAGTTCGTCAATCACCTTGCCACTATAGCGTCACTTATGACTACTATCGTGACATGGCAAAGATCAGAGATGCCTCGGCGGGCGATGCCGAGGCGTGCGCGGCGATCTACGCGCCGTACGTCACCGGGACGGCGATCACGTTCGAGATCGAGCCGCCGACTGCTGCGGAGATGGCCGGGCGGATCGCCGGCGCGCAGGCAAGCCACGCGTGGTTGGTGCTGGAGGACGACGGTCGCGTGGTCGGGTACGCATACGGCGGTCCGTTGAAGACGCGACCGGCGTACCGGTGGTCCTGCGAGGTGAGCGTCTACCTCGAGCTCGGCCGACGGCGGACCGGTGGTGGGCGCGCGCTGTACGAGGCGCTCTTCGAGCGGCTGACCGAGCGCGGCTTTCGTACGGCGGTTGCCGGCATGACCCTCCCGAACGACGCCAGCGTGGGTCTGCACAAGGCACTCGGATTCGAGCCGATCGGGACGTATCGTCGGATCGGATGGAAGCTCGACGGCTGGCACGACGTGGCCTGGGCACAGCGGGAACTCGCCGTACTGCCTGACCCACCGGCCGAGCCGCGTTAGTCCCCCGCGTCGGAAGTTCCGTTAGCGATAGCACGGGCTGGTGGCCGATCCGGCCGGTGGACTGATCGCGACGGTGACCCTGCCGGAGGCTGACCTCGTCGCCAGGTGAGGATAGTCAGGTGACCGACCCTCACCTGACTATCCGGCGCGCGATCGAATCCGATGACGCCGCCTTGCTGGAGATCGACCGGACCTCCTGGGACGCAACGTCCGGATTCCCGTCCTACCAGGACGTCATCCACGACACCTTCTTCGCCCGCACCGGCCCGGAGGCGCATCTGGTCGCCGAGTACGACGGGGTGGTCGTCGGCTACCTCCGGCTACAGGACAAGTACCCGTTCCCCGAAGGCTCCGGCGTCCTCGCCATCAACGGCCTCGCCGTCGCCGAGCACGCCCGCGGCAAGGGCATCGCCGGCACGCTGCTCGAAGCCGCCGCCGACGAAGGCCGCCGCCGCGGCGCCCGCAAGATCAGCCTGCACGTCCACGCCACCAACACCCCAGCCCGCCGCCTCTACGAACGCCACGGCTACACCCTGGAAGGCACCCACCCCGACGAATTCCTCATCGAAGGCACCTACACAGCAGCCCTAGACATGGCCAAAACCCTCTAACGACTGATCGTCGGCGAGAAGATGTTCCAGATGCTGCTGTTCCCCTGCACATAGACCCGGTACCGCCGGGTCTTGTTCGGGTAGTAGTTGTAGGTCACCTGGCCGACGCCGTTGGTCGTGACGTACGCGAGGCCCTTCCACGTCGTCGTACCGATGTCCTGGTACTGAATCAAGACCCGCTTGTTGGCCCATCGGATGTAGCGGTTGGACTGTGGCCGCCAGTAGGACACCGTCGTGAGCAATGCGGTCCGTGAGCCCTTTCGGCCCCCGGTGAGGGCTACAGCAGAGGCGCATCGCACCACAGAGGTGGCGGACGCGAGGTCGGCCACCTTTACCCCCTGGGCGTTTGTCGCGGCCCCGGCAGATTTCCAGGTGACGGTGCCGAGGGGAGGGGCCGTGCCGACAACATAGAAGCCGACGAAGCGGTTGCCGTTCAGGAATTCCAGCCGGCCCCCAGGAGACGTCGTAGCGTACGGCGTGCTCTTCCACACCGCCGTGTTGATAGTCGTAGGACAGTCCGACCCCAACGAGGCGTGCAAGTATTCAAGGCTCCCCGTGATGCTTATCCGCGAGGGTACTGAGAGCGAGCACGTTGCGGTTGCCTGCTGAGTGGCCGCCTGCGCGGGCTGTGTGGTGACCAGGCTTGAGGCCAGTAGGGCGCTGGCGAGCATGACTTTGTAGAGCTTCAAGAGTTCCCCCTCTTGGAAGTGTGGGGGAAACCGTAGCGGGTGGAAGGAATCGACCTCCCACCCGCCTGGTGATGCTGCGATTACGGCGTGAGGCCGTGGGAGCGGAGCCAGGGGTCGGGGTCGATGGGGGCGCCGCCGTTGGGGAGGACCTCGAAGTGGACGTGGGGGCCGGTGGTGTTGCCGGTCATGCCGATCGCGCCGACCTTGGTGCCGGCCTCGACGGTGTCGCCGACCGAGACGTCGAACTCGGACATGTGGCTGTACGACGTGACCGTGCCGTCGGCATGACGCACCTTCACCTGGCGGCCGTAGGCGCCTTCGAAGTCGGCCTGGATGACCTCGCCGGCCATCACGGACAGGACCGGCGTACCCATCGGGGCCGCGAAGTCGAGGCCGGTGTGGTTGTGGGCCCAACGCCCGCCGGCCTGGTCGAAGCGAGCGGTCAGGTGGTAGCCCGTGGTCGGCAGAACGACCTTCGGTGCCGCCTTCGCCTTGGCGATAGCGGCAGCCTTCGCCGCAGCAAGTGCCTTTGCCTCCGCAGCAGCCTTCTTCGCGGACGCTGCCTTCGCGGCAGCCAGCGCGAGTCCCCGGCGCTGGGTCAGCGTGGCCGTCGCGGCCAGCTTCGCCGAGCGCTGCTTGGCGAGCTGCTCGGCCTGGGCTTGCCGAGTCGCGGTCAGGCCAAGATCGATCCGGGAAGCGTCCCGCGAACCGAGGTCACGCCGTTCGACGCGGGCCGCCGTCAGAGCGCTGGCCTGTGAGGGGCTCAGTCCAGTGCTCGGGGAGGAGGTGGACGGTCCGGCCGCGGACGAACTGACTCCGACGGCGGTCGTCCCGGCTGCGGCGGCCAGAGCGGCGGTGAGGCCGATCAGCTGCGCGCGGCGGCCGGCACCGCGGCGAGGGGAACGGTGCTTACCCGCCCGGCCCGGTGCAGCCGGTCGACGGGGTGCCGGCCGTTCTACATCCGGCACGTCATGGTGAGGGGGCACGAGAAACCTTCCAGGGAGAGGCACGCCGTCGCTGAGGGGGTGCGACAGCTCATCGACCATAACGACAAGGTCACGGACGCCTCAAACACAGATTGCGAACAGATGAACGAATTCGCGCACGCTCGGTAAGGACCCCTTGTCACCGCGTGCCCGCCCAGGCGTGAACCACCCGGCTCGATCGACGGATCGAGCCGTGATGCGGATCACCCGGTGAATGGCGTCGATCAGCACCCCCGGACCGGTATAAGCCGGGGCCTCAGCCGTACGTCGGGTGCTGCGGCCACCCCTGCGGTGAGTCCTCCCAGGCTTCCTGGCGGCCGTACGGCGCGAGGTCGAGGATGTTGTTCACGAACAGCAGTCGGTCCACGCCGCGCTGACCGGTCGAATAGGTGCGGTACACCTCGTCCCCGTCCCGCAGGAACATGCTGAACAGGAAGCCGCCGCCCGCGCCACAGTCCGCGGAGAACGTCGTACCGGCCGATGAGGCGAACGGGACCGACCAGCCCATCTGCTTCCAGTAGCCGGCCATCTGGTCGAGCGGCATGTCCGACACCGTCGCCCAGGCCACGCCGTCCGCCGAGAGACCGCGGAGGTCGGTCACCTGCCTGGTGAATGCCGTGCAGCCAGGGCAGAAGTGATCCGGCCCGACGTTCATGAACTGATAGAGCGCGAGCTGTGGCCGGTCGCCGAAGAAGTCCAGCAGTGTCACCGGCCCGTCCGGCCCAGCGAACGTGTACTCGCCGAATCGCACCATCGGCAGCCGCCGGCGCTCCGCCGCCAACCGGTCCTGGGCTCGCGTGGCCTCCTTCTCGCGCAGCAGCAGGTCGTTTCGCGCCTGCTCCCACTCCGCGGCGGAGACCACCGGAGGCAGTGCTTTCGCATCACTCATGTCCTCGTCCTCTCAGAGAGTCTTTCGAAGGTACGACGGAGCGGAGCTCCCGCTTTCGACATCGGTCGGCCGGAAAAGTGGTCAGATCTACCGCGGGGAACCGGTATGCTTTCCGGGACGGACTGAGGGGCCTGCACAGTGCGGTCGGCTCGATTTCACATCGGGGCGACGGACCGTGTAATCTCTCTCCTCGGCCCGCCCCTTTAGCTCAGTCGGCAGAGCGTCTCCATGGTAAGGAGAAGGTCTACGGTTCGATTCCGTAAAGGGGCTCTGAGTACGACGTCTCACCCGGTCCGCCGGGTGGGGTGGCGGACTTACCCGGCGGGGTAGCTCAGGTGGTTAGAGCACACGGCTCATAATCGTGGTGTCGCGGGTTCGACTCCCGCCCCCGCTACCCACCAACGCAGTATCTCGAGAGTGCGATCACCCAAGTTGCGCACTCCTGAACACGAAGAGGCAGCAGTGGCCAAGTCAACCGACGTCCGCCCGAAGATCACGCTGGCGTGCACGGTCTGCAAGGAGCGCAACTACATCACCAAGAAGAACCGGCGGAACGACCCGGATCGTCTTGAGCTGAAGAAGTACTGCGCTCGCTGCAACGACCACACCGAGCACCGCGAGACCCGCTGACCTCAGCAGCTTCGCGAGGGCCGCTTCGGATTGCCGAAGCGGCCCTTTCGCTATGCCCTCTTTTGGTGCGAGGTCACACGGTCAGGATCGGGCGGCCGCCCTCGTAGGCGGTGAGGCGCTCGTCGCGGGGAGTGAGGCAGCAGGAGCCGCACACAGTGCCGGTGCCGACCTCGCTGGTGTAGTAGAGACAGCAGGTGTTGCGCAGGTAGACGAGCTTGCCGGCGGCGGTCGCCACCTCGCCGAGTCGGGCCAGGCCGCCGGGTGCCTTGGCCACGAAGGTCTGCCAACGTTCGAGCAGGTACGCCGGTTCCACGGTGACGTCCTCGCGAGTCGCCGCGCAGAACCCCATCGCGCACCCAGCCGCCACACCGCCATGCAACTGACGGACGCCGGCGCGGGTCCGGCGGTGGAGCTCGGCCGACAGCAGAAGCAGGTGCTGGCGGAGGACAACGTCGTACAGCGTCTCCAGTCCGCCCGGTAGGAAGCTGGCTGAGCGCACTGCGACGGCCGCCAGCCCATGTCCGTCGTGCGGCCGGACCCAGAGGTTGTGCGGGCGGATGTCGAGGACGTGGCCTTCCAGCGCCCACAGGAGTAGTGCGGCCGCGGGGGCGCGGCCGGCGTAGAAGGACAGGAAACTGAGGGCGTTCGCGTGGGCGCTGCGGTGGCTACTGGCCTCGTCGTCGCGCTTGAGCAGTTCGGTCAGCTCGGGGCCGTCCGGCTCCAGAATCCGGTCCACTCGCAGCCACTCAGGCCCGGTCGGCTCGCCGATGCGAAGCTCGTACCGAGGCGCATACCTGGCCAGCGCCGCCACTGCCGTCACGTTCAACCTTCCCCAGTCCCGGTCGTACAACAGAGTGGGTGGCGGCACTCAGTATCTCAGTGTGCCAGTAGGGTTGTCCGATATGACGATCGACGCCACGATGGTCGGCCGGAGCTACTCGGCCGCCGAGTCGTACCAGGTGGGGCGGGAGAAGATCCGCGAGTTCGCCGATGCGATCGGCGACGGGAACCCGGCGTACCGGGGGGACGACGCGGTCGCGCCGCCTACCTTCGCGTTCATGCTCGGTAGCCGCGCGCTGGAGCAACTGCTGAACGACGAGGAGCTCGGCCTGCGGCTGGACCGGATCGTGCACGGCGCGCAGAAGTTCACCTACACGCGCCCGATCAAGGCCGGCGACGACATCGCGGCGACCGCCACCATCACCACCGTCCGCAAGGCCGGGGACGTCGAGGTGATCATGTACGAGACCGCCCTGACCACGGTCGCCGGCGAGCTCATCGCCACCTCGGCCTCCACGATCTCCCACAACCGGGCGGACGCATGAAGACCGCCGACGTTGGCCTGGAGCTTCCGCCGCTGACCGTGACGCTGCGGCGCGACGACCTGGTTCGGTACGCCGGTGCGAGCGGCGACTTCAACCCGATCCACTGGAGCGACCGGATGGCGTCCGCGCTCGGGCTGCCCGGCGTGATCGCGCACGGCATGCTCACGATGGCTTCCGCGGTCCGCGTGGTCACGGACTGGCTGGACGACCCGGCCGAGCTGGTCGAGTACGGCGTACGGTTCACCAAGCCGGTCGTCGTACCGGACGATGACAAGGGTGCGAGCGTGACGTTCTCGGCCAAGGTCGACAAGGTCACCGATGGGCTGGCCGAGATCGACATCACCGCGATCGCGGGCGAGGAGAAAGTGCTCGGCCGGGCCAGGGCGGTCGTGCGCGTCCAGTGAGAACCAACGTGCCGCTGGCTGACTTCACCACCCTCCGGATCGGCGGGCCTGCCGATCGGTTCGTCGAGGTGACGACCGAGGACGACCTGATCACCGCCGTCCGTGACGCCGACGCGGCCGGGGAACCGGTGCTCCTGCTGTCCGGCGGCAGCAACGTCGTGATCGGCGACGACGGCTTCCGCGGGACCGTGGTCAAGATCGCGACGCGGGGGATTCGCGTGGACGCGGACATGTGTTCCGGGGCGATGGTCAACATCGCGGCTGGTGAGGACTGGGACGCTGTCGTCCAGCGAGCGATCGCCGAGGAGTGGAGCGGCCTCGAATCGATGTCCGGGATCCCTGGGCTGACCGGCTCGACGCCTGTGCAGAACGTCGGCGCCTACGGTCACGAGGTCGCCGGGACGATCGCGTCGGTCCGGGTCTGGGATCGGGTCGAGAACGCGGTCCGCACGATGTTCGCCGCCGACTGTGACTTCAGCTACCGCAACTCGCGCTTCAAGGCCGACCCGTCGCGGTACGTCGTACTCGAGGTCACCTTCCAGTTGACGCTCGGCGATCTCTCCGCGCCGATCGAGTACGCCGAACTCGCCCGCGTACTCGACGTCGAACCAGGCTCGCGCGCCCCGATGGCCGAGGTCCGGGAAGCCGTCCTCGCCCTCCGCCGCAGCAAGGGTATGGTCCTGGACCCCGACGACCACGACACCTGGAGCGCCGGCTCCTTCTTCACCAACCCCATCCTCGACACCCCCGCCGAGGTCCCCGCCGGCGCCCCCCAATGGCCCCAACCCGACGGTCGCGTCAAAACCAGCGCCGCCTGGCTGATCGAACACGCCGGCATCTCCAAAGGCTTCACCATCGGCGCCGCCGCCGTCTCCACCAAACACACCCTCGCCCTCACCAACCGAGGCACCGCCACCGCCAAAGAACTCCTCTCCCTAGCCGCCCACGTAAGAACCCAAGTCCACCAAGCCTTCGCCATAACCCTCACCAACGAACCAGTCCTGGTGAACTGCTCGCTGTAGGTATGCAGGCGCGAGGTCGGCTGACCCGCCCACCGACCTCCGCACTTGTTGGTCGCGGCGGGTCGGATCGGTCGCCCACCGACCACCGCACTTCTTAGTGGCGCGGGGTCGGATCGGTCGGTATAGTCTTTGGTGCCTAGGGCAATAGCCTGCGGAAGTGGACCCGGCAGCCATCCGGACGGTTGGTGAGCCGGGTTTTGCGCGTCTAGAGCGCCTCGAGCTCGCAGTACTTCCGCACCTGCTCCCGCCATTCGCGCCCTCGTGCCCACGCCCACACCACGGCGTCCGGCACCCATAGCAATGGATCCAGGTGTGGTGCGAGGAGCTCATACTGCAGGCTGTCGGCACAGCCGTACGCCCGCACAGCGCGATAGAGCGTCTGACGGTCGGACTGAAGCGTCGACTCATCCCGCTCCACCACCAGCCTCTCGGTAGTTGGTGCGGCATCCTCGACGATCGCGGTCAAGCAGCGCTGCCGACTCTCCACGCCTGTGTGCGATGCGGCGTACAGCTTGACCTGGAAGTCGAGCTCGGTGATCTCCGCGAGGATCTTGCGCTGGCGGGCCGGGGATTCCTTCTGGAAGTGGATCCGGCGTTGGCCTGCGAGCAGGAGACTCGTGAGGGCTTTCCGGTTGGGGTTCACGGAAGGGGCGGGGCAGGTTGCTGCGGCCATGAGGAGGCCGTGGGCCTTGTTCTCGTCGACGAAGGTGTGGAGGCGGTGCATCGAGTAGGAGCGATGCGGGTTAGTTGAAGGGTGTGGTGAGGGTGGGGGTCCAGTGGTAGAGGTGGTGGGTTCTGGTGAGGGAGATGAGGGTCAGGGCGGTGAGGGAGAGGGCTGTGGAGGGGCGGGGGTGGGCGTTGAGGCGGCCGGTCAGGGGAGCGGTGGGGGTCTGGTTGTTGCTGTAGGCAAGGGTTATGTGGGGGTCGAGTTCGGGGAGTTCGGGGACGGCGTCGTCGCCCCAAACGTCGGTGATGGCGGCTCGGGTGAGGGCGCGGAGGTGTTGGAGGGGCTCGATCGGGCGGACCGGGAGCTGGATGGATTCCGGGTCGAGGACGGCGGGGCCGATCGTGACGGGGATGGGTCCTAGGCCGGTGACTCGGAGCCGGGTCGCTTCGATGATGCCGGCCAGGTCTGCCTCGGAGACCCGGTCGGCGAAGCCGATGCCTTGCAAGGTGAGGTGCAGCCACTGCAGCGGCACGGGCGTGAAGCCGGGGAGCTCGTCGAGCAGATCGGCGTACGACGCCTGGAGCGCAGCGATCTCGGGTCGGCCCGCGAACGTGATGTGCCACGTGTAGAAGGAACGGCCGGGTCGCCAGCCGGGACGCCAGTACCAGTGGTCACGAGTCTCTTCGAACATCGGCGGGTCCTTTCACTTGCTCGGATTGGGTGCGGCCCGGCTGGCCGGGTGGCGGGTGAAGACCCGGATGGCGTCGTGCAGAGCGCGCGCCTTCGGATCGTTGGCGTGTTTGCTCATCCGGGTCAGGGCGGCGACCTCGCTGATCCGGTGGATCAACGGGCGCACCCGGTACTCGACCGGGGTGTTCAGGACGACGGCGACGGCCTCCGTCGCGCCGTCGAGCTCGCCGAGATGCAGGAGGGCCTTGGCCTGCTGGAGCCTGACCATGCGTTCGGAGCCGAAGTTGCGTGCCGCGTACGGCGACGCCTCGAACAGCGCGATGCCTCGATCAGCGTGAGCCAGGGTGAGCTGGGCCTCGCTGAGCGCCAGGTGGGCGTCGGACCAGATCCCCTCGGCGCGCTCCGGCGTACAGAGAAACGGGCCGCCGAGCTCCGCCACGTCGGTGCGGACCGTGGTGCGCTTGGCGATCGTGAGCGCCTCGCGAGCCTCGGCATGGCGGCCCGAGCGGGCCAGATCCACCGCGGCCACGCTGGCGAGGAAGAGGGTGGAGCTGCCCGACGCGTAGCGGAGACCGTCCTCGGCGTACGACGTCGCCCGGTCGAAATCGTCCTGCCAGAACGCGGCGGTGTGCTGGGTCGCACGGACCCACGCCCGCAGGTCGTCGCGGTCCGCCGCATCGGCGCACGCCCAGGCTGTGCGGGTGTGGTTCTCCGCGACGTCCGGGCGGCCGAGATCCACCGAGATCCAGGCGAGCAGGTTGAGCGCCCAGCCGGCCGCGGCGTACAGGTCGCGGGTCTGGTTCGGCGCCTGCCGTCCGGAGAGCAGCCGGAACGCACGGTCCCGGATCGCCCGGCCGCGAACGTACAGCGGTTTCGTCGGGGAGCGGAGGTAGCCCTGGGTGATGCGGAGGATGTCGGCATGCAGTTGCTCGACCGTGAGGTCGCCGACGTTGGACTCCTCGGCGAGGGCGAGCTGTGCGACGGACTCGTCGCCGGCCTGCACCAGGTCGTCCTCGAGATCGATCACCGAACTGACGCCTGGCTCGGGATCGAGGACACCGAGTCCGCCGGGTGGGACGAAGCCCAGCTCGCTGTCGTCGGCGACGTTCAGGACGAACCGGAGACCGGATCGGTACGCGGCGCCGGGCCAGCGGACGGCGCCGCGTTCGAGCTTGGCGAGGTAGTGCCCGTCGAGCTCGTACTTCGTCTCGGTCGTTTCCCAGAGCCAGGTGCAGACCGCCTCGGCGAGCTCGGCCCGCGACATCTGCTCACCGGGCGCGCGCCGCGACGGCGTTCGCTCCCGTGCGGCTCGCAGCAGTTCGTTGGGCTCTGACATGGCGGTAACTGTAGGTGCGCGAACACCCTCTGCGACCCCGAAGACAGGGGCTCCGGGCGATCTGCCCCAAGCTGCCCCGCGATGCCCCGGCATGCCCCGGATTCCCCGCTGTGAAAAGGGTTTCCGGCCACCTCGCGGCGCTGCCGGGAGCCGTGTCGGGGCAGATCGGCGCTGTCGAGACGCTCGCTGAGCGTGAAGAGCCGGGGCAGACCCGGCCAGACCGGGGCAGATGGCGCGGATCAGCCGGGCAACCGCGCCGTTGAGGCGGTGGACAGGACGACGCGACCGGGGATTGTCGGGGACGCGGAGTGCCGAGGTGGTGGAAGGCGCTGGTTGTTGCCGGCGGGCAGCCGGGGGGAGGCGCAGATTGTTGGGGGTGGGCAGCGGGGAACGCGCGGGTTGTCGGGGTGGGGAGCGGGGGATGGTGGAGATGGTCTGACCGGGGCTGACGGGTTTGTCTGGGCACACGGACGGGTGCGGATGGCCTGGCGTGGGTGGAGGTTGTGCGGACTTTAGGGTGGGTGGATGGGCGAGGAAGCGGTGACGACGTTGCGGGCCGAGCTCGATCGGTTCGAGCGGGCGGACGAAGGGCTTGCCTTACTGGAGGTCTTTCTCGAGGTAGCCCGGCCGCGGTTGGGGCCGGTGGTTCTGGACCCGGTGGGACTGCGGTTGTCGGACCAGTTGGCGACCGACCGGGGGTTGGTGCTCGAACTGATCGAGGGGATCGAGAGCGAGCCGCAGACGAACGGACGAGTGGTCGAGCGTGGATTCGATATGGACGACGAGCAAGCGCGGTGGGACTACGTGCGGTTGGCTTACAGCTCCCGGCAGGCGACCGTGTGGAGCGCTCGCCAACGCACGACGTACTTCGAGGCCGCGAACTTCCCGGCCACCAACTTCGCGACGACGGGTCGTGAGACCAGCGGGCAGCACAGAGCGACGTACTGGCTGCCGGACAGCCTCAAGGCTGAGTACTTCGAGGCGTTGACGGCCAGGGGGTGGGCCATCCCGGACGACTGGTTGGCTGCCGTGGCCAAGCGGCCCAAGCCCTGGTGGAAGCGCGGCGGGCGTTAACCAGTGGGCATCACCCCAGGACCGGAAGGCGGGACAGTGCGTCGGCCACGGCGGACTGGATGTCGGCGTCGTCCCATGATCGGTCGGTCATGGCGCCGGTGAGGTAGGCGTCGTACGCGGCGAGGTCGAGGTGACCGTGACCGCAGAGCGCCGTGAGGATGACCTTCTCCTCGCCGGACTCCTTGCAGCGTTGGGCTTCCTCGATCGCGGCGGCCAGCGCGTGCGTCGGCTCGGGAGCCGGCACGATACCTTCCGTCCGGGCGAACTGGAGGCCGGCGGCGAAGCACTCTGACTGCGGTTTCGCGACCGCCTCGATCTCGCCGGTCTCGTAGAGATGGCTGATCAGGGGGCTCATCCCGTGATACCGCAGCCCGCCGGCGTGGATCGGATCGGGGACGAAGTCGTGGCCGAGGGTGTGCATCTTCATCAGCGGCGTCATCCCAAGCGTGTCACCGAAGTCGTACGCGTACGTCCCCTGGGTCAGGGACGGACACGCGGCCGGCTCGACTGCCCGGACGACCGGTGCCATCCGGCCGGCCCACCGCTCCCGCAGGAACGGGAACGCGAGACCGCCGAAGTTCGACCCGCCGCCGGTGCAGCCGACCAGCAGGTCGGGCGTCTCGCCGACCATCGCCAGCTGGATCAACGCTTCCTCGCCGATGATCGTCTGGTGTAGCAGCACGTGGTTCAGCACTGAGCCGAGCGCGTAGTGCACGTCTGGGTCCTGGACGGCGGCCTCGACCGCCTCGCTGATCGCGATGCCGAGCGATCCCGTGGAGTCAGGATTCTCGGCGAGGATCTTGCGTCCGGCCTCGGTCAGGTCCGACGGACTCGGGTGCACGGTGGCGCCGAAGACCTCCATCATCGTGCGGCGGTACGGCTTCTGGTCGTACGACGCACGCACCTGCCACACCTCGCACTCCAGCCCGTACTGCACGCACGCGAAGGCCAACGCCGTCCCCCACTGGCCGGCGCCGGTCTCGGTGGTGAGCTTCCGGACGCCGGATTTCGCGTTGTAATAGGCCTGCGGGACGGCCGTATTCGGCTTGTGTGAGCCTGCTGGCGAGACGCCTTCGTACTTGTAGTAAATCCGTGCCGGCGTATCGAGCGCCTTCTCCAGCCGATGCGCCCGGTACAGCGGACTGGGCCGCCACAGCTTGTAGACATCCAGCACCTCGCCAGGAATGTCGACGTACTGATCCTGTGAGACCTCTTGCCTGATCAGGTCCATCGGGAACAGCGGCGCGAGGTCGTCCGGCCCGATCGGTTGCCCTGTCCCCGGGTGCAGCACCGGCGGCGGGGGAGTCGGCAGATCGTGCAACACGTTGTACCAACGGGTTGGCAGTTCGTCCTCTGGCAGCAGGATCTTCGTCGGCGTCATGCACGCAAAGTTAGGCCCACGCCAGATGCCCCCACAATGACCTGCTCAGGAACTCGACCGGCACTTATTCTGCCCACCCCAAACGCTCGACCACCCGCCCGCGCACCCGGTAGACAACGTTGGACGGCTGCCCGAGGTGCAATGCGTCCGTCACGCCCAACTGCTTCAACAGCATCCGCCCGATCATCTCGTGCGACACCACCAACGGCCGCGCACCGGCGACCTGCGCCAAGGCCCGGCCGGCCCGTACGTCGGCATCCGCATAACTCTCGCCATCAGGAAAGCGGAAGCCGTACTTGTCCCGATCCCGCGCCGCACGCTGTCCCGGCCACCCCGCGTCGATCTCCCCGGACGTGAGGCCGGACCACGCGCCATGCGCGACCTCGGCCAGGTCATCGAGCACCCGAACCGGCAGCCCGAGCCTCGAGCCGAAGATTTCCGCCGTGCGGCGAGCGCGGCCGAGCGGACTGCAGAACAGAGCGTCGATCCCCTCGTCGCGCAGCAGGTCCGCGTTCCGGCGGGCCTGAAGCAGACCCAGAGCGGTGAGCGGCGAGTCGAGCCGTCCTTGGCGGCGTCCCTCGACGTTCCACTCGGTCTGACCGTGGCGGGCCAGGTAGACGACGTCGAACGTCACGCCGGGATGGTGGCTGGGGTTGTGGCGCCTAGCCAGGTGTCGATGTCTGCTAGCAACGTCTTCTGGATGTCGGGTGGGGCGGTGGAGGCGAGGACCGAGCCTCGGGCCAAGTCCGCCAGCTCCTGGTCGGTGAAGTCGTGGACAGAGCGGGCTGTCTCATACTGCTCGGCCAAGCGCGAACCGAACAGCAGTGGGTCGTCGGCGCCGAGGGCGATGCGGGCGCCGGCTTCGTAGAGCTGGCGGAGCGGCACGTCTTCGATGCGGCGGTAGACACCGAGTGAGACGTTGGAAGCCGGGCAGACCTCCAGTGCGACCTGCGCGTCGACCACTCGCTTCAAAAGCTCCGGATCCTCGACCGAGCGCACCCCATGGCCGATCCGCCCGGCGCCAAGCTCATCCAGGCAAGTCCGCACGGTCGCTGGACCACACAGCTCACCGCCGTGCGGTGTAGACAGCAGTCCGGCGTTCCGGGCGATCCGGAAGGCGGGCGCGAACTCAGACGTCGTACCTCGGCGCTCGTCGTTCGACAGACCGAATCCGACCACACCACGACCGACGTACTGCGAGGCGAGCCGCGCCAGCGTCCGTGCGTCGAGGGGATGCCGGGTGCGGTTCGCGGCGATGATCACCTGGACGGCGATCCCGGTCGATGCGGATGCCTCCCGCGCCGCGTCCAGAACGAGATCGGTGAACGGTGTGATCCCGTGGAACCGGTTCGCATATCCGGACGGGTCAACCTGGATCTCGAGCCACCGGGAGCCGTCGGCCTTGTCGTCTTCGGCGGCCTCGCGGACCAGACGCCGTACATCGTCCTCCGTGCGCAGCACCGAACGCGCAATGTCATACAGCCGCTGGAACCGGAACCAGCCGCGCTCGTCGGCCGCGGACAGATCCGGCGGCCAGTCGGTCCGCAGCGCGTCCGGCAGCCGGACCCCGTGCTTGTCCGCCAGCTCGACCAGCGTGAGGTGCCGCATCGACCCGGAGAAGTGCAGATGCAGGTGTGTCTTCGGCAGCACCCGCAGATCCCGCTGCGTCATTACCGAAGGTTACCGACCCCGCACCTATCAAGAGAAATCAGCTGAGCAACTTTGCGATCCGGCCGACGCCTTCGACGAGGTCGGCGTCACCAAGGGCATAGGAGAGGCGCAGGTACCCAGGCGCACCGAAGGCCTCGCCCGGGACGACCGCGACCTCAGCCTGCTCCAGGATGAGGTCGGCGAGCTCGGCTGAGGTTGTCGGCGTACGTCCGTTGATGTCTTTGCCGAGCACACCCTTGACCGACGGGTACGCGTAGAACGCGCCAGTGGGCTCGGGGCACTCGACACCAGGGATCTCGTTGAGCAACCGGACCATGGTCAGCCGGCGGCGGTCGAAGGCCTTCTTCATCTCCTCGACCGCGGACAGGTCACCAGAGACGGCCGCCAGGGCAGCCCGCTGCGCGACGTTGCAGACGTTGCCGGTCTGGTGCGACTGCAGGTTCGCCGCAGCCTTGATCAGGTCCTTCGGCCCGATCATCCAGCCGACCCGCCAGCCGGTCATCGCGTACGTCTTGGCCACACCATTCAGTACGACGGTCTTGTCGGCGAGCTCCGGCACCGCGACCGGAAGAGAGGTCGACTTCGCCCCGCCGTACGTCAGGTGCTCGTAGATCTCGTCCGTGATCACCCAGAGGTCGTGCTCGAGCGCCCAGCGGCCGATCGCCTCGATCGCCTCCGGACTGTCCACCGCACCGGTCGGATTAGAGGGAGAACAGAACAGCAACACCTTGGTCTTGTCGGTCCGGGCCGCCTCGAGCTGCTCGACGGTGACGGAGTAGTTCTGCGACTCGTCCGCGAACACCTCGACCGGCACACCGCCCGCGAGCCGGATGGTCTCCGGGTACGTCGTCCAGTACGGCGCCGGCAGCAGCACCTCATCACCTGGGTCGAGCAGGGTGGCGAACGCGTTGTAGACCGCGTGCTTGCCACCGTTCGTGACCAGGATCTGGCTCGGCTCGACCTCGTACCCCGAGTCCCGCTTCGTCTTCTCGACCAGAGCCTGCTTGAGCTCCGGCAGGCCGCCGACCGGGCTGTAGCGGTGGTTCTTCGGATCCCGTGCGGCCGCGACGGCGGCCGCCACGATGTAGTCCGGCGTCGGGAAGTCCGGCTCACCGGCCCCGAAGCCGATCACCGGGCGCCCGGCCGCCTTGAGCGCCTTCGCCTTGCTGTCCACCGCCAGCGTCGCCGATTCACTGATGGCGCCGATCCGCGCCGAGATCCTGGAACCCATGGGTCCCATCCTGGCACTCGGCGGCGGCCGGATGCAGCGCGATATCACCAGCTGATGCTCCGGGGAACACACCAAGGCCGTGGTCCGTTGACACCCGATGAAGGCTGTAAGGTTCTGCTCGCGGTGCGGCGCCCGATGGGGGTCGTGCGGGGAGGGCCTCAGTTCGACCAGGTGGCTCAGACCCCGTACACTCTTCTAGTCCGGGCGTTGGTGGCCCTGATCCGGCATGCCCGAGATCAGGTTCCGCGCGGCGTCCGGAGGGATTGCAAAGGGCACTAGCTCAACTGGCAGAGCATCGGTCTCCAAAACCGAAGGTTGGGGGTTCAAGTCCCTCGTGCCCTGCAAATCCTGACCGGCGCAGGGCCGGTCAGGCCGCCGCTAGCGAAAGAGGTAGGTCGTGACGGAGACGCGCACCCCGGCACCGTCCGGCGCCGGCAAGCCTGCGGAAGGCAAGCAGCGCAGGGGCCTGCTGCGTTTCTACCGCGAGATCGTCGCCGAGCTCCGCAAGGTCGTCTGGCCGACTCGTAAGCAGCTGTCCACCTATTTCGTGGTCGTCCTGACCTTCGTGGTGTTCGTCATCGCGATCGTGTCGGTGCTCGACCTCGCGTTCGGCTGGGCGATGTTCAAGATCTTCGGCTGAGGTTCGCCCCAGCCGACACTCCCGCCCACGCCCCAGCCGCGGGTCCCGGCCTCCCGGCCCGGCCCCGAAGCAACACAAGACCGATCCACAGATGACGGAGTACAACGTGTCCGAGCGCGACGACGAGGTCCTCGACCTGGAGGACGACTTCGACGTATCCGCTGACTCCGACGACCTCGAATTCGACGAGAACGCCACCGACGACGACCTGTTCGCCGCTGACGACGACGATGACGACGACCCGTTCGCGGGCCTCGACACCGACGACGATGACGACGACGTCGTGGTCGCGGAGGCCGAGGAGTACTCCGCCGACGACGAGGCCGAGGAGCCCCCGGCCGACGACGACGACTCCGACGCCGAGCCGCTCGTGGTGGTCCCGGCCGACGACGAGGCCGAGGACGCCGACGTGGTGACCGAGGACGACGTCGAGGACGCGGCCGAGGAGCTGGCCGAAGAGACCGCGGAGACCGCGCCCGCCAGCACCGAGGAGGTGCCGGCGCCGGTCGACGAGGTCGTCTTCTCCAGCGCCGACGACGATGACGACGCCGACGAGGACGAGGCGGACGACGACGCGGATGTGGACGCGCTCGACGCGGCCGCCGCGGCGGTGGCCGACGAGCCCGAGGAGCCGGTCGACCCGCTCGAGGAGCTCCGCAGCCGGCTGCGGTCCCAGATCGGCGACTGGTACGTCGTGCACACCTATTCAGGGATGGAGAACCGGGTCAAGGGCAACCTGGAGAACCGGATCAACTCCCTGAACATGGAGGACTACATCTTCGAGATCATCGTGCCGACCGAAGAGGTCGCCGAGATCAAGAACGGGCAGCGCCGGATGGTCAAGCGCACCGTGCTCCCCGGCTACGTGCTGGTCCGGATGGATCTGACCGACGAGTCCTGGTCGACCGTGCGGCACACGCCGTCGGTGACCGGCTTCGTCGGAAACAGCCAGAAGCCGGTCCCGCTCAGCCTCGAAGAGGTGGAGAAGATGCTCGCTCCGGCCGTTGTGGCGGCGGCCGAGCAGGCGGCGGCCGATGCCGGCGCCGCACCCGCCAAGACCGCGGCCAAGAAGAAGGTCGAGGTCGCCGACTTCGGTGTGGGCGATTCGGTCATGGTGGTCGACGGGCCGTTCGCGACCCTGCACGCCACAGTCACGGAGATCAATGCCGAGGCCCAGCGGATCAAGGCCCTGGTGGAGATCTTCGGCCGGGAGACCCCGGTGGAACTCAGCTTCAACCAGATCCAGAAAGTCTAAGGACCCGAGAGAATGCCTCCCAAGAAGAAGATCGCTGCCCTGGTCAAGGTGCAGCTCCAAGCCGGTGCCGCGACGCCGGCCCCGCCGGTCGGTACCGCGCTCGGTCCGCACGGCGTCAACATCATGGAGTTCTGCAAGGCGTACAACGCCCAGACGGAGTCCATGCGCGGCAACGTGATCCCGGTCGAGATCACGATCTACGAAGACCGTTCCTTCACGTTCGTCACCAAGACGCCGCCGGCGCCGGAGATGATCAAGAAGGCCGCCGGTCTGCAGAAGGGCTCGGCCGTCCCGCAGAAGGACAAGGTCGGCAAGATCACCAAGGACCAGGTCCGCGAGATCGCCACCACCAAGATGCCGGACCTGAACGCCCGCGACATCGACGCCGCGATGAAGATCATCGAGGGCACCGCCCGTTCGATGGGCGTTGTCGTCGACGGCTGATCGCCGGCATCTCGGTACGACGAACGCCGGCTGGCCGGCTGAGCGTCGTACCAGCACCATCCAGTACGCAGTCGTGGCAGGGCGAAGCGCCGCCCGGAGACCACACCCCAGAGAGGAAACACCATGGCACAGCGCAGTAAGGCTTACCGCGCGATCGCGGAGAAGATCGACTTCGATCACCTGTACACGCCGCTCGAGGCGATCCGGCTGGCCAAGGAGGCCGCCGGCAGCAAGAAGTTCAACTCCACGATCGACGTCGCGATGCGCCTCGGGGTCGATCCCCGCAAGGCCGACCAGATGGTGCGCGGCACCGTCAACCTTCCGCACGGCACCGGCAAGACGGCACGGGTCCTCGTCTTCGCCACCGGTGAGAAGGCGGAGGCCGCGAAGGCCGCCGGCGCCGACTTCGTCGGTGACGACGACCTGATCAAGAAGGTGACCGACGGCTGGCTCGACTTCGACGCCGTCGTCGCCACGCCGGACCTGATGGGCAAGGTCGGCCGGCTCGGTCGCGTCCTCGGCCCGCGTGGTCTGATGCCGAACCCGAAGACCGGCACGGTCACCCCGGACGTGACGAAGGCTGTCACCGACATCAAGGGCGGCAAGATCGAGTTCCGGGTCGACCGGCACGCGAACCTGCACTTCATCATCGGCAAGGCGTCGTTCGACGAGGCCCAGCTGGTGGAGAACTACGGCGCCGCGCTGGACGAGATCCTGCGGCTCAAGCCGGCCAGCTCGAAGGGCCGCTACATCAGGAAGATCGTGTTCTCGACGACGATGGGACCGGGCATCCAGGTTGACCCCAACCTGACCCGCAACCTCCTCGGAGAGCCGGCCGACGCCTGATCGCCGCCGCAGCATCAGAAGGACCCCCGGGAGTTTCCCCGGGGGTCCTTCTCTTTTGTCAGCCGGCTTTGTACGTCAGCCGCAGGAGCCGGTCGTCGGTTTGGACGGTCCAGCCGTCGGCGTGTTCTGCGACGACGGTGCCGGGCGCGGCGGATGAATCGCCGGGTACGACGTCGGTCCGCGTGATGAGGTACGTCGTACCGGCCAGGCGGACCGTGGCTTGCGGCGACGTCACGTTGAGGGCGGCGGCTTTGCGGCGTACGACGGCTGACGGCTCGCTCAGGTCGAGCAGCAGCTCCTCGTCGGTGAAGAACGGCGCCTCGGTGACCGCGGCCGGATCCTGGGGCTTGCCGGGGTCGCCGGCCACGAGTCGGGGCACGGCCTCGTCGAGGCATTGGCTGAGGAGATCGGCCCAGACCTGCATGATGCCGGTGCCGTTGAGGTCATCGGGCAGAGGCGCGATCCGCTGCGCGAGGATCGATCCGGTGTCGAACCCGGCCGCGGTCCGGTGCACGGTCGCGCCGACGCGGTCGTCGCCTTCGTAGATCAGCCGCTGAGGCGTCGGTCCTCGACCGGCCGGTAATGGCGACGGGTGGCAGTTGATCGCGCCGAACTTCGGGATCTGAAGGATTTCGTCCGGGATCAGCCGCGGGAAGGCGGCCGAGATGATGACGTCCGGTCGCATCGCGTCGATGACCGCGGCGGCCACGGACCGCAGCTTGCGCGTGATCAGGACGTTGGTCTGATCCGGCAATCCGCTCACCATCGACTGGTTGTCGCCGTACTGGCCGGTCTCCGGCAGCGTCACCACCAACACGATTTCGTGTCCGTTGCGCTCGGCGAAGTCGTGGACCAACCGGAATCCTGGCAGGAACGCGTTCAGTCCGACGATCCGCAAACCATCTCCACTCATACCGCTAGATACGCCCAGCACACCCCCCGAGGTTCCACTGCGGTCCTGGTGGCGGAGGATTATGGAAACAAGCCATCGGGTGGCGTCTTTTCTGGCTACCGTCGTGGGTTGTGACCGGTCTTGAGATTACTCGTGAACAAGCAGTCTCTTACCGGCTTCGGGTGAACCACCTGGTTGATCGGCTGTCCGCCGGCTCGTACGAGGAAGCGGCGTACATCGGTTTGCAGGACACGGCGCCGCGAGATGCGCTGCTGGGACTGCACGCACGGATCGCGGACTGCCGGCCTTCCGATTGGGAGCATCCGAGCTTCGTCCAGACGTACAGCCCGCGCGATGCGGTGTATGTCCTGCCGTGGAAGGACTTTGGGGTGTTCACGCTCGGGCGGCTTCCGCTGCGTGACGATGCGGTGCGACGGATTGAGGAACTCGCCGAGACCGTGTGTCGGCGGTTGGGCGGTCGTGAGTTGCGTGGTGGGCTTCCGGGTTTGCGTGCGGCGTGCGCGAGTGGGCGGATCGCTTTGCGGTGGACGACCAGTTCGTTGTGGGTGCGGGAGGTGCCGCGGCCGGAGGTTGAGCTCGAGCAGGTACGGCGGGAGCTTTGCCGGCGGCATGTTCATCAGTTCGGGCCGACGACGCCGGGTGCTTTCGCGTGGTGGGCTGGGGTGTCTCGGGCTGATGGGCGGCAGATCTGGGATTCGTTGGCTAGTGAGTTGCTGGAGGTGGACTTCGATGGGGTCCCGGCGTGGATCCTGCGGTCTGACGAGGCGCTCGTCCGCGAGGCGGCGCCCGCGCGCGGGACACGGTTGCTCGTCGCGCCGGATCTTCGGCTGTTCGGTCGAGATCGCGAGGGTCGCTTCATCGCGCCGGGTCTGCGGACTCTGACGGCGGCCTCGGATTCGTTTCACCCCAACGGCGTTCTCGTCGACGGTCGCATCGTCGGGGCGTGGGGTCGGCGGGGCGGCCACGTCGATGTCGTCGTGACCGAGTCGCTCCCGTCCGCCGAGTACGACGCGATCGCCGCCGAGGTCGCGGCTTTCCCCATCCTCGACGCCCAAGTCTCTGTACGCCGCCAGCCCGGCCCCGGCGGAGCCAATTTCATGGGTCGACCACTGAAATCGGGGGATCCCCACTCACGTTCAGGGTCAGCAACCCCCTATTTCGTGGGTCGACCCACGAAATAGGCCAGCGCGACACGGTGACAAACCCCAAACTTTCTAGCGAGGCGCTAGCTGCGAACTACCTGGCGTTGGACGCCTTCCACACGGCCCTGTCTGTTAGGAGCCGAAGCGGGTGGTGACTAGGTCTGGGGTGAGCGTGGCTGGGGTGGAGTGGCCGGAGAGGCGGAGGGTGTGGTCGAGTTCGGTGGCCAGGTCGGTGAGGAGACGGGTGACGCCTTCGGATGAGCCGACCGTGAGTGCCCAGAGGGCGGGACGGCCGAGGAAGACGGCGCGGGCGCCCAGGGCTAGGGCGGCGAGGATGTGTTCGCCACGGCGGATGCCGCCGTCGACGTAGACCTCGGTACCAGTGCCTGCCAGCGCTTCGGCAACGTCCGGCAGTGCCTGTGCAGTCGGGATGGAGCCGTCGAGCTGGCGGCCACCGTGGTTGGACACGATGATGCCCGCGGCGCCTGCGTCCGCGCATCGCTTGGCGTCGTCGCCCCGCAGGACTCCCTTCACCACCACCGGCAGACCGGTCCGCTCAGCGAGCCAGCCGATGACATCGGGACTCAGATCATCAGCCTTCGCCAGGTCGCCGTCGCCCCAGTCGCCCTCGGGCAGATTGGCGAGGAGCTGACCAGGTTGAACAAGATCCCAGACCGTCGCCCCCTCGTCTTCTTTCCGGCCAACGACCGGGGTGTCGACCGTGAGCACGATCGCCCGCGCACCGCCCTCGACGGCCGCATCGAGCATGCGCTTGGTGATCTCGCGATTCCGCACGATATAGATCTGCAGCCACCACGGCACCCCGGTCCCACCGAACTCGGCGAACATCGTGCCGGCGTTGCTGGAAACCCCAAGCACCGACTGCGCCGCGCCGACACCCCTCGCCATCGCGACCTCGCCATCCGGGTCGGCCAACCGTTGCATGGTCGACGGAGCAACCAAGATGGGCGCGTCGACGGGAGTCCCGAGGACTGTAGTGCTGAGGTCGATCGCAGAAACGTCGTTCAACACCCGCGGCCGGAACCGGTACGCCGACCAAGCCGCGACGGCCTCGCCGACACTGATCCCCCCAGCCGAACCCTGCCGAAAGTACCGATGCACAGTCTCCGGCAGCTTCTCCGCAGCCAAGGCCTCAAGTGAGTCGATCCATCGCATGCGCCCATCGTCGCACCGCTCCCACCCACCCGGCCATAACCACCAAAACCCCACCCGAGTTCCTAGCGGTCGGCGGTCGGCGGTCGGCGGTCGGCGGTCGGCGGGTTCGGGACGGCGGGGTAAAGGTGGGGCGGGCGTTGAGCGGGTTGGGTAGAGTTGGGGGTATGAGGTGTGGGCGGCGATTTCTGGGCCCCGGGCGGCACGATGGTGCTGACGGGGTGAGCTGGGGTTGCGCTCTCTCCTGAGGTGATCGCGGTCGGCCGGGGTGGATTCCCAGTCGAGACCGCTTCCTTGGAGAGAAACCCATGTCTGTCCTCACATCCGCAGAACTGCACGCCGCCCTCGCCTTGCGCGACCTCACCGATCCTGCGCAGGGTCCGCACGCCATTCAGTTGATCGTCGACTCCGTGCGTACGGCGCTTGGCCATGCTTGGCCGTACACGGAGATCTGGACCCGTCGCGATCATCCCGTGGTGACCTTGGCCGACAACTACGACAACCTCGGGTACGCCGGTGACGCGGTAACCCGGGAAGAGCGATACACCCGCTACGCCTCACCGACCGAGGTACTGCGAAGTCACACGTCCGCGATGATCCCGCCGGCCTTGCGTGAGCTCGCGGCGTCCGAGTCCTCGGACGTGCTGATGGTGTGCGCCGGCATCTGCTACCGACGCGACTCGGTGGATTGGCAGCACACCGGTACGCCGCATCAGCTCGACCTCTGGCGGATCAGTCGCAACGTCCCGCTCGGCGAGCCCGAGTTGGCAGACCTGATCGCCCGACTGGTCGACACAGTCCTGCCTGGACACGTCTACCGCACGGTGCCGGCAGTCCACCCGTACACGATCCATGGGCGTCAGATCGACGTACTGCTGGACGATCAGTGGATCGAGATCGGTGAATGCGGCGTCGCTGCGCCACACGTCCTTCGGCTGGCCGGTCTGGACGACAGCTGGACCGGACTGGCATTGGGGCCGGGTCTCGACCGGCTTTTGATGCTCCGTAAGGGCATCCGGGACATTCGCTTGCTCAGGTCAACGGATCCGCGCGTAACCGACCAGATGCTCGACCTGTCGCCGTACAGACCCGTCTCGTCGATGCCGCCCGTCCGCCGCGACCTGTCCGTCGTGGTGAGTGCTTCGACCGACGTGTCGGCGGAGGCGCTCGGCGACAAGGTCCGGGAAGCGCTCGGACCTGATGCGGATGCCGCGGAGTCGCTGGAGGTGCTGGGTGAGACGCCGTACGACGACCTGCCGACGACTGCACGCGAGCGCCTCCAACTGACCCCGGGGCAACGCAATCTGGTGATCAGGCTCGCCCTCAGGCCGGTGGACCACACCTTGACCGACGCGGAGGCCAACGCGATGCGGGACAAGGTATATCGCGCCTTGCACGAGGGCCTGGTGCTGGAGCTCATCGCCCCTTGAGCTCGCGGGCGGCGAGAAGGAACGCGCACACGGCCAGGGGCAGCTCCAGCACCAGAGCCTCGGCCAGGGACAGACCGCGGTCGGAGCCGCTCGCAGTGCTCACGTCGAACCAGGCGTCGGCCAGCAGTAGCGTCCCGGCAACCATCGCGGTCAAGACGGCGTACCTGTTGCGGTTGTGTAGCAGGTACGCCGTCAGCCCGGCCGCGATCGCGGTCCCGCAGTCCAGCCCGATCCAGGTGAGCCGCCAGTGGTTGGCCTGGTAGGTGGTCGGCAGTGTGCTTGCAAGGATCAGACACCAGGGCAGCAGCACGGCCGCGACCCCAGCGGCCACTGTGGTGGCCAGACCGCGGCCGGAGCGGCGCGGGCGGATCTTGCCGTCCAGCCGGCCCTCGGCAATGTAGTCGTCCAACGCCTCGGCCACGCGGTCGTCGATCGCGTCGCCGAGCTTGTCGTCCAGGGATCGCCGGGTGTCGAGTGTCGTCGTCATGACTTCGAGCATCCCGGCGGCGGCCGTCCGGCACAGTCCGGTCAGCCCACGAACCAGGGTGGGGATAACCCCCGGTCGCTTCCGTGGGATGTCCTCATGTCGTCCGACCGCCCGGACAACGTAAATTGTCACGGCGAGCACGCGCAGACACGGGGAGGTGATCCGGATGACGGCTGCGGCGAATCCCGTTCCCCGGGCGCCCTGGCGACTGTGGCGTTCGCCGTACTTGTGGTTGGCAACGATCCACCTGCTCGGCGACGCGGTGGTCGTGCTCACCATCGGGAGCCTGGTCCTGGCCACGATCGCGGTTGCCGTCCTGGCCTGGCCGCTGGCGTCCGTCGGCATCCCGCTGACCGTCGGCGCCAACCGGTTCGTCTATCGCCTGGCCGGCTGGGAGCTGGCCCGGGCTCGGATCACCCGTGGGCAACTGATCCAGCCCTTGGTACCGCCGCTGCCGACCGGATCGCGGATCCGGGATGCGCGGCTGGCGATCTCCGACCAAGGGCTGTGGCGGCAGTTCCTGTACTACGTCCTGCTGTTGCCGCTGGCAATGATCTGGATCGTGCTGATCGTCGTCGTGTGGTCGGTTCCGCCGGTGCTGATCGCGCTGCCGGTGTACTACTCGCATTTCGCCGCATCGCAGGCACAGCTCGGGCCGTTCGAGATCGACACGATCACCAAGGCGTCGGTGGTGGCGGCGATCGCTGCGGTCTTCCTGCTGGTGGCCTCGCCGTCGCTGATCCGGCTCGCGTCGGCGCTGGACGCGGAGCTCGCCCGGGTCCTGCTCGGCCGGTCCGAGACAGGCGCGTTAGCGGAGCGTGTCTCTCAGCTGGTGACGAGCCGGCAGCAGGTGGTCGACTCCGTCGAGGCCGAGCGGCGACGGATGGAGCGCGACCTGCACGACGGGGCGCAGCAGCGGCTCGTCTCGCTGGCGATGACGCTCGGTCGGGCCAAGAATCGGCTGGGGGACAAGGAGCCTGCGGTGCGTTCGCTGATCGAGGAGGCGCACTCGGAGGCGATGCAGGCGATCGCCGAGATCCGCGACCTGACCCGCGGGCTGCACCCGCCGGTGTTGAGCGATCGTGGGCTGGATGCGGCGTTGTCGGCGGTCGCGGCCCGGTCGCCGGTGCCGGTCCGGCTGAGCGTCGACGTACAGCCGCGGCCGTCGCTCACGATCGAGTCGATCGCGTACTTCGTGGTGACGGAGGCGCTCGCGAATGTAGCCAAACATGCCGAGGCTGCCCACGCGGAGGTGCAGGTGACCCGGGTCGGCGACGTACTGCGGGTCGTGGTGCGCGACGACGGCCAGGGCGGTGCTGATCCGACCGGCGGCAGCGGATTACGCGGGCTGACCGACCGGGTCGCCGGTGTTGACGGACGACTCACTGTGGAGAGCCCGGCCGGTGGCGGGACGACGTTGATCGCGGAGGTGCCGTGTGGCTGAGATGCGGGTAGTGATCGCTGAGGACTCGGTGTTGCTGCGCGAGGGCATCGTGCGGCTGCTGGAGGAGCAGGACTGCACGGTGGTCGCGGCGGTCGGCGACGGTGACGCACTGCTGAAGGCGGTCGAGGCGCATCGGCCCGACGTGTGTGTGGTCGACGTACGGATGCCACCGACGTTCACCGACGAAGGACTGCGGGCGGCGCTGGTGATCCGCGAGCAGTATGCGGACGTGGGCGTCCTCGTGTTGTCGCAGTACGTCGAGGAGCGGTACGCGAGCGAGTTGATCGGCGGGAACCCGGGCGGAGTCGGGTACCTGTTGAAGGACCGGGTGGCCGACGTGGATCAGTTCATCGACGGCCTGCGCCGGGTCGCGGGCGGTGGCGCTGCGCTGGACCCGGAGGTGATCTCGCAGCTGCTGGTGCGTTCGCGGCGTGCCGACCCGCTGGCGATGCTGAGCCCGCGGGAACAGGACGTTCTCCGGGCGATGGCCGAAGGCAAGTCGAACGGCGGGATCGCGCAGGCGCTGGTCGTCGGTGAGGGCGCCGTCGAGAAGCACATCAGCAACATCTTCCTGAAGCTCAACCTCGCGCCGACCGACGGAGAGCATCGCCGGGTGCTCGCCGTCCTCAGGTTCCTGGACACGTGATGACGACCGCGCAGCGGAGGATGCTGATCATCGGACTGGTGCCGCTTCTGGTGCTCGTCGTCACCGGAGCCGCCGTGACGGTGGCGACGATCCGCGGCAAGCTCCCGTACACGTACGCCGCGTCGTTCGAGCCGGGGCCCCAGGGCGTCGGGATCACATCGGATGTCCAGACGGTGTTGCGGACCAGTGGGGACGGTCGGGTGCATGTGACCGCCGATGGGACGTACACCGTGACTCAGCCGTCGATCCAGGTCACGACGACCGACGGTCGGCTGGTCATCGATGCGAGTTGTCCGGACGGGCACTGCCTGGTCGAGCTCACCGTGGAGCTGCCGCCGGCGTCGGCTACGCGGGTGAAGGTGACGCGGGCTTCGATCAACGGGTACGGGGTGGCCTCGCCGCTGTCGTTGGATGCCAGCGATGGTTCGATCGAGCTGACCGGATTGGAGAGTCCGCGGGTCTCGGCGGATACAGAGCGTGGCTCGATCGACCTGATGTTCGACCAGCCGCCCGAGCAGGTGACCGCGACGGCGAGCGATGGATCGTTGACTGTCCAGGTCCCGCGGAGTGCGGCGTACGCGATCGATGCAGTTGCGGCACAGGGGTCGAGCGAGCTCAACCTGCCTAGCGATCCGAGTGCGACCCGACGGCTTTACCTACGGACCAGCTACGGCAGCATCACGGTGCAGTAGTTACAGCGCGGCGCAGAAGGTCTTGGCCTTGTCGGTGATCGTGGACCAGTTGGCTGCGGCCACGTCGGCAGGTGACACGACGTTTGTGCCGGCGCTGACGGCGAGGGCGCCTGCGTCGAGGAAGTCGCGGGCATTGTCGGCGTTCACACCGCCGGACGGGATCAGCGGTACGCCGGGGAACGGGCCGTTCAGGTCCTTGAAGTACTTGGGTCCGAGTTGATGTGCGGGGAAGATCTTCACCGCGGCCGACCCCAAGGCCAACGCCGTCATCACCTCGGATGGAGTGAAGGCGCCGAGGACCACGGGGATCCCGGCGGACGACGCGGCCGCGGCGATGGCGGCAGCGTCCGGACCCTGCCCAGGCGTCACCAGGAACTGCGCCCCGGCATCGATCGCCTGCTGTGCTTGCACACCGGTCTGCACAGTGCCAGCGCCAACGACAGCACCGGTCTCAGCCGCAGTCGACGCCGCCCGCTCGAGGTGTCGGGGCAGGTCCGGCGTGGTGTAGGTCAGCTCCACCACATGAATGCCACCGGCAACCAACGCCACACACAAATCGCGGGCGTCAGAGATCTCCGGCGCCCGTACGACGGTCAGCACCCGATCGGCCCGCAGTAGGTCCAGCGTGTTCATGAAAGTCCTCTCACAATCGGCGGATCGCGTTACCAGGAAGCGCATCGGTACGGATCCCGTCGTCGATAACGGGTACGCCGTTCACGAATACGTAAGGGATCCCCGAAGCCTGTTGGCGGGGGTTGTCGAAGGTGGCGTTGTCGTGCACGGTCGCGGGATCGAACAGCACGAGGTCAGCGCGATAGCCGAGTCGGATCAGACCGCGGTCCGTCAACCGCAACCGCCTCGCCGGTCGGCCGGTGAGGTGATGCACGCAGTCCGCCAACTCCAGTACGCCGAGCTCCCGCACGTACCGGGACAAGTACCGCGGGAACGTGCCCCACGAACGCGGATGAGGTTTGGCCCCGACCAGGATCGCGTCGGAACCGCCGGTGTGGCTGCGGTGACGCATGATCGTCCGAACGTTCTCCTCGTGACCCACGTGCTGCAGGATCGACGTCGCGAGATCGTCCTCGATCAGCAGGTCGTAGAAGACGTCAGCCGACGACGTGCCGGCCTCTGCCGCGAGCGCCGCGACAGTACGACCAACGGCGCCGGACAGGGCTGGATTACGCACCCCGCCGATCTCGATGGTCTCCCACTCGATCACGCAGCCGTGGCAGCCGTCCGAGCCGATGTTCTCCATCTCGTACGTGATCCGCTCGCGCATCGCCGGATCACGCAGCCGGCCCACCAACGCGTCCGGCCCACCCTCGGCCGTCCAGCTCGGCAGGATCGCAGCCAAGGTGGTTGCTCCAGGCAAGTACGGGTAGGTGTCCGTGGTGACATCGATGCCCGCGGCAAGCGCCTTGTCGATCATCGCGACCAGTTCGGTACCGCGACCGCCGTTCGGTCCGAAGTTCATCACCGCGTGGGTCAGGTGCAGGGCACAGTCGGAACGCCGTGCCACCTCGACCATCTCGGCGTACGCATCGAGCGCACCCTTGCCGTACGACCGCTGGTGTGGCGCGTAGTACCCGCCGTACTGCGCGACGACCTCGCAGAGCTCGACCAGCTCGTCCGTGGTCGCGAACATCCCCGGTGTGTAGGTGAGCCCGCTGCTCATGCCGACCGCGCCGTCCCGCAGTCCTTCGGCGAGCAGCCGCTTCATCTCGTCGAGCTCGGCCCGGGTTGCGGGCCGGTTGGACGTGCCGACGACCATCATCCGCAGCGTGCCCTGCGGGACCAGGTACGCCGCGTTGCAGGCGATCCCCTGGTCGAGCCGGTCGAGGTACCCGGCGACCGTCGACCAGGTGAAGTCGAAGTCGTCGGGCTCGCCGTTCCAGCCGGCGATCTGGCGGCGCACCGCCGTCCGGGTCGGGTCGTCGATCGGCGCGAACGACAGACCGTCCTGTCCGAGCACCTCCAGCGTGACGCCCTGGCTGACCTTCGCGGTGTGGTCCGGGTTGGCCAGGATCTGCAGGTCGGAGTGCGCGTGCATGTCGATGAAGCCGGGCGACAACGCCAGGCCGTCCGCGTCGATCGTCCGCCGGGCCGACGGCAGATCGTTGCCGATAGCCACGATCCGGTCAGCCTCGACCGCCACATCGGCCCGTACGCCGGGAGCCCCGGAACCGTCCAGCACCAAGGCGCCGGTGATCAGGAGATCTGCCATCTCAGAAGAACGTTCGGACCAGGTCGACCACGACCGGATCGATCGCGTCCGGGTCGTCGACGACCGGGATCAGACCCCACTTGTCGAACGCCGTACACGGATGCGACAGGCCGACCCGGAGCTCGTCGCCGATCACCACCGGAACCTCGTCGAAGCGCAGGAACCCGTGCTGATCGTTGAGCTTGGTGACCGTCATACCCGTGGCTGCCAGGATCGGCTCGCCGTCGGCGCGCGGCCGGATCAGCTGCGGCTCCGGCATGTCCTGGTCGAACGGCAGATCGCGCTTGCCCGCATCGAAGATCGCCAGCCCGGGCTCGGGCTGCGAGGTGATCCGGACCCATGCGTGCATCGCCGACACCAACTGCTCGCCGTCGGTTCGCGGCGACTCGCCGAGCGGCGACACCCGGCGGTAGAGCCCGTCGTCGTGGGCGATGTAGGCGCCGGACCGCAGCACGACCCGCGCGCCCTCGCCCGCGAGCGACGCAAGCACCTTCGCGACCTGCTCGAAGTACTGGCTGCCGCCGGCCGACACCACCGGTACGACGTCCTCGTCGTACAGATCGCGCAGCCGATGATGAACGTCGGCCAGGTCGCGCAGATACGCACGGACCTCCTCGAGGTCGGCCTCGTCGATCCCGTGCCCGATCGCGCCCTCGTACCCGGCGACCCCGGCCAGCCGCAACGTCGATGCCTGAGCGATCGCCTCGCCGACGGCCAGCGCGGTCTCGGCGTCGCGGGCGCCGGTCCGGCCGCCGATGCCACCGACCTCGACCTGGACGTCGAGCGGGCGCGCATCAGGACCGACGTACGCCGATCGTGCGGCCTCCATGATCTCGACAGTCCGCACCGAGTCGGCCCACACCATCAGCTCGAACGACGGATCCGCCGCGAGCTCGTCGGCGATCCAGCGCAGCTGCAGCGGGGAGATCACCGCGTTCGCGATCAGGACGCGTTGGACGCCGTACGCGCGGGCGACGCCGAGCTGGAAGGCGTTGGCCAGCGTGATTCCCCAGCAGCCGGCGTCGAGCTGCATCGCCCAGAGCGCCGGCGCCATCGTGGTCTTGCCGTGCGGTGCGAGCTCGACGCCGTGGCGGGTGCACCACCGGGCGAGCGTGTCCACGTTGTGGCGCAGGCCGGGCGCGGACAGCGTCATCAGCGGGGTCGGGAACCGCGAGAGCGGGGGCTTCTCGGCCAGCACCTCGGCGACGGTCTTGCCCCAGAAGGCGGGCGGCAGGGCCTTGTCCTGCCAGCTGACCCGCTGGTCGGCGAGAGCGGCGACGGCGTCGGCATCGTAAGCAGGCATGAAGTCCTCTGATGGAGTGAGTTGCAGAATACGCAACGTTCATTGCGTATTCTGACTTGTCGGTTGTAGCATCGCGCCCAAAGTTGCGTCAATGACCGCTACTTCACACCTATCCCATCACTTCGCGCCCGAGGAGTGCAGATGCCCGAGTCGGTCGGTGAGACAGCGCGCCCGGCCGCGGTGTGCGTCGGCGAGGCGATGATCATGCTCGCGGGTACGCCGGGGACCGCGCTGGAGGACGTGGAGACGTTCCGGCGGTCAGTGGGTGGGGCGGAGTGCAACGTGGCTGGTGGGCTCGCTGCACTGGGGGTTGCGACCAGTTGGGTCTCGCGGCTCGGTGACGACGGCTTCGGCCGGCACGTGCTACGTGATCTGCAGGGGCGCGGCGTTGAGGTCGGTGGGGTTGAGCTGGATCCCCAACGGCCCACTGCGCTCTATGTGAAGGAGTCTTTCGACGGGCGCTCCCGGATGCACTACTACCGGACCGGTTCGGCGGCGGCCGCGATGGATCCGGCGTTCCTGGATCGTCCTGAGGTCCGCGAGCGGTTGGCGAACGCGCAGGTCGTTCACACCACCGGAATCACTGCAGCCATCTCCACTACTGCGGCAGACATGCTGGAACGCCTGGCAGCGCAGGACCACCGCTTTCTCCTGAGTGTCGACCTGAACTGGCGGCCGGTGCTGTGGCGTGACAAGGACCCTGAGCCACTCTGGCGATTGCTTCGCGCGGCCGACGTCGTACTGATCGGTGCGGATGAGGCGCAGGTCTTCGCGGGCACAGGGGACCCTGCCGAGCTGCATGAACGAATCGGCGGGACGTTGGTCGTGAAGAACGACGCGCACACTGCGGTGGTGCTGGAGCCGGACGGTCGGCGTACTGAGGTTCCCTCGCTGACGGTTGACGTGGTTGAGCCGGTTGGCGCGGGTGACGCGTTTGCGGCCGGGTTCCTGGCAGGGACGTTGCAGGGGCTGCCGATGAGGCAGCGGCTCCGGCTGGGGCATCTGACCGCGGCGGCGGTGCTGATCGTGCCGGAGGACCACGCCGCGCCGCTGGAGCCTGCCGTGCGTGAACGGCTGCTGACCTGCTCCGACGAGGAGTGGGCGGCGACCAAAGTATGAGCCAGAGCCTCGGGAGAGCCCTGCAGATCCTGGCGAGTCTCAGCGAGGGCGAGCGGTCGCTGGATCAGTTGGCGGCCGAGCTCGACGTACACAAGACGACTGTGCTGCGACTGCTGCGGACGATGGAGGCAGAGCGATTCGTACGGCGTGACGCGGCGCACCGGTATCGGTTGGGTTCGCGGCTGTTCGCGTTGGCGGACGTTGCCCGCGAGCAGCACGTCGTACGGGAAGTCGCGGCACCGCATCTGCGTGAGCTGAACCAGAAGACCGGTCAGACCGTGCATCTGGCCGCCTGGGAGAGCGGTGAGGCCATCTACATCGACAAGCTCGACAGTGTGCGGTCGGTGCGGATGTACTCGCAGGTCGGCGTACCGGCGGCTTTGCACTGCACTGCGGTCGGGAAGGTGCTCCTCGCCGCGCAGCCCACACGGTCGCGGGAGGCGTTGCTGGCGTCGATGGACTATCACGCCTACACGCCGAACACGATCACCGAACCCGACACACTGCGGGACGAGCTGGACCTGGTCCGGGAGCGTGGCTGGGCCCAGGACCGGGCTGAGCACGAGTCGTTCATCAACTGTGTCGGCGCACCGATCACGGACCGCGACGGGCGGGTCGTGGGGGCCGTGTCAGTGTCGGTCCCCGACGTACTGCTGAACTATGCGCAAGTGCTCGAGCTCCTGCCCGACCTGCTCGCGACCACGAAGGCGATCACCGCCGACTACAACTGAGAGGTGTCAGACCTGATGTCCGACAAGACCGTCATCTCCACCACCGACGCACCCACTCCGATGCCGGTGTTCTCGCAGGGAGTGCGCAAGGGCAACATCCTGCAGGTGTCCGGCCAGGGTTCGGTCGATCCGGCCAGTGGCCAGTTCGTCTTCACCGGTGACGTGAAGGCGCAGACCACGCGGGTCCTGCAGAACATCGAGGCGATCCTCAAGGCCGGCGGCGCGAGCATCGACGACGTACTGATGCTGCGCGTCTACCTGACCACGCGCGACGACTTCACCGCGATGAACGACGCGTACGCCGAGTTCATGTCCAGCCGCACCCCCAGCGGCGTCCTCCCGTCCCGGACCACCGTCTTCACCGGCCTCCCGCTGCCGGACATGCTGGTCGAGATCGACGCCCTCGCCGTCCTCAGCTGACCGCCGTGCCACCTGGCGCCGTGCACTAGCACCAGGTGGCACGTCGCGGACTGATCGAAGCGCATCCCTCCGGCCGTCCACTGAGCGAGCGCCGTCCGCGGTCGGGCGTCGCCTGTGACAGCATTGTCGACGGCAATCGTTTGCCAATCGACCTGCTCGACGTAATGGGCGCAGCCGGATGGAGGAGTTCGGGATGCTCGGTGCCAGACCGGCCGGCAGGCGGTGATGTCGCAGGCGCGGAGTCTGTTGAAGATCGCCCCTGCGATCTATCTGCCCGCATTGCTCTACGGAATCGGTCAGGGGGCGATCGCACCCGTCGTCGCGTTGTCGGCGACGCATCTGGGTGCTTCGGTCGCAGTAGCAGGGCTGGTGGTCGCCGCTGCCGGACTCGGGCAGGTGATCGGCGATATCCCGGCCGGTGCGCTGACCAACCGGATCGGTGAACGCAGGGCGATGCTGGGCGCGACCGTCCTGGTCTCGGTGGCTCTGGCCGCGTGTCTGGTCGTACCGAACGTCTGGGGGCTTGCCCTGGCGATCGCCTGCACCGGACTGGCCGGTGCGGTCTGGGGCCTGGCTCGGCAGGCCTATCTCAGTGAAGCGGTGCCGATCGAGCTCCGGGCTCGTGCACTGTCCACACTGGGAGGCGTCCAGCGGATCGGCTCGTTCATCGGACCGTTCCTGGGCGCGCTGGCGATGAAGTTCCTCGGTACGGACGGCGCCTACTGGGTGCACCTGGTCGCCGCGCTGCTGGCATGTGTTGTCCTACTGAGCCTTCCGGATGTTGCACACGCGCGGGGCAGCCGCCCGGTCGCGGCACAGTCGACCTGGACGGTGATTCGCGACCACATCCCGGTACTGCGGACTCTTGGTGTCGGTGCGCTGCTGGTCGGGGCAGTCCGCGCGTCACGCCAGGTGGTGATCCCCCTCTGGGCACTTCACATCGGCCTTGATGCTCAGACGACCAGCATCATCTTCGGACTCTCCGGTGCGGTCGACATGTTCCTGTTCTATCCAGCCGGCTCGGTGATGGACCGCATGGGCCGCAAGTGGGTCGCCGTACCGTCCATGTTCGTGCTGGGTCTTGCCCATCTGTTGCTGCCACTCACTCACACGGCCGTCACGCTGACCGCAGTCGCCCTGCTGATGGGAGTCGGGAACGGCCTGGGTGCAGGCGTGATCATGACCTTGGGCGCGGACGCGTCACCACCGGTCGGGCGAGCCCAGTTCCTCGGCGCGTTCAGGCTCTTCGCCGACACCGGCAACGGCGCCGGGCCATTACTACTGGCCGGCGCCACCGCCTTGCTCGGTCTTGGTCCCGCGATCGTCATCATGGCCGGGACGGGCTGGGCCGCCGCGGCCGCGATGAAGCGTTGGATCCCGCCGCACCCCGTGTCCCAAGGCCCCTGAGGAACCGATTTGGTTTCCGGGGCGACCTTCGGGCACACTGTGTGTTGCCGAAGACCGCTGGTTGCTGGCCATGTGCAAACGTGGTAGCTGAAAGTCCCACTCAGGTGGGCGGCCCGCGCAGGTGACTTGGATAGTGTGACAGCTGTATGTTCACGCCCCTTGCGCCTGCGCAGGGGCGCTTTTTATTGGGTGGAGTTTTTTTGCCAGGGGTCGAAGCGTGGAAGCGAAACGAAGGAGACCCCATGGCGAGGCCGGACAAGGCAGCCGCAGTCGCCGAGTTGACGGACGAGTTCCGTAGCTCGGCCGGTGCCGTGCTGACCGAGTACCGCGGACTCACCGTGGCGCAGTTGCGGGAACTCCGCACTACGCTCGGTGACGACGTGAACTACGCCGTGGTGAAGAACACGCTGACCAAGATCGCGGCCAAGGACGCGGGTGTCGAGTCGTTCGACTCGCTGCTCGAGGGTCCCTCGGCGATCGCCTTCTTCAAGGGCGACCCGGTGGTCGTGGCCAAGGGACTGCGTGACTTCGCCAAGGCGAATCCCCTGCTCGTCATCAAGGGTGGAGTGCTGGAAGGCAAGGCACTCGGCTCTGACGAGATCAACAAGCTCGCTGACCTGGAGTCGCGTGAGGTCCTCCTCGCGAAGCTCGCAGGTGCGATGAAGGCGGCTCCGCAGCAAGCGGTGTCGTTGTTCGCTGCTCCGCTGTCGCAGGCCGCGCGCCTGTTCGCGGCGCTGCAGGAGAAGCTGCCGGCCGAGGCCGCACCTGTGCAGGATGCAGTGGCGGACGAGGCACCCGTGCAGGACACGGTCGAGGCACCTGCCGAGGCGAGCACCGAGGAGGCTGCGCCGGCCGAAGGCTGACGCGGATCTCAGCAGTACACCCATCAGTGATCATCAGCACCATCGTTAGGAAGGACCGCCACAATGGCGAAGCTCAGCACCGAAGAGCTCCTCGGCCAGTTCAAGGAACTGACCCTGCTGGAGCTGTCGGAGTTCGTTAAGGCTTTCGAGGAGGAGTTCGGCGTCACCGCCGCCGCCCCGGTTGCCGTTGCCGCTGCCCCGGGCGCCCCGGGTGCCCCGGTCGAAGAGGCCGCGGAGCAGGACGAGTTCGACGTCGTTCTCGAGAGCGCCGGCGACAAGAAGATCCAGGTCATCAAGGAGGTGCGTGGTCTCACCAGCCTTGGGCTGAAGGAGGCCAAGGACCTCGTCGAGTCGGCCCCGAAGGCCGTCCTGGAGAAGGTCGACAAGGCTGCCGCCGAGAAGGCCAAGGAGTCCCTCGAGGCTGCCGGCGCCACCGTCACCCTCAAGTGATCTCAGTTACGTTCAGCTATTGGACGTAACGAATGTGTAGAGAAGGGCGGTCCCTGCAAGGGGGCCGCCCTTTCTGCATTGCCTCGTGGTTAGGATCGCAATCGCTTGACTGCCAGGGGTTACGCAAAACTGTACTCGTGCGTAACCTAGGCCACTGCTCCCTCGTTGAGACCGAAGCACTCGTCGGTTCGGGGCCAAGAGTGAAATCCCGTGAGGCAGAGCCGATTGGAGGGCCAGGTGGGCGTTGAAGTCCGCGTCGAAGGTCTCACCAAGTCCTTCGGAAGCCAGCTGATCTGGGGCGATGTGTCCCTGACCCTGCCGGCCGGTGAGATCTGCGTGATGCTCGGCCCCTCCGGTACCGGCAAGTCCGTCTTCCTCAAGACGTTGATCGGTCTGCTCAAGCCCGACAAGGGCCATGTGTTCATCGAGGGCACCGATATCGCCGCGTGCTCGGAGCGCGAGCTCTACGAGGTACGGCGACTGTTCGGCGTGCTCTTCCAGGACGGCGCGATGTTCGGCTCGATGAACCTCTACGACAACGTGGCGTTCCCGCTGCGCGAGCACACCAAGAAGTCCGAGTCCGACATCCGTTCCATCGTGATGGAGAAGATGGAGATGGTCGGCCTGGTCGGCGCGGAGCGGAAGCTGCCCGGCGAGATCTCCGGCGGGATGCGCAAGCGGGCCGGCCTGGCCCGCGCGCTGGTGCTCGACCCCGAGATCCTGCTGGTCGACGAGCCGGACTCCGGTCTCGATCCCGTGCGTACGTCGTTCCTCAACCAGGTCATGATCGACCTGAACGAGGCCTTCGGCCCGACGTTCCTGATCGTCACCCACGACGTGAACACCGCGCGGACGGTGCCGGACAACATCGGCATGCTCTATCACCGGCACCTGGCGATGTTCGGCCCGCGCGAGATGCTGCTGTCCAGCGAGGAGCCGGTGATCCGCCAGTTCCTGAACGCCCAGATGGTCGGCCCGATCGGCATGTCCGAGGAGAAGGACGCCGACGAGCTCGCCGCCGAGGCCGGTCAGGAGTTGCCGCCGCTGCCGCCGATCCCGCTGCAGCAGCTGCCCAGCAGTGGGGTACGCCGCCCGACCCAACGTGAGCCAGGTGAGTGGTGCCGTGAGAACGGAGTCACCCCGCCGCCCGGATCCTTTGCCACCGCGACAGTGGGGGCGACGTGACGGTTGATGCGACCGCTCCGCTGAAGGCCGCTGGTTCGCTGTTCGCCTTTGCTCTTGATACCGCTCGCGCTTCGGTCCGGCGGCCTTTTCAGGTCAAGGAGTTCCTCCAGCAGGCCTGGTTCGTCGCGAGCGTGACGATCATCCCGACCGCGCTGGTCGCCATCCCGTTCGGCGCGGTGATCGCGCTGCAGGTCGGCGGGCTGATCAAGCAGTTCGGCGCGCAGGCGTTCACCGGCTCGGCCGCGGTCCTGGCCGTTGTGCGGGAGGCGTCGCCGATCGCGACCGCGCTGCTGATCGCCGGCGCCGGTGGATCCGCGATCTGCGCCGACCTCGGCTCCCGCAAGATCCGCGAAGAGCTCGACGCGATGATGGTCCTGGGCATCGACCCGATTCAGCGGCTGGTCGTGCCGCGCGTGCTGGCCACGATGCTGGTCGCGTTCTTCCTGAACGGGTTCGTCAGCGTGGTCGGCGTGATGGGCGGTTACATCTTCAACGTCGTCCTGCAGGACGGCACACCGGGTAGCTACATAGCGTCGTTCACTGCGCTCGCACATCTGCCAGACCTGTGGCAGGGCCAGGCGAAGGCCCTGGTGTTCGGGTTCATCGCCGCGGTTGTCGCCTCGTACAAGGGTGTGAACGCCGGTGGCGGTCCGAAGGGCGTCGGTGACGCGGTGAACCAGTCCGTCGTGATCACGTTCATGCTGCTGTTCGTCGCGAACTTCTCGATGACGGCCATCTACTTCCAGCTCGTCCCGCCGAAGGGGGCGTGAATCCGATGGCAGGGTCCGCCCTCGACGTTCTGGTCAAGAAGCCGCTCAACTCGCTCGACAAGCTCGGCGAGCAGCTGGCCTTCTACATCAAGGCACTGGCCTGGTCCGGCAAGTCGCTGACCCGGTACCGCAAGGAGATCTTCCGGCTGCTGGCCGAGGTCACCCTCGGCTCCGGCGCGCTCGCGGTGATCGGCGGCACGGTCGGTGTGATCACGTTCCTGGCCTTCTTCACCGGCACCGAGGTCGGCCTGCAGGGCTACTCGGCGCTGAACCAGATCGGTACGTCGGCCTTCGCCGGCTTCGTCAGCGCGTACATCAACACCCGCGAGATCGGCCCGCTGATCGCCGGCATCGCGCTGGCCGCGACGGTCGGCTGCGGCTTCACCGCGCAACTCGGCGCGATGCGGATCAGCGAGGAGATCGACGCCCTCGAGGTGATGGCGATCCCGTCGCTGCCGTTCCTGGTCACGACCCGGATCATCGCCGGTCTGGTCGCGGTGATTCCGCTGTACGTCGTCGGCCTGTTGTCGTCGTACTTCGCCACCAGACTCACCGTGACCACCTTCTACGGGCAGAGCACGGGCACGTACGACCACTATTTCCATCTGTTCTTACCGCCCGGCGACGTGCTCTGGTCGTTCGGGAAGGTGCTTGTCTTCTCCGTGCTGGTGATCCTGGTGCACTGCTACCACGGCTACCACGCGACCGGCGGTCCGGCCGGAGTCGGTGTCGCTGTCGGCCGCGCCGTACGGACGTCGATCGTCGTGATCAACGTGGTCGACCTGCTGTTGTCGATGGCCATCTGGGGTACGACGACCACCGTGAGGCTGGCCGGATGACCCGAATCTTCTCGCACAAGGTGCTCGGCATCGCCTTCATCGGCGTGCTGTGTTTCCTGCTGTGGCTGACGTACGCCTTCTACGCCAAGGTCTTCACCAAGACCGTGGACGTCGAGCTGAAGACCAGCCACATCGGCCTGCAGCTGAACGAGCACGCCGACGTGAAGCTGCGCGGCATCATCGTCGGCGAGGTCACCGGAGTCTCCACCGATGGCGACGAGGCGACCGTCGACCTGGCGCTCAAGCCCGATCAGATCGACGAGATCTCCAGCGCGGTCAGCGCGCGGATCCTGCCGAAGACGCTGTTCGGCGAGAAGTACGTCGCGCTGGTGCCGCCGGCCGGCGCCGAGGGGCAGCACATCCGGGCCGGCGACGTGATCTCGCGCGACAAGACAGCGGTCGGTATCGAGATCGAGAAGGTCCTGAACGACGCACTCCCGCTGCTGCAAGCCGTCGACCCAGCGGACCTGAATGCCACGCTGAACACGCTGGCCACCGCCCTGGAGGGTCGCGGCGCCGAGATCGCCGGCACGCTGACCCAGCTGGACGGCTACCTGAAGAAGCTGAATCCGAGCGTCCCCAAGCTGATGCAGGCGCTGACCAAGCTGACCCAGGTCGCCCAGTTGTACGGCGATGCCACGCCGGATCTCGTCACGGCCCTGCGCAACCTGACCATCACCGGCAACACCGTGGTGGAGAAGCAGGTGCAGCTGCAGAAGTTCTTCGGCGACGTGCAGAACCTGTCCACGACCGGCAACACGTTCCTCAAGGTCAACGAGGATCGCGTGATCCGGCTGGGCGAGGTGAGCAGGCCGGTGCTGGACCTGCTCGAGCGGTACTCACCCGAGGTGCCGTGCTTCCTCAAGGTGATGACGGACACGACGCCGATCCTGAACGACACGTTCCGCAACGGCCAGCTGAACATCAACCTCGAGCTGATCACCAACCAGCCGACGCCGTACGCGCCGAACGAGCTGCCCGTCTACAAGGACCACCGCGGACCGACCTGCGTCGGCAAGAACTACAGCCAGCCCGGATCGAAGCCAGGTCCGTACACGCAGCAGAACCCGGCGCCCTACATCACCGGTGACGACGGCGTGATCGGCGACCACAACAAGACGACGCGCTTCCCGCTCAACCTGCAGCTGAACCGGGCGATGCCCGGCTTCGACATGGACACCCAGGGCGTCGGCACGCCGGCCGAGCAGAAGGTCGTCAACTCGGTCGTCGCCCCGGCGATGGGCATCCCGGCGAACGACGTACCCGACCTGACCACCCTCCTGGTCGGCCCGCTCCTCCGCGGCGGGCAGGTGAACCTCAAATGAGTTTCCTCGACCGCAAGACGACGTTCGACACCGTGCGGCTGGCGATCTTTGTCGTGGTCACGACGATCGCGACCGCGCTGCTGGCGGTGACGATCGGGAACATCACCTTCAACTCGACCACGAAGTACCGGGCCGTGTTCACCGATGCCGTCGGGCTGAACACGGGTGACGACATCCGGATCGCCGGTGTGAAGGTCGGGCAGGTCGACAAGATCGCGTTGGACCAGACCAACGGCGGGCAGAGCGGCTTGGCGATGGTGACGTTCAGCGTCGACGCCGACCAGATTCTCGACACCTCCACGCACGCGACGCTGCGCTACCGGAACCTGGTCGGCAACCGCTACATCGCGCTGACCGATGGTATCGGTGGCGGCCCGCGGCTGAAGAAGAACGGCGTCATCCCGAAGGAACGCACGGCGCCGGCACTGGACCTGTCCGTGCTGTTCAACGGTTTCAAGCCGCTCTTCACCGCGCTGACCCCCGCGGACGTGAACCAGTTCGCGTTCGAGGTGATCAAGGTGCTGCAGGGCGAGGGCGGCACGATCGAGTCGCTGCTCGCGAAGACCGCGTCGCTGACCACCACGCTGGCCGACGCGGATCAGGTGATCGGCGATCTGATCACCAACCTGACCTCCACCCTGCAGATCGTCTCGCAGCGGCAGCAGAACTTCTCCCAGCTGCTGGTGAACCTGCAGCAGTTCATCACCGGGCTCAGCCAGGACATCACCCCGATCCTCAACTCGCTCGGCTCGATCAACTCGCTGAACAGCAAGACCGCCGGCCTGCTGCAGCAGACCCGGGTGCCGATCAAGGCCGACCTGGACAAACTGCGCATCACCGCCAGCACCCTCGACGACACCCAGGCGATCTGGGTGAAGACGCTGCAGTTCATGCCGGAGAAGCTGAACACGATGACCCGGACCGCGACGTACGGATCCTGGTTCAACTTCTACCTGTGCAACTTCGACGGCAACGTCACCCTGCCCACCGGGACGCGCATCCCGGTGGCCTACGACCTGAACTCCGCGAGGTGCCAGAAGTGAAGCCCTTCCGCGAGCAGAACCAGGTGACGATCGGCGTCATCGGCCTGACGGTGATCGGGCTGATCATGCTGGCCGCGTTCAAGGCACAGGATCTCCCGCTGATCGGCGGCGGGACGAAGTACTCCGCGCAGTTCTCCGAGGCCGGCGGACTGAAGCCGAACGACGAGATCCGGGTGGCCGGCGTCCGGGTCGGGCAGGTCCGCAAGGTCGAGCTCGAGGGCACGCACGTGCGGGTCGACTTCGTGGTGGACAAGGGCGTGAAGCTCGGCGACCAGACCAGCGCCGAGATGAAGATCAAGACGCTGCTCGGGCAGAAGTACCTCAAACTGGACCCGGCCGGCGGCGGCGAGCTCAAGCCCGGCACCGAGATCCCGCTGGCCCGGACGGTCTCGGCGTACGACGTCGTCGACGCGTTCACGGATCTGGCCAACACGACCGAGCGGATCGACACCGCCCAGCTGGCCAAGGCCCTGGACACGTTGTCGGCGACGTTCAAGAACACGCCGGAGGAAGTGCAGGCCTCACTGACCGGCCTGTCCCGGCTGTCGCGGAACGTCGCCAAGCGGGACGAGCAGCTCAAGTTGTTGCTGCAGCACTCCAACGTGGTGACCAAGGTCCTTGCCGACCGCAACCAAGAACTGATCAAGCTGATGAAGGACGGGAACACGGTGTTCCAGGCCGTGCAGGCCCGCCGGGCGCTGATCCACGAGCTGCTGGTCTCGACGCAGAAGCTCGCCGCGCAGATCACCGCACTGGTCCGGGAGAACCGCAAGGATCTCGGCCCGACCCTGACGAAGGTGAACGCCGTCCTCGCCGTCCTGCTGAAGAACCAGAACTCGCTGGATGCCAGCATCCGTGGTCTGGTGCCGTTCGTCCGCGTCTTCACCAACACGCTCGGCACCGGGCCGTGGTTCGACGTCTACCTGCAGAATCTGGCGCCGGTCCCGGAGATCCCGTTGCCGAAGGTGCCGATCCCCGGCCTGCCGCCGCTGCTGGGAGGTGGCAGCTGATGAAGGTCCAGTGGCTGTCCCGGCTGGTCGCGATCGGCGTGGTCGTGGTGATCCTCGCGGTCAGCGTCGTATCGCTGTGGCCGAAGTCCGATCGCGTCACGGCGACGGCGTACTTCCCGCGCGCGGTCTCGGTGTATCCGGGGTCCGACGTGCGGATCCTCGGCATCAAGGTCGGCGAGATCGAGAGCGTCACGCCGGCCGGGCGGACCGTCCGGGTGAAGTTCTGGTGGGACGCCAAGCACAAGGTGCCGGCCGGGGCCAAGGCGGTGATCGCGTCGCCGTCGATCGTGGCGGACCGCTACATCCAGCTGACTCCGGCGTACTCGAGCGGTCCCGCGATGGCCGATGGTGCCGAGATCCCGCTGGCGCGGACCGCCGTACCGCTGGAGCTGGACCAGATCTACCAGAGCCTGAACGACCTGTCCGTAGCGCTCGGTCCGAAGGGCGCGAACGATCAGGGCGCGTTGGCGCGGCTGCTGGACGTCTCGGCGAAGAACCTGAACGGTCAGGGCGCGAAGCTGAACCAGACGATCACCGATGTGTCCAAGCTGACCGGCACGTTGGCGGGCAACTCGCAGAGCCTGTTCGCCACCGTTCGGCAGTTGCAGACGTTCGTGTCCGCGCTGGCCGCGAACGATCAGCTGGTTCGCCAGTTCAACACCAACTTCGCCGCCACCTCGACGACCTTGGCCGGTGAGCGCAAGGATCTTTCCCAGGCGCTGTCGTTGCTGGCGACCGCGTTGGGCGAGGTCGCGTCGTTCGTGAAGGACAACCGGACGCTGGTGAAGACCACGGTCTCCAGCGCGACCGACCTCTCGCAGATCCTGGTTAAGGAGAAGGCCGCGCTGGCCGAGATCCTCGACACCGCACCGCTCGGCCTGGGGAACCTGGCCCGCATCTACAACCCGCAGTTCGGCACGCTGGACCAACGGCTCAACGTTGCTCAGCTGGACGACCCAGCGTCGTTCATCTGCTCGTTGCTACTGCAGGTTAACCAGCCGCTGTCGACCTGTTCGGCCCTCAAGCCTGTTCTTGACGCACTGCCCAAGCTGCCGCTGATCAGCCAGCTGGTCGGCGGCCTCACGGGAAGTGGTGGCCCAGCCGGCACTCCGTGGGCCCCGCCGCCGACGGCGCCGTTGAACAGCCCGGACCCGGTCGACCCGACGCTGGGAGGGCTGGTCAAGTGATACCCAGAATTCGGTACCGTACGTCGTTCGTCGCCGGCCTGGTCGCGTTGGCGATCCTGCTGACCGGCTGTGACTTCAGCGTGTATTCGCTGCCGTTGCCGGGTGGCGCGAAGATCAAGGGACCGTCGTACACGGTGACCGTCGAGTTCGCCGATGTGCTGGACCTGGTGCCGAAGTCGTCGGTGAAGGTGGACGACGTCACCGTCGGCACGGTGCAGAAGGTCTGGCTGGACGGGTACATCGCGAAGGTGCGGATCAAGCTGCCGGAGAGTCTCGCTCTGCCCGACAACACGCACGCCACGATCCGCCAGACCAGCCTGCTGGGGGAGAAGTTCGTGTCGCTGGCCCGGCCGACCGGGTCGGAGCAGCCGCGCGGCAAGCTCGACAATGGCGAGGTCATCCCGTTGTCGCGGACGACCAGCAACGTCGAGGTCGAGGAAGTCCTGTCCGCGCTCTCACTGCTGCTGAACGGCGGTGGCGTCGCGCAGCTGCAGATCATCACGCAGGAGCTGAACAAGGCGCTGACCGGCAACGAGCCGGCCATCCGCAGCGTGCTGACGCAGCTGAACACCTTCGTCGGGACGCTGGACCAGAACAAGCAGCAGATCATCTCCGCGATCACCGCGGTCGACGCGCTGGCCAAGAAGCTGAACGCGCAGAAGACCACGCTGGCCACCGCCATCGACTCGCTGCCGAAGTCGATCGCGACCCTGGACAAGCAGCGTGCGGCCCTGGTCAAGACCCTGCAGGCGCTGGCGACACTCGGCAACACCGCGACCCGCGTGATCACGTCGGCGCAGAAGGACCTGGTCGCGAACCTGAACTCGCTGTACCCGATCCTGACGAACCTGGCCAAGGCCGGGACGGACCTGCCGAACTCGCTGCAGCTGCTCTTCACCTACCCGTTCCCGGACGGCGCGGCGAGGGCGGTGCAGGGTGACTTCACCAACCTGGGCATCACGCTCGACGTGAACACCCAATCGGCGCTGAAGGGGCTGATCGGGCTGGATCTGCCGACCATCGGCCCGACCGCGCTGCCGACCGGGCGGATCAGCCTGCCGATCCACAACCCGCCGATCCCGCAGAAGTCCGGCGCGGTCCTGCCGTCGCTGCCGGTTCCGACCGGTACGGCGACCACCTGCATCACCCTGCTCGGTCTGCCGGTCTGTACGCCGAAGCTGAACCGGTCCGGGTTCGATCCGGATCTGGCGAGGGCACTGATGCCGGGGATGGTCAAATGATCACCAGGACGGTCCGGATCCAGCTGATGGTGTTCCTGTTGATCACCGTGGTCGGCGTCGCGTTCGTGGGTGCGAAGTACGCCCAGGTCGACAAGCTGTTCTTCGACGAGGACTACACCGTCAGCGCGAGCTTCGCAGAGTCCGGCGGCATCTTCACCGGCGCCGAGGTGACGTACCGCGGCCAGCCGGTCGGCCGGGTCGGCAAGCTGACGCTGCTGTCCGACGGCGTCAACGTGGACCTCGACATCGACAAGAAGACCAAGATCCCGAACGACCTCCTGGCCGTGGTCGCGAACCGGTCCGCGATCGGCGAGCAGTACGTCGATCTGCAGCCCCGGCGCGACGGTGGTCCGTACCTGCAGAACAACTCGAAGATCGCCCGCCAGGACACCGCGATCCCGATCGACACCACCGAGCTGCTGCTGAACCTCGACCAGCTGGTGAACTCGGTCGACAAGGAGAGCCTGCGGACCACCGTCCGCGAGCTCGGCGAGGCGCTCAAGGGCAAGGGCACCGATCTGCAGAAGATCATCGACAGCTCCGGCAAGCTGATCGACGACGCCGACGCCAACGTGCTGCAGACGATCAAGCTGATCAACGACGGCGACACCGTGCTCGCCACCCAGGTGGCCAGCGGCGACGCGATCAAGACCTGGGCGAAGAACCTCGCGCTGCTGTCCGACACCCTGGTCAACTCCGACACGGACCTGCGGACGGTGATCGACCAGGGCTCGGCGGCCTCGGAGCAGCTGGCCGGTCTGATCAACGACAACAGCGCGGACCTCGCGGTGCTGCTCGGTAACCTGCTGACGGTGAGCCAGGTAGCAGCGGTCCGGCTGGATGCCATCGAGCAGTTGTTCGTGGTGTACCCGGCCGTCTCGATGGGCGGGTACGTCGTACCGGCCAAGGACCCGGGCACCGGGCACTACGACGCGCACTTCGGCCTCGTCCTCGGGTTCAGCCCACCAGCCTGCCGGGCCGGGTACGGCGGCACCGACAGGCGGCCGCCGCAGCTCGTCACGAACACCCAGGCCAACGACAAGGCGGGCTGTACGGCGAACCCGTCGACGGGCGTCAATGTCCGCGGCGCCCAGAACAAGCCGAGCCCGTCGTCGCGTCCGGACCTGAACCGGCCCGGGTACGGTCTGGCCTACGACCCGGCCACCGGTGACGCCGGCGGAACCGATGGCGCGCCGGAGCTGATCCTCGGCTCCACCGGCGGACAGGCTGACCTGCTCGGCAGCGACTCCTGGAAAGCCCTTATCCTCGGACCGGTGACCGGCAAGTGAGCTCCAGTACCCTCAGCAAGTCCCCTTCCCGCGGCTCCCGGCGAGCCCGGCTGATCCTGGCGTGGGGCCTGAGCCTCCTGCTGGTCGTCTCCCTGGCCGGGATGACGATCGCGGTGATCGCCCTACGGAAGCAGAAGTCCGACACCTCCGAGCGCGCCGCGGCGATGAAGTCGGCCCGCCAGATGGGCCTGGACTTCACCACCTACGACTACAAGACCTGGGACGACGACTCCAAGCGGGTCGTGAACGACTCCACCGGGCAGTTCAAGTCCGAGTTCCAGGACACGCTGGCGACGGTGAAGACCACGGTCACCACCGACAAGGCGACCTCGAAGGGTGACGTGAAGGAGGCGGCGGTGGTCTCGAACGACAAGGACTCCGCCCAGGTGCTGCTGATCGTGGACGCGGTCGTGACCAACTCGGCGTCGGCCGACGGCGTGCAGCGCCGGTACCGGATGAAGCTCGACCTGGTCCGCGAGAAGGACCAGTGGCTGACCGCCGACCTCGAGATGGTGGGGTGACCTGATGTCCGATCGTTCCCGGAACCGCCCGCGCATCGCCGGTCAGCGTCGTACGGCGCCGGACTCCGACCGCGGGACCGTCAAGGTCGCCGAGCTGACAACGAACGACACCGAAGTCGCTCCGGAGGCACCTGCCGAGGGTGTGACCCCAGCCACATCGACGCTCGTGGGGACCGGATCCCAGCAGGCCGCCGAGGTCGCGACGGTTACGAAGAGTGACGGAAAGCAGGGTTTGGGGACGGTTCTGTCCGTCGTTCTCGCGGTCGCCGTCGTTCTCGTCCTGACCGTCGCGGTGGTGCTCGGGGTCCAGGCGTGGCAGGGCAAGCAGGCCGAGAACGCCCGCGACCAGGCCGCCGCGGCCGGCCGGAAGGCGGCCGCGACCGCGCTCAGCTACGACTACCGCGACCTGAACAAGAGCTTCGCCGCCGCGCGGGCGACGATGACCCCGGAGTTCGCCGGGAAGTTCGACGAGACCGCCAAGGTGGCCGGCGAGCTGGCCACCAAGACCAAGGCGACGGTGGTGGCCGATGTCCGCGACGTCGCGGTCCGCGACGGCGACGCCGACCGGGTCACGCTGATCATCTTCGTGAACCAGACCACCACCAGCACGATCACGCAGGGTAAGCCCCGGGTGGATCAGAACCGGACCCGGTTCACGATGGTACGAAAGGACGGCCGATGGCTGGTCCAGGAGATCGCCGGACTGTAGTCTCTTTGTGACTCCGTACCAGGAGGACGCCGGAAGTCTCGCGGGTGATCTATCCGCTGGAGATCCCGGGTCGGTCCTTGACGGGAAGGGGGGTCCGAAGGCAAACTATCGGACCCCATTGGACAGGCTTGCCTGTATCGGGTAGCCTATTGCTTTGCGCTGCCTTTCTCCTCGCTCTGGCTCAGGTCCCGACTTGACTAGGGCGGCTTGGCATGCGCCGACAGCACCGAAGTGCCAGCACCGCACGTAACTTTGCGAGCCCGTGGAAGGACGCCCCTTGGTCGCCTCGCGCAACCCCCAGTCCGACAGTATTTCCGACGTTTCCGGCTCACCACGCCGCATCTCCTTCGCAAAGATCTCCGAACCTCTTGAGGTTCCGGATCTTCTTGCGTTGCAGGTGGACAGTTTCGACTGGCTGGTCGGCAACGAAACCTGGCAGGCCCGTGTGGCCGCCGCCGAGGCCGAGGGGCGGACCGAGTTGTCCGGCCCGAGCGGCCTCGAAGAGATCTTCGAGGAGATCTCCCCGATCGAGGACTTCAGCGGCACCATGTCGCTGTCGTTCCGCGACCACCGTTTCGAGCCACCGAAGAACACGGTCGACGAATGCAAGGAGCGCGACGTCACGTACTCCGCGCCGCTGTTCGTCACGGCCGAGTTCATGAACAACGAGACCGGTGAGATCAAGAGCCAGACCGTCTTCATGGGCGACTTCCCGTTGATGACGCGCAAGGGCACCTTCGTCATCAACGGCACCGAGCGGGTCGTCGTCTCGCAGCTCGTCCGGTCGCCCGGTGTGTACTTCGAGCGCACGCCGGACAAGACCTCGGACAAGGACATCTTCACCGCCAAGATCATCCCGTCGCGCGGTGCGTGGCTGGAGTTCGAGGTGGACAAGCGCGACATGGTCGGCGTCCGCCTCGACCGCAAGCGCAAGCAGAACGTCACCGTCCTGCTGAAGGCGCTGGGCTGGACCGACGCGCAGATCCTCGAGGAGTTCGGCGACTACGAGTCGATCCGCCTCACCCTGGAGAAGGACCACACCTCCGGGCAGGACGACGCGCTGCTGGACATCTACCGCAAGCTGCGCCCGGGCGAGCCGCCGACGCGCGAAGCCGCGCAGGCGCTGCTGGACAACTACTACTTCAACGGCAAGCGCTACGACCTGGCCAAGGTCGGCCGCTACAAGATCAACAAGAAGCTCGGCCGCGACGAGGCCCACGACACCGCGGTGCTGACGATCGACGACATCGTCGCCACGATCAAGTACCTGGTGGCGCTGCACGAGGGCAAGACCGAGCTGCCCGCCCCGACCGGCGAGATCGTGGTCGAGGAAGACGACATCGACCACTTCGGCAACCGTCGGCTGCGTACGGTCGGTGAGCTGATCCAGAACCAGTTGCGCACCGGCCTGGCCCGGATGGAGCGCGTGGTCCGGGAGCGGATGACGACCCAGGACGTCGAGGCGATCACGCCGCAGACCCTGATCAACATCCGTCCGGTGGTGGCGGCGCTGAAGGAGTTCTTCGGTACGTCGCAGCTGTCGCAGTTCATGGACCAGACCAACCCGATCGCGGGACTCACCCACAAGCGCCGCCTGTCGGCCCTTGGCCCGGGTGGTCTGAGCCGCGAGCGGGCCGGCTTCGAGGTTCGCGACGTGCACCCGTCCCACTACGGCCGGATGTGCCCGATCGAGACCCCGGAAGGCCCGAACATCGGTCTGATCGGCTCGCTCGCGACGTACGGCCGGGTGAACCCGTTCGGCTTCGTCGAGACGCCGTACCGCAAGGTCGTCGACGGCCGGGTCACCGACCAGGTCGACTACCTGACCGCGGACGAGGAGGACCGGTTCGTCATCGCCCAGGCCAACGCGGCGCTGAACGACGACGACTCGTTCGCCGAGGACCGGGTGCTGGTTCGCCGGCGCCACGGTGAGGTCGAGCTCGTGCTGGTCGACGACGTGGACTACATGGACGTCTCGCCGCGCCAGATGGTGTCGGTCGCGACGGCGATGATCCCGTTCCTCGAGCACGACGACGCCAACCGCGCCCTGATGGGCTCCAACATGCAGCGCCAGGCCGTTCCGCTGATCACCGCGGACGCCCCCCTGGTCGGTACCGGCATGGAGTTCCGCGGTGCGGTCGACGCCGGCGACGTGGTCGTGGCCGACAAGGCCGGTGTGATCAAGGAGGTCTCGGCCGACCTGATCGAGGTCGCCGCCGACGACGGTACGTACCAGACCTACCGGCTGGCGAAGTTCCGCCGCTCGAACCAGGGCACCTGCATCAACCAGCGCCCGCTGGTCGACGCCGGTCAGCGGGTCGAGGTCGGGTCGCCACTGGCCGACGGTCCGTGCACCGACGAGGGTGAGATGGCGCTCGGCCGCAACATGCTGGTCGCGTTCATGCCCTGGGAGGGTCACAACTACGAAGACGCGATCATCCTGTCCCAGCGCGTCGTCCAGCAGGACCTGCTGACCTCGATCCACATCGAGGAGCACGAGGTCGACGCTCGCGACACCAAGCTGGGCCCGGAGGAGATCACCCGGGACATCCCGAACGTCTCCGACGAGATGCTGGCCGACCTCGACGAGCGCGGCATCATCCGCATCGGCGCCGAGGTCACCACCGGCGACATCCTGGTCGGCAAGGTCACCCCCAAGGGTGAGACCGAGCTGACCCCGGAGGAGCGGCTGCTGCGCGCGATCTTCGGCGAGAAGGCCCGCGAGGTCCGCGACACGTCGCTGAAGGTTCCGCACGGCGAGGAGGGCACCGTCATCGGTGTCCGCGTCTTCGACCGTGACAACGGCGACGAGCTGCCGCCGGGCGTCAACCAGCTGGTCCGGGTGTACGTGGCCCAGAAGCGGAAGATCTCGGTCGGCGACAAGCTGGCCGGCCGGCACGGCAACAAGGGCGTCATCTCCAAGATCCTGCCGGTCGAGGACATGCCGTTCCTCGAGGACGGGACCCAGGTCGACATCATCCTGAACCCGCTGGGCGTGCCCGGCCGGATGAACGTCGGTCAGGTGCTCGAGATCCACCTCGGCTGGATCGCCAGCCGCGGCTGGGAGATCGATCCGGAGAACCAGGAGGAGTGGGCCCAGCGGCTGATCAAGATCGGCGCCGGTTCCGCGGCTCCGATGACGAACGTCGCCACCCCGGTCTTCGACGGCGCGCGGGAGGAAGAGGTCACCGGCCTCCTCAGCTCCACGCTGCCGAACCGCGACGGCGTCCGGATGGTCGACGGCAAGGGCAAGGCCAAGTTGTTCGACGGCCGTTCGGGTGAGCCTTTCCCGGAGCCGGTCGGCGTGGGCTACATGTACATGCTGAAGCTGCACCACCTGGTCGACGACAAGATCCACGCACGGTCGACCGGTCCGTACTCGATGATCACGCAGCAGCCCCTGGGTGGTAAGGCCCAGTTCGGCGGCCAGCGGTTCGGCGAGATGGAGGTGTGGGCCCTCGAGGCCTACGGTGCCGCTTTCGCGCTGCAGGAGCTGCTCACCATCAAGTCCGACGACGTGGTCGGTCGCGTCAAGGTGTACGAAGCGATCGTCAAGGGCGAGAACATCCCGGAGCCGGGTATCCCGGAGTCCTTCAAGGTTCTGGTCAAGGAAATGCAGTCCCTGTGTCTGAACGTGGAAGTGCTCTCGTCCGACGGAAGCCGGGTCGAGATGCGCGACAGCGAGGAGGACGTCTTCCGTGCCGCGGAGGAACTGGGCATCGACCTGTCCCGGCGCGAGCCGAACAGCGTCGAGGAGGTCTGAGCGGGTTGCCGCTTGAGATCAACAACCAACTCACTCAGACCGCTTCAACAGCAATTGGGAGATAACACATCGTGCTCGACGTGAATTTCTTCGACGAGCTTCGGATCGGCCTGGCCACCGCGGATGAGATCCGTCAGTGGTCGCACGGCGAGGTCAAGAAGCCCGAGACGATCAACTACCGGACGCTCAAGCCTGAGCGTGACGGCCTTTTCTGCGAGAAGATCTTCGGTCCCACCCGGGACTGGGAGTGCTACTGCGGTAAGTACAAGCGCGTTCGCTTCAAGGGCATCATCTGCGAGCGGTGTGGCGTCGAGGTCACCCGCTCCAAGGTGCGCCGCGAGCGGATGGGCCACATCGAGCTGGCCGCGCCGGTCACCCACATCTGGTACTTCAAGGGTGTCCCGTCGCGACTGGGCTACCTGCTCGACCTCGCCCCGAAGGACCTCGAGAAGGTCATCTACTTCGCGGCGTACATGATCACCGACGTCGACGACGAGGCGCGGCACCGCGACCTCTCGTCGTTGGAGGGCCGGACCGACGTCGAGCGCAAGCAGCTCGAGAACCGGCGCGACAACGACATCGAGACCCGGATGAAGAAGCTCGAGGAGGACCTGGCGCAGCTCGAGGCCGAGGGCGCCAAGGCCGACGTACGCCGCAAGGTCAAGGAAGGCGCCGAGCGTGAGGTCAAGCAGCTGCGCGACCGTGCGCAGCGCGAGATCGACCGCCTCGACGAGGTCTGGACCCGGTTCAAGAACCTGAAGGTCCAGGACCTCGAGGGCGACGAGATCCTCTACCGCGCCATGAAGGAGCGGTTCGGCAAGTACTTCGAGGGCGCCATGGGTGCCGCCGCGATCCAGCGGCGGCTGGAGACCTTCGACCTGAAGGCCGAGGCGGACAACCTGCGCGAGACGATCAAGACCGGTAAGGGCCAGCGCAAGACGCGGGCCCTGAAGCGGCTCAAGGTCGTCACGGCGTTCCTCGCCACCAACAACAGCCCGATGGGCATGGTGCTCGACTGCGTTCCGGTGATCCCGCCGGACCTGCGGCCGATGGTTCAGCTCGACGGTGGCCGGTTCGCCACCTCGGACCTGAACGACCTGTACCGCCGGGTGATCAACCGCAACAACCGGCTCAAGCGACTGCTCGACCTGGGCGCGCCGGAGATCATCGTCAACAACGAGAAGCGGATGCTGCAGGAGGCCGTCGACGCACTGTTCGACAACGGCCGTCGTGGCCGTCCGGTCACCGGCCCGGGCAACCGGCCGCTGAAGTCGCTCTCGGACATGCTCAAGGGCAAGCAGGGTCGCTTCCGGCAGAACCTGCTGGGCAAGCGCGTCGACTACTCCGGTCGTTCGGTGATCGTCGTCGGGCCGCAGCTGAAGCTGCACCAGTGTGGTCTGCCGAAGGCGATGGCGCTGGAGCTGTTCAAGCCGTTCGTGATGAAGCGGCTGGTCGACCTCAACCACGCGCAGAACATCAAGTCCGCCAAGCGGATGGTCGAGCGCCAGCGCGCCCAGGTCTGGGACGTGCTGGAAGAGGTCATCACCGAGCACCCGGTTCTGCTCAACCGTGCACCAACCCTGCACCGGCTGGGTATCCAGGCGTTCGAGCCGCAGCTGATCGAGGGCAAGGCGATCCAGATCCACCCGCTCGTCTGCTCCGCGTTCAACGCGGACTTCGACGGTGACCAGATGGCGGTGCACCTGCCGCTGTCGGCCGAGGCGCAGGCCGAGGCCCGGATCCTGATGCTGTCGACCAACAACATCCTGAAGCCGGCCGACGGCCGTCCGGTCACGATGCCGACGCAGGACATGATCATCGGCATCTACTTCCTGACCATGCTGAAGGAAGGCGTCAAGGGCGAGGGCCGTGCGTTCAGCTCGGTCGCCGAGGCGCTGATGGCCTTCGACAAGCTCGAGCTGTCACTGCAGGCCAAGATCACGCTGCGGCTGGACGAGTCCGGCGTACCGGCTGGTGCCACCGCGCTGCCCGATGGTGGGTTCGTGCTGGAGACCACGCTGGGGCGGGCGCTGTTCAACGAGGCGCTGCCGATGGACTACCCGTTCGTCGACGTCGAGGTCGGTAAGAAGCAGCTGGGCGGGATCGTCAACGACCTGGCCGAGCGCTACTCCAAGGTCGAGGTCGCGAACGCGCTGGACAACCTGAAGGACCTCGGTTTCCGCTGGGCCACCCGCTCGGGTGTCACGGTGTCGATCGACGACTTCAGCACGCCGCCGTCCAAGCCGGAGATCATGGCGCGGTACGAGGCGCAGGCCGAGAAGGTCCAGAAGCAGTTCGAGCGAGGTCTGATCACCTCGTCCGAGCGGCGGCAGGAACTGATCGAGATCTGGACCGGAGCCAACGCCGAGGTCGGCAAGGCGATGGAAGAGAACTTCGAGAAGGACAACCCGATCTGGATGGCCGTGCACTCCGGTGCCCGCGGCAACATGATGCAGATCCGGCAGATCGCCGGTATGCGTGGTCTGGTGGCCAACCCGAAGGGCGAGATCATCGCCCGGCCGATCAAGTCCAACTTCCGCGAGGGCCTGTCGGTGGTCGAGTACTTCATCGCCACCCACGGTGCTCGTAAGGGTCTTGCCGACACCGCGCTGCGGACCGCCGACTCCGGGTATCTCACCCGTCGTCTGGTGGACGTGTCGCAGGACGTCATCATCCGCGAGGAGGACTGCGGTACCGAGCGCGGCCTGCCGAAGAAGATCGGCGAGCCGGGTCCGGACGGCAAGGTCGTGCACGCGGAGAACGTGGAGACCAGCGCCTACGCGCGCACCCTGGCGACGGACACGTTCGACGCCAAGGGCGAGCTGGTGCTGGCGGCCGGGAGCGACCTGGGCGACGTGTCCATCGCCGCTCTGGTGGCCGCCGGGATCGAGGAGGTCAAGGTCCGCTCCGTGCTGACCTGTGACGCCAAGACCGGTACCTGCGCCAAGTGCTACGGGCGTTCGCTGGCGACCGGCAAGCCGGTCGACATCGGCGAGGCGGTCGGCATCATCGCGGCCCAGTCCATCGGTGAGCCGGGGACGCAGCTGACGATGCGTACCTTCCACACCGGTGGCGTCGCGGGTGACGACATCACCCACGGTCTGCCGCGTGTTGTCGAGCTCTTCGAGGCTCGTCAGCCCAAGGGCAAGGCGCCGATCGCCGAGGCGGCCGGCCGGATCGCGATCGAGGACACCGACAAGACCCGGAAGCTGGTGCTCACCCCGGACGACGGTTCCGAGGAGGTCGCCTACCCGGTGTCGAAGCGTGGCCGCCTGCTGATCGAAGAGGGTCAGCACGTCGAGGTTGGTCAGCAGCTGACGCAGGGTACGCCGGACCCGCAGGAGGTCCTGCGGATCCTCGGCGTACGCAAGGCGCAGGAGCACCTGGTCGACGAGGTCCAGGCGGTGTACCGGTCGCAGGGTGTCGCCATCCACGACAAGCACATCGAGATCATCGTCCGGCAGATGCTGCGCCGGGTCACGGTGATCGAGTCGGGCGACGCCCAGCTGCTGCCGGGTGAGCTCGCGGACCGGATCATGTTCGAGGCGGAGAACCGTCGCGTCGTGGCCGAGGGCGGTACGCCGGCCTCGGGTCGTCCGGTGCTGATGGGTATCACCAAGGCCTCGCTGGCCACCGAGTCGTGGCTGTCGGCCGCCTCCTTCCAGGAGACGACCCGCGTCCTGACCGAGGCCGCGATCCACGGCAAGTCCGACTCGCTGGTCGGTCTGAAGGAGAACGTCATCATCGGCAAGCTGATCCCGGCCGGTACGGGCATGGACCGTTACCGCAACATCCGGGTGGAGCCCACCGAGGAGGCGAAGGCCGCGATGTACTCGATGGTCGGCTACGAGTCGTACGACTACGACTTCGGCCCGTCCAGCGGACAGGCGGTCCCGCTCGACGACTTCGACCTCGGTTCCTACCAGAACTGAGTCGGGTCACAGACAACCGCGAGGGCGGCACTCCCACTTTGGGGGTGCCGCCCTCGCGGCATTCTCCTGACATTCTTGGGGCGTCTCAAACGCTTGGCAGACAAGGATTTCCGGCCTACTCGCGGACTTTGTGCGACGGTCTGGACAAGACACTCGGGGTAGGGGCTGTAACTGTCGGTTGGATGCGCCAAGATTGAGCCCATGACGGATCTCCCGGCCTACCTGCGGCCTTTCGTCCTAGGAGTTTTGGACGGCCCCGACGTTCGGGTGGACAGGCTCGGAGAGATCGACTTCTATCGCCCGGCCGGTACCGCCCGCACCGGAGGGTTGTTGTTCGTGCACGGGGGTCCTGGGCCCGACGGCCTCGAGGTGATGCCTCGGGACTGGCCGGTCTACCGGGGGTACGCGACCGCCGCCGCCAGACGAGGACTGGTGGCAGCTGTCGTCGACCACAGCCTGATCCGCGGCTTCGACCAATTGGTCACCGCCGCGGACGAGGTGGAGGCTGCGGTCGGCGTCCTGCGTTCGGATCCACGCGTCGACCCGGACCGGGTCGGACTGTGGTTCTTCTCCGGCGCCGGCCTGCTGGCAGGGGAGTGGCTGGACAGCCGCCCCGACTGGCTGCGGGCCGTCGCCCTCACCTATCCGCTGCTCGCCACCCCGCCCGGTGCCGACGAGCTGGTCAATGCCATCGAAGTGATCGGCAAGTACGACCGCAGCGGTGGGGTGGGACCCGCATCAAGTTCAGTCCTGCCGGTGTTGCTGACCAGGGCCGGGCTCGAGCACGAGGAGCTCGCCGGCCCGGTCGCGGAGTTCGTCTCCGCAGGTGGCTCCGCGCTGGACATCATCGACGTACCGAAAGGGCACCACGGGTTCGACATGCTCGACCACACCGAAGAATCACGCGCCGCCGTCACCAAGGCCCTGGACTGGGCGATCGCCCACCTGGGCGAGGACCCGGACGGCCAGGAAAAACTCCTCGTCCCGCCACCCAAGACCAAGACCCCCACCCGGACGCCGGCCGCCACCAAGCCGGCGACGACCAAGCCGGCCAGCACCAGACCGGCCCCGGTGGCCGAAAAGACTCCTGCTGTTGTCCCGGCGGCACCTGCTGAACCCGCCAGTCAGCCGGCGCTCGTCCAGCCTTCTCCCCAGCCTTCGACCCAGATCTCCACTCAGCCTTCCACTCAGCCTGACGTTCGGCCCGCGCAGACCACCAGGACGCCACCGCTGGCCGACCTCGGCGCGGCCACCGTTGCCGCTGTGACGGCCGATACCGTGGCCGCGCGGGTGATCGGCCGCGAGCACGCCGCGTACGCCGCGCACGACCTCGAGGCCTTCCTGGCGATGTACTCACCGACCGCCCGGATCCTGCTCGCGGACGGCACCGAGCTGAAGGGCCGCAGGTTCCTGCGCGAGCACTACCGGCCGCGGTTCGACGCCGGTCGCTGCAAGACCGAGGTTGTGCAGAAGTTGATGCTCGGCGAGTGGGTGGTCGAGCACGTCCTGGCCTACGACAGCGGGGATCCGGTCCCGACCCTCGCGCTCTACCGGGTCACCGAAGGACTGATCTCCGAGGTCGAATTCCGGGTGTGATCCACGCGCAAGTGGTCTGGCCGCCGTACCAGCGGCCGGGCCACTCTCGTGCCTGCGTCAGGCTCCTGCGGAGAGCCTGTAGACTGTAAGAGCGGATAGACCTCAGCCGCGGTCGATGACTCATTTTGACCGTGCTTGAGGCAGACGCTAGTCTTAACGATCGTGCCCGGGTCATCCTGGGCCGTCATGCGTGCCCCTCCCCAATCGGGTCTGCGCGCGTGACACGGGATTCCTGCCGACAGTCCGGAAGATTACGGCTTCGGTACGCCCGTGCGCACGCGACACACCCGACCGCGGGGGTCAGGCAACAGAAGAAAGCCGGACGACAGAAAGAGACCTACGCGGTGCCCACCATTAACCAGTTGGTCCGCAAGGGCCGCCAGGACAAGGTGTCCAAGAACAAGACGCCCGCCCTGAAGGGTTCCCCCCAGCGTCGCGGTGTGTGCACGCGCGTCTACACGACCACACCGAAGAAGCCGAACTCGGCGCTTCGTAAGGTCGCGCGTGTCCGCCTGACCAGCGGCATCGAGGTCACCGCGTACATCCCCGGTGTCGGCCACAACCTGCAGGAGCACTCGATCGTGCTCGTGCGTGGCGGTCGTGTGAAGGACCTCCCGGGTGTCCGGTACAAGATCATCCGCGGTTCGCTCGACACCCAGGGTGTGAAGAACCGCAAGCAGGCGCGCAGCCACTACGGCGCGAAGAAGGAGAAGAGCTAATGCCGCGCAAGGGCCCCGCCCCGAAGCGTCCGGTCATCATCGACCCGGTCTACAGTTCGCCGCTCGTCACCCAGTTGATCTCCAAGATCCTGGTCGACGGCAAGAAGCAGATCGCGCAGAGCATCGTCTACACCGCGCTCGAGGGCACCCGGACCAAGACCGGCACCGACCCGGTGATCACGCTGAAGCGTGCGCTGGACAACGTGAAGCCGAGCATCGAGGTCAAGAGCCGCCGCGTCGGTGGTGCCACCTACCAGGTGCCGATCGAGGTCAAGCCCGGTCGGTCCACCACGCTGGCGCTGCGCTGGCTGACGTCGTACTCCCGCGCCCGTCGCGAGAAGACCATGTCCGAGCGCCTGATGAACGAGATCCTGGACGCCTCCAACGGTCTGGGTGCCTCGGTCAAGCGCCGCGAGGACACGCACAAGATGGCCGAAGCCAACAAGGCTTTCGCCCACTACCGCTGGTGATCCGGAGTCCGTATCCGGACTCCGGTCTTCACACTTTGACGCAGTACAGAATCGAGAGGTAGACCACCGAGGTGGCCGTACAAATCACCACCGACCTGGCCAAGGTCCGCAACATCGGGATCATGGCTCACATCGACGCCGGCAAGACGACGACGACCGAGCGGATCCTCTTCTACACCGGTATCACCTACAAGATCGGTGAGGTCCACGACGGCGCCGCCACGATGGACTGGATGGAGCAGGAGCAGGAGCGCGGCATCACGATCACGTCCGCCGCGACGACCTGTACCTGGAAAGACCACACCATCAACATCATCGACACCCCGGGTCACGTCGACTTCACCGTCGAGGTGGAGCGCTCGCTGCGCGTCCTCGACGGCGCTGTCGCCGTCTTCGACGGTGTCGCGGGAGTCGAGCCGCAGTCCGAGACCGTGTGGCGCCAGGCCGACCGGTACGGCGTGCCGCGGATCTGCTTCGTCAACAAGCTGGACCGGACCGGCGCGGAGTTCATGCGCTGCGTCGACATGATCGTCGACCGGCTGGCCGCGGTGCCGCTGGTGCTGCAGCTGCCGATCGGCGCGGAGTCGGACTTCATCGGCGTCGTCGACCTGGTCGGCATGCGCGCGCTGACCTGGCGCGGCGAGACCACGATGGGTGAGGACTACACCGTCGAGGAGATCCCGGCCAGCCACACCGAGCTGGCGGCCGAGTGGCACGACAAGCTGATCGAGACGCTGGCCGAGGCCGACGACGAGATCATGGAGATGTACCTCGAGGGCGAGACCCCGACCGAGGCGCAGATCGTGGCCGGCATCCGGCGGGCGACCATCGCGAGCAAGCTGACCCCGGTCCTGACCGGTACGGCGTTCAAGAACAAGGGCGTCCAGCCGCTGCTCGACGCGATCAACGCCTTCCTGCCCAGCCCGCTCGACGTTCCGGCCATCGAGGGCCACGACGTCAAGGACAGCGACCAGGTCGTGCTGCGCAAGCCGGACGACAGCGAGCCGTTCTCGGCGCTGGCGTTCAAGATCGCGGCCGACCCGCACCTGGGCAAGCTGACCTTCATCCGGGTGTACTCCGGCAAGCTGGAGACCGGCACCCAGGTGCTGAACCCGACCAAGGGCCGCAAGGAGCGGATCGGCAAGATCTACCGCATGCACGCGAACAAGCGTGAGGAGATCGCGTCGATCGGCGCCGGCCACATCGTCGCCGTGATGGGTCTGAAGGACACCACCACCGGTGAGACGCTGGCCGACCCGGCCAAGCCCGTCGTACTGGAGTCGATGCAGTTCCCGGCTCCGGTCATCTCGGTCGCCATCGAGCCCAAGTCGAAGGGCGACCAGGAGAAGCTCGGCGTCGCGATCCAGCGCCTGGCCGAGGAGGACCCGACCTTCCAGGTCCGGACCGACGAGGACACCGGCCAGACGATCATCGCCGGGATGGGCGAGCTGCACCTCGAGGTGCTGGTCGACCGGATGAAGCGCGAGTTCCGCGTCGAGGCGAACGTCGGTAAGCCGCAGGTCGCCTACCGCGAGACGATCAAGAAGAAGGTCGAGAAGGTCGACTACACGCACAAGAAGCAGACCGGTGGTTCTGGTCAGTTCGCGCGCGTGATCATCAACATCGAGCCGACTTCGGTCGAGGCCGGTGGCGAGGGCGGGTACGAGTTCGTCAACGCCGTCACGGGTGGCCGCATCCCCCGGGAGTACATCCCGTCGGTGGACGAGGGTGCCCAGGAGGCGATGGAGTTCGGCGTACTGGCCGGCTACCCGATGGTGGACGTCAAGGTCACGCTGACCGACGGCGCCTACCACGACGTCGACTCTTCCGAGCTCGCCTTCAAGATCGCCGGTTCGATGGCCTTCAAGGACGCCGCCCGCCGGGCGACGCCGGTCATCCTCGAGCCGATGTTCTCGGTCGAGGTCATCACGCCCGAGGACTACATGGGTGAAGTGATCGGCGACCTCAACTCACGCCGTGGCCAGATCCAGTCGATGGACGAAGGCCCCGGTGGCAGCCGGGCCGTGAAGGCTCTGGTGCCGTTGTCCGAGATGTTCGGGTACGTCGGTGACCTGCGGTCGAAGACCCAGGGCCGCGCGTCGTACTCGATGCAGTTCGATTCCTACGCCGAGGTTCCGAAGAACGTGGCGGAAGAGATCATCAAGAAGGCCCGCGGCGAGTAATCTCGCCCGGACCAACCAACCCACAGCGCGTCGGCGTACGGCGTAAGTCAACATTTATCCAGGAGGGCCCCAGTGGCGAAGGCGAAGTTCGAGCGGACCAAGCCGCACGTCAACATCGGCACCATCGGTCACATCGACCACGGTAAGACCACTCTTACCGCGGCGATCACCAAGGTGCTGCACGACAAGTACCCGACCCTGAACGAGGCGTCGGCCTTCGATCAGATCGACAAGGCGCCGGAAGAGCGCCAGCGCGGTATCACCATCTCCATCGCGCACGTCGAGTACCAGACCGAGGCCCGGCACTACGCCCACGTCGACTGCCCGGGTCACGCGGACTACATCAAGAACATGATCACCGGTGCGGCCCAGATGGACGGTGCGATCCTGGTCGTCGCCGCCACCGACGGTCCGATGCCGCAGACGCGTGAGCACGTGCTGCTCGCCCGCCAGGTCGGCGTGCCGGCCATGGTGGTCGCGCTGAACAAGTGCGACATGGTCGACGACGAGGAGATCCTGGAGCTCGTCGAGCTCGAGGTTCGCGAGCTGCTCTCGGAGCAGGAGTTCGACGGCGACAACGCCCCGGTCGTGAAGGTCGCGGCGCACCCGGCTCTGCAGGGTGACGCGAAGTGGGCCGAGTCGATCATCGAGCTGATGGACGCCGTCGACGCCTACATCCCGCAGCCGGTCCGCGAGATCGACAAGCCGTTCCTGATGCCGGTGGAGGATGTCTTCACCATCACGGGTCGCGGCACGGTCATCACCGGCCGGATCGAGCGCGGTGTCGTCAAGATCAACGAGACGGTCGACATCGTCGGCATCCGTCCGGAGAAGCAGACCACCACGGTCACCGGTATCGAGATGTTCCGCAAGCTGCTCGACGAGGGCCAGGCCGGTGAGAACGTCGGTCTGCTGCTTCGTGGCACCAAGCGCGAGGACGTCGAGCGCGGCATGGTTGTCATCAAGCCGGGCACCACGACCCCGCACACCAACTTCGACGCTTCGGTCTACATCCTGTCGAAGGAGGAGGGCGGCCGGCACACGCCGTTCTTCCAGAACTACCGCCCGCAGTTCTACTTCCGCACCACCGACGTCACCGGCGTCGTCACGCTGCCCGAGGGCACCGAGATGGTCATGCCGGGCGACAACACCGACATGTCGGTCGAGCTGATTCAGCCGATCGCCATGGAAGAGGGCCTGAAGTTCGCGATCCGTGAAGGTGGCCGCACCGTCGGCGCCGGCCGGGTCACCAAGATCCTCAAGTGATTCCATGAGGTCCGCGCGGGGGGTGCCGCGCGGGCCGCATATTTGACATCGATGCCCGCGCAGAGGGGGGGGGGGTTAGAGCGGGGATACACAAGCGTGGGGGT